>PMCF01000391.1 GCA_003154115.1 Anaerolineae bacterium
TACCACGGCAATTCCCAATGAACCCCAATGCTCACTATATTTTACATGAGGAAATCTTGCAAAGCAATAGGCGAAGCAAATTCTGACCGAAATTTAACAATAGAAGCGAGATGATCGTGTTCGGCTATAGTTCATTAACGTTCTGGACGCCAAGGTGAATGTTGGATTCTTTACCACGACCATACAGCAAAGCCTGTTGAGCTGTGGTAAGATGGCGCCGTTTTGGAATCCACCTTTGTCAAGGAAACCAGTCGTGTCGAATCAAAGCCATGAAGATCGTTCAGCGATTTTGCCCCTGCTCTATCTCGGCGGCGAAAAAACCTGGGAGATGCCGCA
Organism: Anaerolineae bacterium; assembly: GCA_003154115.1. GTDB lineage: Bacteria > Chloroflexota > Anaerolineae > Fen-1058 > Fen-1058 > Fen-1058. The sequence continues at coordinate 337 of PMCF01000391.1, forward strand.
GTTGCCGGGCCTCAACCTGCTGCCACCGCGTGCCACGCTGATCCCCTTTCCATCTGCCGGGGCCGCGCTAACGCTGGATCGTGCAAAATCTCCCTGGTTCATAGGCCTGGACGGCACCTGGCAGTTCAAGGTCAAATCCCGCCCAGCGCAGGCGACTTACGCCGAACTTGATGCGGACGACTGGTCGCCCATTCAAGTGCCCGGCAACTGGACGATGCAGGGCTTTGGCAAGCCGCATTACACCAACATCGTCATGCCGTTTCCGCAAGAGCCGCCGCATGTGCCAGACGAAAATCCCACGGGGATTTATCGCCACACATTCGCCGTGCCAGACAGTTGGCGCAATCGTCGCATCGTGCTGCATTTCGGCGGCTGCGAAGGCGCGCTGTACGTCTACGTCAATCGCCAACCGATCGGTCTCAGCAAGGATGCGCGCACGCCCGCCGAGTTCGACGTGACCCATGCGGTGCGCTTCGGCGAAACGAATGAGTTGGTCGCGGTGGTGGCGCAATGGTCGGATGCGAGTTTCATCGAGGACCAGGATCACTGGTGGCAGGCGGGACTACAACGATCGGTTTACCTGTATGCGACGAGTGTGCCGCATCTGCAAGATGTTTTCGCACGCGCCGATCTCGCGGATACGCGAAGCGTGCGCGATGGAATTTTGCACGTCACCGCTCAAGTCGGCTTTGCCGGCGAATCACATGCGGACTGCACGGTTGAATTCCAGTTGTTCGACGCCCATCAACGCGCGGTGTTCAAATCGCCGTTGACGGCACGAGTGGGCGGGCCGAATCGCCCAAGAAACGAAGTGCACATCGAACAACCTATTCGTGCGCCGAAGTTGTGGTCGGCAGAAACGCCGAATCTCTACACGCTCGTCGTGACCTTGAAAACGCCGCACGGCGACGCGTCGCGCGGCGACGAGAGTACCGCCTGTCGCGTGGGCTTCCGCAAAGTCGAAGTGCGCGATCGGCAGTTGCTTGTCAACGGTCAGCGCGTGCTGATCAAAGGCGTGAATCGTCACGATCACGATGACACGACCGGCAAGGCGGTAAGTTACGAGACGCTGGAAGCCGACGCGCGCCTGATGAAGCAGTTCAACGTGAACGCCGTCCGCACCTCGCATTATCCCAACGATCCGGCCTGGCTCGATCTGTGCGATCGGTATGGTCTGTATGTGGTGGACGAGGCGAATATCGAGTCGCACGCCTTCTATCACGATCTGTGCCGCGACCCGCGTTACACTCAGGCCTTCGTCGCGCGTGTCCGCAACATGGTCGAGCGCGACAAGAATCATCCGAGCGTGATCGCCTGGTCGTTGGGCAACGAAAGCGGCTACGGGCCAAATCACGACGCGGCGGCGGGCTGGGTGCGCGGCGCCGATCCATCGCGACCCTTGCATTACGAAGGCGCGATCCGCAATGCGCCCGGGCCGCGCTGGTCGGGCGGGCATCACGCCACCGACCTAGTCTGCCCGATGTATCCTGAAATCAAGGACATTATTCACTGGTCGCAAACCAGCCAGGACTGGCGTCCGATGATTCTGTGCGAGTACTCGCACGCGATGGGCAACAGCAACGGCTCGCTGGCAGACTATTGGGCGGCCTTCGAAAAGTATCCGGGGCTGCAAGGCGGTTTCATCTGGGAATGGATCGATCATGGTATCAAACAAACCGATGAGACTGAAAAAAACTATTGGGCTTACGGCGGCGATTTCGGCGACGTGCCGAACGATGCAAATTTCGTAGCCGATGGGCTGGTGTGGCCCGATCGGATCCCGCATCCCGCCCTGTATGAATTCAAGCATCTCGCGCAGCCGGTGCGCGTCGAAGCGGTGAATGCGCGCGGGCACATTCGGGTTATCAACCAGCGTGACTTCACGTCACTCGCTGATTTAGTTGGCAAGTGGGAACTGACCATCGATGGTGAGTGCGTGCAATCCGGCAGACTGCCGCCGCTCAACATCGCGCCGAGGGAAGCGCTTGATGTGACGTTGATGCTTAAGACCGATCAGCCCGGCGAGCGATTTCTCAACTTCCGATTTTATCAGCGCCACGTTACCGAGTGGGCCAAGGCCGAACATGAAGTCGCATGGCAGCAACTGGCCTTACCGTCGCGCGCATCCAAGCCGATCGGACGTGCGACGATTCCGGTGTTTGCAGAAGAGGACGACCACGCCATCGTGCTGCAAGCGGGTGCGATCCGCGCGGTCTTTGATAAAGCGATCGGCACGCTAATCGAGTTCGGTGCAGAGACGAACGTTATCGAGCGTGGCCCCGGGTTGAACGTTTGGCGCGCGGCAACCGATAACGATGGCATCAAGTTGTTGCAGGACAGGGAACCCAGCCCCACGCTCACGCGCTGGCTCGAACTGGGACTGCCGCACATCACTCACTCGTTGCAGCGAGTGCGGCTCATTCGCGCAAAAAATCAGCCAACCGTCGAGATTGTTCAGCGTGCGTCCGGGCGCGGACAATGGAGCGATTTTCTGCACACTCAGCGTTTTACCCTTTTATCCTCGGGCGATTTACTGGTTGAGAATCGCGTGCGTCCCGGCAAAGATATTCAAGACCTGCCGCGCGTTGGCGTGAATTTGATCCTTGTGCCAGGCCTGACGCAATTGGAATGGTTCGGGCGCGGACCGTGGGAGAATTATCCTGACCGCAAAGCCGCGGCGATGGTAGGACGTTATGCGAGTACTGTGGCCGAGCAGTATGTGCCGTACATCATGCCGCAAGAACACGGCCACAAGACGGATGTGCGCTGGCTGACGTTGGCGAACGCGCAAGGCGCGGGCCTGCGCGTTGAAGGGGAACCCACCATTGAGTTTTCAGCCAGCCACTACACCGATGCCGACCTGTTTGCAGCCAGGCATACCACCGATCTTTCTCCGCGCCCCCAGGTGATTCTGAATTTGGATGGCGCGCATCGCGGCCTAGGCACGGCGAGCTGCGGTCCCGACACGCTCGCGGCCTATCGGCTGCTAGAGCGGGCCTATCAGTTTATCTATCGTCTCAAAATCCTGGGAGTCGAGCGTTGATCATATCGGTCAAGCCGTTGGCGTCATTGCGAGCGCTTTCGCCCAGCGCGCCTCCGCCGCTCTGCGGCGGGCAAGGCGTGCGAAGCAATCTCAGAGTTGGCCAGCACGAGATTGCTTCGTCGCAAACAGCGCTCACCTGCCCCGCGCCGTTGGCGGGGTCGCAATGACGGTAGCCAGAAAGAGTTTGCGAATGCAAAAACTATTTGTCGTTTCACACACCCACTGGGATCGCGAATGGTACGAGCCGTTTCAGGTTTATCGCGCACGGCTGATCCGCTGCGTGGATAAACTGCTCGACATCTTTGCGACCGACCCCGATTACAAATACTTCCTGCTCGACGGGCAAACCATCGTCCTTGAAGATTACCTGGAAGTGCGCCCCGACCGCGAACACGTGTTGCGCGATCTCGTCGGCGCGGGCCGGTTGCAAATCGGGCCGTGGTACGTGCTGCCCGATGAGTTCCTGGTCAGCGGCGAGGCCATCATTCGCAATCTGACTCGCGGCCTGCGCATTGCGCGTGATTTCGGCGATACACAGCCCGTCGGTTACATCCCCGATCCCTTTGGGCACATCAGCCAGATGCCCCAAATCCTGCGTGGGCTGAGCATCGACGCGGCCGTCTTTCGGCGCGGGTTGGCCGATGAGCCGACCGAAGTCGCGTGGCAAGCGCCCGACGGTTCGCAAGTCCTGGCCTGTTACTTGCGCGACGGCTACGACAATGCGGCCTGGCTTGGACATGATGACGTGAGCTTTGTCCGCAATCTGGATCAAGCATGGCATTCGCTCGCTCCGCACGCGGTGACATCCAACATTCTGCTCTTGAACGGTAACGATCACATGGAGCCGTGGGCGGATCTGTCTCACCTGCTGCGCGTCGCCCGCGAACAAATCAGCGATGTCGAGATCGTCCACGCGTCGCTGCCAATGTACGTCGCGCAAGTGCAAGCGGACATCGCCGAACGCAACATCGAGCTCAGCGTCGTGCACGGCGAGTTACGCAATTCCAAACGTCACCATCTTCTGCCCGGCGTCACGTCCACGCGCATGTGGATCAAGCAGCGCAACGCCCGCGCGCAAATGCTGCTGGAAAAATGGGGCGAGCCATTCGCTGCGTTTGCCGATTTGGAAGGCGAAAGGCTGAAGGATGAAGGCGGAAATACAGCTTCATCCTTTCAACCGCTTATTCATCTCGCCTGGAAGTACTTGCTCCAAAACCATCCGCACGATTCGATCTGCGGCTGCGGCATTGACCAGATGCACGCCGAAATGGCCTTGCGTTTCGACTGGGTCGAACAAATCGTCGCGCCGATCATCGCGGAGAGTCTGGCGCAGTTGGCTGCATCAGTTGATACGTGTATCGCTGACGAGAGTGTGCCGATCATTGTCTTCAACCCGGTGGCCGGACCGCGCACCGATCGGGTCGTGGCGCAAATCGAATTACCCGGCGA
>PMCF01000255.1 GCA_003154115.1 Anaerolineae bacterium
GTTAAATCATTTTGGCGAAGGTATTGAGAATGCTAAGTATTCATTCGTGTGCGGAATGGCATATGGATTTGAAAAACCAATTCTGATGCTGGCACATTCACCCTACGTCCCGCCAGTCGACTATAAAGATCTGTTGCAAGTGCATTCAACAGCGGCAAGTTGTATTAGTTCTGCCAACCTTTGGCTGGCAGAGATTGAAACGTCTTATCTGGAACGCCGCAGTAAGGTTCAAGAACATGCCACCGAAATTCAATCTGCAGTTGTACTTCAAAGTATAAACCTTGGTGAAGATATCGCCGAGAATGAACAGCAGCAAGATCTTCTTGAGTATTTTATTCCCACGGCGATATTTCAGGAAGCAATTCGAACTCCACAGTCTGTAATCTATGTGGGACGAAAGGGAACTGGAAAAACTGCAACGCTTTACAAAGTTGCGGATACCTTGCGCAAAGATCCACGAAACCATGTATGCATCATCAAACCAGTCGCTTACGAACTAGAAGGCGTTTTGGAACTGCTCAGATCGAGTATTTCAAAAGCTGAACAAGGATACATGCTCGAAAGCCTTTGGAAGTTTCTGGTATATACCGAGCTAGCTCAAAGTGTCGTCGCGGAGCTAGAAGCAAAACCTCCGCACTATGTACGACGCCCAGAAGAAGAACAGCTCTGCAAATATGTCGACGAGTATTCAGATCTGGTACGACTCGAATTTACGGTAAGAATGGAGCGCATATTAAAGGAGTTGTGTCAAATTGATGCTACTCAGCCCATTATGCAACAGCGTTCACGAGTTAGCGAGATTCTGCATAGCAAAGTTTTGCAGCAATTAAGAGAGATCCTTGGCCGAGCCCTACAAAAGAGAGAGCGCGTTTGCGTACTGATTGACAATCTAGATAAAGCTTGGACGCGTGATTCCAATTTAGCTTTGTTGTCCGATTTTCTATTTGGGTTACTTAGTGTAAGTAGAGCAATCTCTGAAGAGTATCAACGGAGTGGAGTAAGTTGGCGTCAAGTCAGGTTGTCTCTTTTAATCTTTCTTCGGAGTGACATTTTCGAACATATTATGCGAGTAGCGCGCGAGAGAGACAAACTGGTATTTAGGCGCCTTGACTGGAATGACCACTCGCTGCTGCAGAATGTAATTGAAGAGAGATTTATGAGCAAGCTAGATAGTAGTGTTTTACCTGATGAAATATGGACGAGGTTTTTTGTCGAAAGAGTTAATCAAGTACATGCGAGAGACTACATCACTAACCATATTATTCCTCGACCGCGTGATATGATCTATTTTTGTAAAGCCGCGCTTGCGCGTGCAGTAAACTTAAAGCATACAATTGTGGAGGAGATCGATATATTGAAGGCCGAGGAACAGTACTCACATTATGCATTCAACGCTTTAGAAGCAGAAACCGGCGCACAGCTAGAGCATTTGGAAAAGCTAGCCTATCAATTTGTTGGCGTAGATGAAATTGTAACGCGTGATCAAATTGTGCAGTTCGCAGAAAAAGCCGGTATAGCCCTTGAGAGAACGCAGTACGTCATAGATCTTCTGTGCGAGGCTACGTTTCTCGGGTTGGAAACAGGCAAAGATAGATTTGAATTCATGTACGATGAAAATAGAGAAGAGGTTATTCGAGCTTTGGCTCGCAAAATTGCAGAAGCAACTGGACAGGAAAGATTCTTGATTAACTTGCCTTTCCATTCTTTTTTGGAGATTAACAAGGGATAGAACCCAAAGGAAGATGAAAGGATAAATCCGGATCACTTCTTAGGAGATTTGTATGGCCGAGAATTCAGTCGACAAAGTATATTCGAATCTATTGCTAGAGCAATATAAGATTTACGTTGAAATGACAGATAGAGTAAGTGCCCGAAGAATTGACGCAAGCAAGGTCTATTCATCGTTGCTTACAGCAATACTTGTTGTGGTGCCTTTTGCCATTGGGACAAATACGCCGCCGGATGTGCAGAAATTGGTGTTTCTATTAATGGCATTTATGGGAATTGCTTTAAACATTTTGTGGATCATTAATGTAAATTCTTATCGACAGCTTAACTCCCTGAAATTCCAAGTTATACATGAAATGGAAAGAGAATTACCGTTTGCTTGCTATTCGCGCGAATGGCAAATTTTGCAGGATAAAAAGGGTAACCGTAACTATGTAAGGTTATCGAGGGTCGAAAGATATGTTCCACTCTTGCTGCTGGTTCCCTATCTTGTACTATTAGTCATGACACTCACTCGCTAAGATCCATAGTTTAGGTCAATCAATTCTGAGCCACAGTAGCGCATGAATCGGCGGCGTCAACGAACACGAGCGGTGCACGCTTTGCGGCCACGGGAGCGGTAAGGGCGAGGCATTCGCCGTGGCGAGGAGGCCGATCAACGCGAATCATGGTGCGATTGCCTCGCCCCTACGGCGATTTGTGATATGATCAACCTGTCTTCATCGAGCAACCTGCCATCTCATCTTCAAGGAGCCACAACCATGTCACGTCTGTCCAATAGTTGGAGTCTGGTCAAAGCGAGTTGGGCGGTGCTGCGCGCCGACAAAGAGTTGATCGTCTTTCCCATCATTGCCTTCATCGGCTCGATCATCGTCACGATCACGTTCATCGTGCCTATGGCGCTGACGCGCATGTTCGACAGGCTCAGCGATGGCGGCGGCAGCCAAATTGGGCTATACCTGTTCAGTTTCCTGTTCTATCTGGTGCAGTACACCGTCGTGATCTTTTCCAACTCGGCGCTGGTCGGCGCGGCCATGATCCGCTTGAAAGGCGGCGACCCGACGGTGCGCGACGGGCTGCGTATCGCCAGCCAGCACTTTAGCTCGATTCTGGGTTACGCGCTGATCTCAGCCACGGTGGGTATGATTCTGCGCGCGATTGCCGAGCGCGGGATAGTGGGCCGCATTGTCTCATCGCTGTTTGGCCTGGCCTGGAACATCATCACGTATCTGGCAGTGCCCATCCTAGTCATCGAAGGTGTGGGGCCTATCGACGCGGTAAAGCGCAGCGGCGCACTGCTCAAGAAGACGTGGGGCGAACAGATCGTCGGCAACTTCGGCCTGGGCGCGGTGTTCGGATTGATCACGATCGGGTTGATCCTGTTGTTTGTGCCGGTGATAATCGTCATCGCGTCAACGCAATCGGTGGGACTGATCCTCGCTGCGATCGCGGGCTTTGTGTTGCTCCTGATCGGCGTGGGGTTGATCAGTTCGGCGCTGAACGGCATCTACACCGCCGCCGTCTATCAGTATGCCACCACTGGCGAAGCCGGCGAATTCTTTGATACGAATTTGGTGAAGCACGCTTTCCGCGCCAAGTAAGCGGCTTCGCACCGCATCGGCCCTTCCGGCACGCGGGCTTCATAGATCGTCTCAGACGTCACTCAATCTATTCCTCAGGATATAACGCAAAACTGTAGGGTGGGCTTAAGACGGATGACAATCCGCCGTTCCGAACCGCTGGATTGTCATCCAGCGGGAGCGTTGGCGAAAAAGTCACCAACACTTTTGCGTTACACTCTATTCCTCATCTACAAGAGGCTACCAACAAAATCGCCTCCGGCTTCAACTCTGAAGACGGAGGCGATGATCTTAGTTCAGGCAGATTAGGCTCGGCGGCGTTTGAGAATGATCAGGCTCATGCTCAAACCGAGCGCGATTGCTGCAGCCAGCAGTAACAGAGGCAGGGCCGTCGAACTCCGCCCGTCGATCTGAATTAGGCGCAGGGCCGTGGGGGCCGATCCGCTGCCCAACGCAAACGGCGAGTAGCTGGCCACGCCCGTCGACTGGAACCAACAGGCTTGTCCGCCGCCCGAAGTGCAGGCCGCCCCGCCTTCCGAGTAGGTATAGTTGCCAGCGCCGCCAACCTGTGCCCACGGACCCCAATGCCACAACTTCAAGGTATTGGCGGGCTGCGCATTGCGCTCGGCCTCGGTGAACCAGAAACGCACGGTGGCCGAGGTCTGTGTCGTGGGATCGATCCGGTAGCAGCGGTGGATGATCGGGTCACCGGGGACCGTCGTGCAAGCCGATTGGTTCCCTTTGATCTGAACGGCCGTCACGCCCATAGCGGTAGTGCCCGGCGTCAGATCGACGCCGTGATATTTGTCGATGGTGCCGGAGGCATCGGTGATGCGCAGGAATTCAGTCGTCGCACTGGCGGGCACATCTTTGATTTGGGCGAGTGAGCCGTTGTTGGCGACCAGGCCGTTCACGTAGAGCGTGATGCCTTGCGAGACGGTCAGCACTGCGCCGCTTTGCAGTGTAAGATCGTTGACGGTGGCCGTGCCGGTGAGGATGGGCCAGCGATTGCCAACAGGTGCGGTTGGAATGACCACACTGCCCGTGGTGGTAGGCACAGCAGCGGGATTCCAATTGGCGGCAACGAACCAATTGGTGTCAGTGTTTCCTGTCCAGGTGTACCCCGTTGTGTTGAAGGGCAAGTAGAAATCAACCCGTTGGGTCGTGCTCTGCACGACATTGGTCGTCGTCACACCCGGAATGTAACCCGTCATGGTCGCCGTGAAAGTGCGCGAACCGCTTGGCGAGAAGAGTGTATAGAAGCCGTTCACGTCGGTGGTGGTTGTGCCACCAGCCTTAGCAACAGTTGCGCCGCTCAATGGAGTCAGCGTGCTGGCATCATAGACGTTGCCGACGACAAGGCCGCCATTTTGCAGCGTGCAGGTACTGGCCGTTACAGTGACATCATCGATATGGGTATCATTGCCATAGNNCATACTTGCGCCAGTATAGCTGCTGAGATCGATCGTGTGTTGTTTCCAGCCGGCCGATCCATCATAGCGATTGATTGCCGTTCCGACGCTATTCCAGACTGTGCCGCCATTCGTAGATATCTGGGCTTGAATGGTGTCTGCATTTGAATATTGTGTGTCGTGATAGACCCAAACGGCGACTTGCGCAGTCGTGTAGCTGCTCAGATTCAAACCAACTGTGCGATACAGCCGCGTGGCTCTCCCGCTGGTGGCTGTCCATGAGTTGAAGTAGGCGAGTCGCGCGCCACTGTGTGTGCCACCGTTGGCGGGATGGACCGTGNNCAGTTGCCGCTGGGAAAACTCGTAATAGTATCAAACGACTCAGTAAGCATTGTCGCCGAACTCAATTGATGTTCTGGCGCTGTACAGGAGAGGGCATCGATACTCAAGTTGAAATTCTCGGTGCGATTGCCTGTCACGGTGAAGGTGCGGCTGGTGGTAATGTAACCGGGCGTCCAGGCTGCTACACTGAATGTGACGGCACTATTTTCGGGCAGTGTGACGGTGTAGAAACCTGTCACCGGATCGGTCCAGATGGCGCCGCTAGGATAAGGCGTGATGTTCACACTGGCATACAAGGGCCAGTTCGTCGTCGCATCTCTGACGGTACCGGAGACGATGTAGGTTGAGAGGGGCGTCAGAGTGATGTCTTGGGTGGTTGTCAAACTGGTAGCAACGGAGACTCCGAGTACTGTGTTCGATTGATAACCGTAGGCCGCAGCGGTAACCGTGTAGGTTCCCGCGTAGATGGGCATCCAGTACTGGCCTGTGGCATCGCTCTTGGTGCTAAGCGTGCGGGTCACGCTGCTGGCTGTCACCGTCGCGTCTGAAATCGGCAGCAGGTTGGTCGCATTCTTAATCTGGCCGGTCAAATAGCCCACATTCCCTTGCAGGTCGCCACTCACGACGAGCGCGAAGAGCTGGGGGCCTTGCGGCACGTTGTAACCTTTGACGTAAACCACATATTGCCCCAGCAGCGGTTGGCCAAAGTCCACACCTTCCACATTGTTAAGGTGATCGCGATCGCCATCCAGTAAGCCGTCGCCCACGATGTCGTTGCCGTAATAAACGCCGCCGCCCGGCGCGACGACGCGCAGATCGAGGTCGTTGACCAATCCGCCGCCCGCTGCTTCAGTGCCGGGGTAGTCCGACCAGGCTAACGAGACACGGAACGGATGCTGGTTATCCAACACGCTGAAAGTGGCCGAGTATTCTTGATTTGTGCCCAGGCCGGTCGGGTGTTGGTAAAACCACAGTTGGCGTGGAGCATCGTAAATGAGGCTGTTGGCTAAATCGACGCGCCCCCAGCCCTGATTATTATCCGGCCGGCGAGTCACATCGTCTTTGCTGCCGTCGGGAACAGCGGTTCGATACTGTCCCGGTGTCATATCCGCCGCACCGTTAATCAACGTGGCTTTGAGCAGAGCCGCGGTGGGATTGGTGATGCTGTAAGTAACGGAGTAAAACTCACGCACAATGGCGGTGGCACCAGCGGCTAACGGAGTCGCCATGCTCGTGCCGCCCATATAGAGATAGTGAGAATCGTAAACGCCCCAACCGGTCCCCGTGCCTTCGTAACGGACGGAGACGATGTTAGAGCCGGGTGCGACGATGTCCGGCTTAAGCCGCCCATCATCGGTTGGGCCGCGACTCGAGAAGGCCACCATACCGGAGACATTATTTGAAAGCGGATCATCTTTGACCGGGTTGGCGGGATAGTCGGAGGGCCAACAGGTCCCCCAGGTAGAACAGGGGCCGCCAGGATTGTAACCACCCGTGGCGCGCTGGTTTTCTGAAGCGCCGACCGTAATGACATTTTTCGCGGTGCCGGGCGCCCCGATGGAGTCAGGATCGATCATGCCATCGCCGTTCGCATCGATGCCATCATTACTGGCCGCGAAGAGGACCGTCATATCCGGGTGCTCCCAGATAAACCGATCGGCATTGCGTGAATCNNCCGGCCTGCGTGCCCGCATAGGAATGGGTGGTTGTGACTGCGCCGCTGTTGACGCCGCTGCCCAGCACCGAACCGGCCACGTGCGTGCCGTGTTCGTTGGCATCAGTCCAATTGTGACAGGTGCTGGCCGGGCCGGTGGTGCCGGTGAAGATACGACCCGCAAAATCGGCGTTGATGGTCGCCGGGTTGCCCGTGCTAACCCCCGTGTCACCGACGACCACGATCTGGCTCGCGCCATAGAGGCTGAGTCGCTGCTCAACCAGATCCTTTTTCATGATCAGGTTGCTGCGCGCAATGGAATTGGTGACCGTGTAAGGCACCCACGGCTCAATCCAGGCAACGCCGCCGAGATTGGCGGCACTGGCTAGAGCGGTAGTGGGCAGTTCAATCTTGAATTGTGCGCCGCCGCCGCTGTCTTGCGCTTCGGCGATGATACTGGCGCCGAGTGTCTCTAATTGGACGCGCATGCGGCTGCCCGATTCACCCGTAAAGGCCCGCACGACCACTTGGGTGGTTTTACCCGGCAGCGCCATGTTCATCGGTTTGTCGAGCGCCGTGCTCAGGCGATAGGCGGGTTGATAGAGGCCCACCCAGCGGACTTCGGGTAGACTACTCAGCTGGTCAGCTGTTGCCTTATTCATCCGCACGATATAGGCAAATTGCGGGACGTAATCCAGTACGGTTGCCCCCATCTTCTCCAATGCCATCTTCCACTCAGGGAAAATAGGGCCGGTGAATTGCACTAAGTAATACCCCGCGCCATCTGCCGCATAGGCCGTGAGACTTAGATTGGCCGGGAGGTTGGGTACGCTGACGAGCGGATCGAACGCGCCCGATTGCAGCTTCAACTCGATCGAATCTGTGGTGGGTTCGACCGAACTTGAAACGGTGGCCGTAATCGGCTGCTGGAGATTGGCGGATGGATCAATTGGAATGGGGGGTTGATCTTGCTGCGCAATAACCAGGGTGACACCTATTGAAAGAACAAAAACTAATGACAATACGACTGCTGCGAACACTTTTTTCATCGGAACTCCTTTGCGAAGAATTATGGGTATAGTCGCCACAGGCATTGAAAAAGGTTCAATGAAAACGCCCGATCTGGTTTGCAGTCTGTCCAAAACGTGTTTACTTGACGTGACAATATGCTCTGCTCTTCTGCCTGGGCGAACCTGATCGCGCAGATGCCTGGAAAAATGCTCTCTAAATGCAGGTACGCTGAAGACCATGGTTGGTCTTCAGCGTGTCCCGACTTTTCCTGCTGCCTTCTTGTTTGGATTGACTTATTACTTAGATGATAATAGAGGAAAGTTTGCAGCGCATTTGGCGGGGGCCAAATTAAGTTACGATTGAGTTAATACTTCATTACTGTTTCATTAAAAGTGTCGAGGATTAAGCTTCCGGTGGCTTCGGCGGCTTGGTCGTGCCGCGTGGAGCACGCTCGCGCGGTTGGGCCTTTTGGCGCGCCCGCCGACTGGCGATGGCGAGGATGATGATCGCCACGACGAGCGGCGCGCCGAACAACAATAACTCATCGAGGATGCCGGCTGCGCCGTGAAGCAGAGGTGTGAACGTCGGTGAATAGAGCATGAGGTGGCTCCTAAGTAAAATTGTAACAGGCCGTGATCTCCCGGTCAAACCAGCGAGCGGCATGGTAGAATTGCGCCCGTCGTGGGTAGCGAATTCAGGGAGGATAACGTGCATCAACATGACCCTATACTACCCTGGCCGGCGTGTTGACCGGCCGTCACTGGGAAGCGATGTCGTAGGCGCGTCAAGCGACTTTGGAATGTTATAGGCTTGATGGTGTATAATTTGAATCAAGTTGGGAGCAGAGCCACATGTCCCTCATGTTTTTTTCCGATGAAGCCGAAGTGCCTCTCCCACCGCGCGAGGTGCGGATTACAGAAGCTGCGGCGCATCCGTCGCCCGATGGCTATCGCGTGGCGTTAAGCATCACCTTAACGCCCTTTCTGGAGTACCCCAACCTGGAAGTTCGCTTGTACCGCCCCGCTGGCGAAGAAGAACGCAGCCTGACTGTTGTGGGGACGATGGAACGCAATTTGTTGCTTACGCTGCACGTCAAGCAGCCCATCCCGGGCGGCGCCTATCGCGTGCAGATCGAATTGGTTTACGAAGGCGAAGTGCTGCAAACGCAGGACGTCCTATTCTCGATGCCGGAAGCGATCGGATAAATGGCGCTCGACGATCAAATTCGTGAACTGCTAAAATCGGCCCACACGATCGGCGTGGTGGGCCTCTCTGAAAAATCCTGGCGACCCAGTCACGATGTCGCGTCGTATTTGCGATCGGCCGGTTACACGATCGTGCCGATCAATCCCACGATCAAAACCGTGCTGGGCTTGCCGGCCTATCCTGATCTGTTAACGGCGGCCCGTGAACACCCGATCGATATCGTCAACATTTTCCGGCGGCCGGAGTTCGTGCCAGACCTTGTGGAGCAAGCCATTGCCATTCACGCGAAAGCCGTGTGGATGCAATTGGGTGTGATTCATCACGAGGCGGCCCGCCGGGCGTATGACGCAGGTCTAGTGGTTGTGATGGATCGCTGCATGAAAGTGGAATACCAACGCTGGCGGGACAGCGAGGAGAAGGAACCATGGACCCGATGATCGGGCGGACGATTGGCAAATACCGCATCGTCGAACATCTGGGACGAGGCGGCATGGCCGAAGTGTATAAAGCGTATCAACCTAATCTCGATCGCTATGTGGCGATCAAGATGATGCACGCTTTCCTGGCCGACGAAAAGGAATTTCTCACCCGTTTCGAGCGTGAAGCCAAAGTCGTGGCGACGCTGCGTCATCCCAACATCGTGCAAGTCTACGACTTCGATGTCGAAGGCGGCGTGTCCTACATGGTGATGGAGTTCATCAGCGGCGAGACGTTGAAGAGCCGCATGCAGAATTTGGAAACGCAGGGCCAGTGGGTGGCGCTGGACGATGCGGCCCGCGTCATTCTGTCGGTGGGTTCGGCGTTGAAGTATGCGCATGAGCGCGGCATGGTGCACCGTGATGTGAAGCCCGCCAATGTGATGATCACGCTGGAAGGCCAGGTCATCCTCACCGACTTCGGCATTGCCAAAATTGTCAGCATGTCTAATCTTACGGCCAGCGGCGCGATGGTGGGGACGCCCAGTTATATGGCGCCCGAACAAGGCATGGGCCAGCCCGGCGACGAACGCAGCGATATATACTCGTTGGGCGTGATGCTCTATCAATTGGTGCTGGGGCGCCTGCCCTATGATGCGGATACGCCGTTAGCGGTCGTGTTAAAGCACATCAATGAGCCACTGCCGCTGCCGAGAGCCCTGAAGCCCGATATCTCTGACGATCTCAATCGTGTGATCTTGAAGTCTTTAGCAAAAGATCCGAATGATCGCTACCAGAAGGTGGCCGATCTGTCAGCGAATCTGCGCCAAGCCACAGGCATGTCGCCCGAAGATTCGCAAGCGAATGCGGCCAAAGGCGCGGCCATCAAATTGACGGGCGCCACGCTGGTCGGTCGGGTGGGCGGGGGGGGCACACCGTTGCCCACGGCCGCGACGGCACCGAAAGAACAATCGGGTACACAAGTGTCCGCACCGAAAACGGTGGTGGCAGGCGCGGCGGTAGTCGCCCCCTCAACTGTCGTGTTTACTCCATCAGCTGCCGCTCCGGTGGCGGCTCCCGTGGCAGCCCCGGCAGGGGAGAAGAAACGGCCTGGTTGGTTGGTGCCTGTGTTAGGGCTTGCGCTGGTCGCTATCGTCGCTATGGGTGTCATTGCCGTGATGAGCGGTCGCGGGGAAACGCCGTCGGCCACTCCGCCGGCAGCGGTCGCTAATATCCAACTCACCGAATCGGCCGCAGCGGATTTGACGAAAACGGTAGCGGCTGTGGCTAATTTGACTAAAGAAGCAGTGAGCACTCCAACCGCTGCGCCGCTTACGACTAAACTGTTGAGCCTGGAAAAAGAAGCCGAACTACGCGATAAAGCGGGCAGCGATCCGACGGCGCAAATCGAGGGCCTGCTGCCAGCCGGTTCGCGGTTCTTTGTCAAAGCCCGCACTGACGATTCAAAGTGGGTGCGCATTGAAACATTCGATGGAGTGACCGGTTGGATTGACGCGGCTGTTACCGGCCTAAAGCCGGAAGAGTTGCAAGAGTTGCCGGCGGCGACGACCTTAACGCGCCTGACCGATACGCCCACACCCACCAAGGTGCCAACGGATACCCCGACTCCAACGTTGACGGCGACACAAACCAAGACGCCTGCGCCCACACGCACACCAGGTCCGACGAAACCGCCCGTGACACCTAAGCCAGCCACCCCCACTGGGGCTCCACCTTCGCCGACTAAATCAGCGGCGGCCGAGCCGCTCGGCTACGGCTTCAGTTTTCAGTTCTGTACATTCGATGGGAATAACTATACGTGTAATGTCAACGTGTGGGGTAGTGGCGGAGATGGCAAGTATCACTTTGCGCTTGAAAATCCTGATACCGGCAACTGGGAAGAGAAGACAGGTGGCGCCGCTAATTACCTGATGCGTTCGCGCCGCTGTAAGATCAAGACCCAGCAGCTGCGCGTATGGGATGAATCGGGCAATCACATCGAGCCGAATTTGACCATGGATCCCAATGCGCTGGATCCGGCGATATTCCCTGGCGGCGCGGGCTGCACATCGTAACACGCTTGACCTCAACAGGCTAAGCGCGTCTCATCAAGGTTTGTTCAAATGGCCCCCAACGAAGATGTTGGGGGTTTCTCTTCTTTAAGCAATGGCGTTGCCAGTGTGGTTCCGAGCAGCGCGCGCTTAAAATGTGATATACTCACTGCGACCAAACTTTCTTCAGCGGGGGATTTCTGCGTTGAACAAGCATCTGCGGATCATCATCGTCGATGACCATGAAGTGGTACGCTTGGGCTTGCGCGCGCTGTTGGAACGGCAGCCCGGTTTCACGGTGGTGGATGAAGCGGGCAATGCCAAGGAAGCTGTGCAAAAGGCTTTACAGCATCGGCCCGAAGTGGTGGTGCTGGATATTCGTTTGCCCGGTGGCAGCGGCATTGATGCCTGTCGTGAGATTGTGACGGCCGCGCCGGAAGTCAAAGTCATCATGCTTACTTCATTCGCCGAAGACGATATGCTCTTTGAGGCGATTGCGGCGGGTGCGGCAGGCTATGTGTTGAAGCAAATCGGCGGCGACGATCTGGTGCGCGCGATCGAATCGGTGGGGCGGGGGGATTCGCTGTTGGATCCGACTTTGACCCAGCGCGTGTTTGCGCGCGTGCGCGAAGCCCAACGCAAGGATGAACAATCGGCTTTCAGCCAGCTGACCGAACAGGAAATGCGCGTGTTGGGCTTGGTAGCCGAAGGCAAAACCAATCGCGAAATTGCGCAGCAATTGTTCCTGGGTGAGGGCACGGTGCGCAACTACGTCAGCAGTATCCTCAGCAAACTGGCGCTCACCAATCGCGCCGAAGCGGCCGCCTATGCGGTGCAACACAACATCCGCGCGTATCTGGCCGAGTCCTCGTAACAGATTATTCAGCTTAGGAGACCGGCACCAGCCCGCTGTTACCTCAAGTAACAGCGGGCTTTCTATTTCTTGTGATATGTTGGAAAGTGCGCCGTCCTCGGTGGCGACAACCCGCGCCGGGACGGTGCTGTGATCCGATCTTGCAGCAGTTCTCAATTTGGATCCGTATAACCGCTTCGCGTCAGTCGTGGTTTGCGGCCAAAAAGCGACTGAAGTCGCAACTACCGGCGTCAATTGTTTTCATATTGAGAATTGCTGCGATCTTGCGTTGTAATGTTAGTTACCATGACGCATGTAACATCGATCAGGTGACAACAGGCACTTTTCCCAACACAATTACAGCGTTATATTATTCACAAGTATATACGCTTATTCGTATAATCGGATATTAGAATAGAAGTTTACTCTAGAAAAGGCCACGCGATGCAAAAACCACAAAAATCCGAAATACAACTCCTCCACGCCGAAGTCTGTCAAGCGCTGGCCGATCCGACCCGCATCATGTTGTTATACCTTATCGCCGAAGGCCAAAAGAGCGTGGGTGAATTAGCCCTTGCGTTGGATCTCAACCAACCGACTGTCTCACGCCATCTCAAAGTGCTGCGAGAACGCGGCATGGCCAAGACCGAACGGTTTGGCGCCACCGTCATTTATTCACTGACCGATCACCGCGTCATCGATGCCTTAGATTTACTGCGCGCGGTGATGACAGACAACTTACTGCAAAAAACTGCTCTGGTCGATTTGCTCAAGCAAGCCTGATGACGTCTTAAGGAGCGAAGGATATGATTTCAAAACGATTTGTATTGTTGCTGGGCGCAACCATACTCGTCGCGCTCGTCGCGATCGGGTTGAGCTCACGCCCGATCGGCCCGGCGGCGCCTCGCCAGTTCAGTGATCGCGCCCTGTCGATCGTCTCTGCTGTCGATCCCACTGCGCGCGTTCAACCCCAGGACCTGAAGTGTAACGTGAAAGTCGGGTGGGGCCTGGCCCAGTGTGGATCGCAAGCCTCGTCGTGCAAGAACTGCCACGAAGTGAAGGGCGAAGATTCGGTCAATGCCAAAGGCGATTGGCACATCTCGCATGCCTTTGGCGATTTCTGCGAGTTTTGCCATGCCGGGAATGTGCAAGCGTCCGATGAAGCCGCTGCGCATCAGGGCCTGGTTCAACCGCTCGGCGATGTGAAGACCAATTGCTCATCGTGCCATGCCGACAACTATCAGGCCAAAGCCGAATCTTATGCGAAGACTTTGGGCGTCACTCTCGGCAACAGCACTGGCGGATCAACGCCACCGCCAGCTGATTCATCTGCTACATCGAACACCGCCGCACAGCCTGCACCGCCGGCAGCACCTCAACCTAAACCGGCGGCAACACCAACTTCCAATGAGATTACCGACTACGTCGCGCAGTATCGAGCCGAGAAGCCTAAGCCCCTCAGCGCAGGCACGATCCTTACCGGCCTCCTGCTGGGGCTGACTGTGGTTGGCGGCGGATCATTCATGTATTGGAACGAGAAACGCCTGCGCTTGATGCCACGCTCGGCTGCCCGTACAACAACGGTCAGCGCTACCGACGAGCGGTCACAGGAAATGGGTCGATTGCTACCGATATTAGAGAAGATGGATGCAGAGACCTTACGCGCGCTGCGCACCATCCTTTCAAAACGCTCATAAACGAGCGGCGTTGAGGAGAATTAACCATGAACAAATTTGTCGCTTACCTGCGTCAACCGGAATGGTCACCCTATGTGGCTGGATCCGGACTGGGCTTCGTCATCATTATCGCGCTCGTGCTGAGCAACGCCCTGCTGCCTGCACCAACACTCGTCGGTGCATCAGGAGCCTATGAGAACCTCGTCGCTCCAATCGGTACTGCCATCGATCCGGCCAACACCTATTTCAAGTTCATCATGCCGGCAGGTCTCACCTGGGCCGTGTGGGTTCTGGTTGGCATCTTCTTGGGCGGTCTGGCCTCGGCCTTGTTGTCGGGGACGTTCAAATTGCGCAAGATGCCCGATCAGCAGTGGGAAAGCGTGTTTGGCAAGAGTGTCGTCAAGCGCTGGGTCATTGTCTTCCTCGCAGCGGCATTGTTGGAATACGCGGCCGGCATCGCCGGAGGCTGCACCAGCGGTCTGGCGATTTCAGGCGGCGTGGTGCTGGCGCCAGCTTCGTTCCTCTTCATCGCGGGCATGTTCGCCTCGGGCATCGTGACGGCAATGGTGATTTATCGGAAGAAGTATTAGTGACAAGTGAAGAGTGAATCGCCAAGCGTGATTCCACTCATCATCATTGAGAGCACGATTTATCACAGGTAGTCACTCTCAACAGGAGAAACTAACATGACCATCATCGCTCCCCTCTTCATCGGCTTGCTGTTCGGGTTCTTTCTGCACAAAGGCGGCATGACGCGCTATCACAAGATCGTCAACGTCTTCCGCTTCACGGATATGGCTGTCCTCAAGTTCATGATGTCCTCGCTCGTCGTCGGCATGATCGGCATCTACCTATTGACCGATCTGGGCATCGTGCCGAGTATGCCCATCACCCCGACCTACATCGTCGGCAACTTGTTCGGCGGACTCCTGTTCGGCGTCGGTATGGCAACGGCCGGGGTGTGCGCCGCGCCGATCGCGGCTGGCTCGGGCGAAGGCCGTTTGGACTACATTATTCCCGGCATTTTGGGCATGCTCAGCGGGGCGTTATTGTTCGGCTTGACCTACAACCAGGTTTATCCCGCGATCAACAAGATCGCCAACTCGGGTGCGATCACGCTGCCTGAAGTGATCGATGCCAGTCACTGGCTGGTGATTGGCCTGTTCACGGCGGTTACGATCGTGCTGTTCTACATTCTCGAACGTGCCATTCGCATGCGGGCCGATAAGACCAAAGTGTAAGTCACACCACTCTGAGTTAGCCAAGGATTGAAAATATGGCAGACGAAATCATTCAACTTTCACGGCGCAACTTCCTCAAGCTCTCTGGCGCAGCGTTAGCGGCGACGAGCCTGGCCGGTATCGGCTTCAATACGGCAGCGGCAGCCTCGACGGTTCATAGCGGCGGTGTGACCTATGATCACATGGTCCGCACGATGTGCGAGCAGTGCGTGTGGCGCTGCGGCGTGCTGGCCAAGGCCAACGGCAATCGCATCGTTAAGCTGGAAGGCAATCCTGACCATCCGCACTCGCGCGGCATGTTGTGCGGCCGCGGCCAGAGCGGCTTGATGATGGCTTACGATCCCGATCGGATCAAATTTCCCATGATTCGGGCCGGGGAGCGCGGCGAAGGCAAGTTCCGGCGCGCGACGTGGGATGAAGCGCTAGGCGTAGTCGCCACCGCCATGTTGGACATCAAGCAGAAGTATGGCCCGGAAGCGATGATCTTCTCGTCGACCCACAACTTGAGCCAGCCGCTGTTTGAGAATTTACTGTATGCTTTTGGCTCGCCCAATTACGGCACGCAGCGCAGCTTGTGCTTCAATGCGATGATCGTGGCGAACCAGCTGACCTACGGCCTGGAAGAGCCGGCGCGCGATTACACCAAGTTGAAGTACCTCATCCTGACGGGGCGCAATCTCACCGAAGCGATTTCGACCTCCGAAACCGGCGATTTCATTGAGGCCGTCGCACAGGGTGTGAAGGTCGTCTACCTGGATCCGCGCTTCACCAAGACCGCGGCCAAAGCGACCGAGTGGCTGCCGATCAAGCCCGGCACCGATCTGGCTTTCCACCTCGCCCTGCTGAACGTGATCGTCGGCGAGAAACTCTATGATCAAGCCTTCGTACAGCAGCATACGATCGGATTTGATGAGCTCCAGAAAGAGATCGTGTCGTACACTCCCGAGTGGGCCGCGGGCCTCACCGAAATTCCAGCCGATACCATTCGACGTATTGCGCGTGAGTTTGCGGCGGCCGGAGCGAATGCACTCGCGCACAACGGTTGGCGCACTTCGAACTTCGTGAACTCCTTCCAGACCGAACGGGCCATTGCTGTCCTTAACGGGTTAGTGGGAAATTGGGGCACGACCCTGTTCGATGCCGGTGGCGAAGGCGGCACGCACGGCGTCGCGTTGGGCAGCCCGCCACAACCCGCTTACCCGCGAGGCCGCGCGCAGCGTCTCGATGGTGTGCCCTGGAAATATCCGCTCGTGCCGCTGAAGATCGGCGTCTTTCAGGAAATTCGTGATGCCGTGTTGACGGGCAAGCCGTATCAAGCGCACGGCTGGTTCATCGCGCGACAGAACCCGATGATGAGCTTGCCGGACCGCGCTAAAACAATCGAAGCTTTCAAGAAGATGGACTTCATCGTCACGGTCAGTCTCATTCCCAACGACACCGAATGGTATGCGGATGTGATACTGCCCGAAGCGTCCTACCTCGAACGTTACGATCCACTGCTGGTCGTCGGCGATCGCGCGTTCCTGCGCCAGCCGGCGATCGAGCCGATCGGGGAGAGCAAGAGCGCTCTGTGGATTTATAAGCAGCTCGGCGAACGATTGGGATTGGGCGACTTCTTCCAGTACAAAGATGAGGTCGATTACCTTAATCAACAATTGGCGCCGCTCGGCGCAACAGTCAGCGACATTGCCGGGCAGGGTTACTGGCAAGCGCCCGCCTCCAAGGAAACCGGGCCTGAAGAATTTCAGCTCAACACCCCCAGCGGCAGGATCGAGATCGCTTCGGAGACGCTGCGTAAAGCCGGTCAACCGGCCGTGCCCACCTGGCAAGAGCCGTTGGCCCCGCCAGACGGATCGTTTTATCTGCTCACCGGCAAGGTCGGCCAGCATTCACAAATGAGCACACAGAATAATCAATACTTGCACAAATATCAGGATGAGCCACGTCTGTGGATGAACGCGCAGACTGCCGATCATCTGGGACTGCACGATAAGGATCTCGTGAAGGTCAAGAGTGATGTGGGACAAATCCAGGTCGCGCTGCAAGTGACGCAGGCTATCCGCCCCGATTGTGTATACATGACCCCGGGGTTCGGCCACCAATCGATGGGCTTGACCACCGCCTACGGAGTCGGTGCCAGTGACAGCGATCTACACATCACTTACACCGATCCAGTCAGCGGCAGCCAGGCTTTGTCCCAGACATTTGTGACGGTTGAGAAAGCCTAAGCCGAGGAGCGAAGAGAATGGCTTCACAAGAACCCCTTGCTTATCTATTTGATGCCACCCGCTGCATTGACTGCCGGGCGTGCATGGTGGCGTGCAGTGTCGAAAACAATGTACCGATGGATGATACGCGCATCTGGCTGGCCGGTACGGGCGTGATGGGTGAATACCCCAATCTCGATCGAGCGTCGATGCCCTATCACTGTATGCACTGCCTGGAGCCAGCCTGTGCCTCGGCCTGCCCGGTGGGTGCGTGGAGCAAGCGCGCAGACGGGCCGGTGTTGTACGACAGTTCGCGCTGCATCGGTTGCCGCTACTGCATGAACGCCTGTCCCTTTGGCGTGCCGCATTTCGATTGGAACAAGGGCATCATCGAGCAGCCGTTGATCACCAAGTGCACCATGTGCGCGCATCGACTCGATGTTGGTCAAGAACCAGCCTGCGTGCAGACCTGCCCGACACATGCGCTCAAATTCGGGACGCGCGCCGACATGTTGGCCGAAGCCAAGGCGCGCCTTGCGGCCCATCCCGATAAGTACGTCAATCACGTCTATGGCGAGACAGAGAACGGCGGCACGTCTTACCTGATCATTTCGCACGTGCCCTTTGAAAATCTGGGACTGCCGCAAGTGCCGCAGGAATCCGTCAACAAGACCAGCGAGGTCGTGATGAGTGGCACGATTCCATTCGCGTTGGTCTGGGCAGGTGTTTTGACCGCTGTGGCCGGCCTGGTGCGGCTCCGTGAGCGCGGCATGAAGAAGACGGCAGCGATCGAAGTCAAGGTCGAAGAGATCTCGGAAAAGGGTGAAGTAGTCGAGAAGGAGATCAAACCATGATCGGACGTGTATCTTTATCGCGAATCCGCATTGGGCGCCCCGGGCCTGTCGTATTGATTCTGGGGACACTGGTGGTGATCGGCGTCATTGTGGCCTTGATTCGCTTTGCCTTCGGCATCGGCGCGATCAGCAATCTGAACAATTCGTATCCGTGGGGATTGTGGATCAGCCTCGATTTGTTGTGCGGTGTGGCGCTGGGCGCGGGCGCGTTCACGATGGCAGCGATCGTGTACATCTTCAACTTAAAGCAATTCCGGCCGCTGTTACGCCCCTCGATCCTGACCGGTTTTTTGGGCTACGTCATGGTCATCATTGCGTTGCTGGTTGACCTGGGCCGACCTGAGCGCATCTGGCACATGATCGTTTATCAGAATGGCCATTCAGTGCTGCTTGAGATCGGCCTCTGCGTGATGCTGTATACCACCGTGCTGGCGCTGGAATTCCTCCCCGTGTTACTTGAACGTCCTAACTGGGAAAAACCGCTACGCATTTTGCACGGCATCACCATGCCGTTGGTGATTCTAGGTGTGGTGTTATCGACGCTGCATCAATCATCGCTCGGGTCGCTGTACCTCATCATGCCGGAGAAACTGCATTCGCTGTGGTATACGCCGCTGTTACCGCTCCTCTTCTTCATCACGGCCATAGGCGTTGGGCTGGGCATGATCATCTTCGAATCGTCACTCAGTTCGCGGGCTTTCAAACGCGGCCTGGAGACCCACTTGCTCAGCCAACTGGCGCGAGCCATTCCGTACGTCATGGGTCTCTATCTGCTGGTAAGATTTGGCGATCTGGCCGTCGAAGGCAAACTGGATTTGTTATTCACCAGCGGCGTGTACAGTCTCTTGTCTTGGCTTGAAATCACCGTGGGCGCCATTATCCCGATCGTGTTGTTCTCGCAACGATCGATGCGCGAAAGTCCCCGGGGCCTGCTGATCGGTTCGCTGTTCGTGATCGGCGGACTGATGTTGAACCGCTTTGATGTCAGCCTATTAGCGCTCAATCATCTCGGCGGCCAGCCCTATACCCCCAACCTGATGGAGTTTGCGATTAGCTTTGGCATCATCGCGGCGGGTGTGTTGACGTTCGGTTTTGTGGCCAAGTACTTCCCATTGTTCGAAAGCGGCGAGCATGGTACCAAGCAGGCAACGGAGTCTCTGCCGTCGTCGGCCGTGCCGACAACGGTTTGAATATGCGCCCAGGGCTCTCTCGAAATGGCACGCGCAGCGTGACGCGTATCAAATCATGCCCGCGGATGAGTTGCTTGCGCTGCGGCCGATCGAACTCACGCTCTCGCTGGAACAGCTGTTGAGCAAGCCCGGCTGCAAGGCGACTGTGACCTATGTGGCGAAGAGATCATCAACGAGCGTGAAGTCAGTCAAGCGGGTCGCACATTGTGCCGCGCGTGTGCGGGGGATGGTTACTGGCGGTTGATGTAGTATACTTTTGCCATGCCTGCGCATCGCCCGAATTTCTTCTATCATCTCCATCCACCCTCCATCCCACAACGCGAAGGCAGTTTCCGTTACACCTTTGGCTTGGGCGGCATCTCGGTGTTGTTATTCCTGGTGCTCGCCGCTACCGGTCTGTTGTTGACGTTCTTCTACATTCCTACGCCCGATCACGCTGCCGCATCGATCCAGGTCATCACCTATCAGGTGCCGTTTGGTTGGTTGGTGCGCAACCTGCATTACTGGGCCGCGCAGTGGATGGTGATCGTCGTGGCGCTGCACCTGCTGCGCGTGATCTTCACCGGCGCCTACAAACTGCCGCGGCGCACCAACTACGTCATCGGGCTGGCCTTACTCGTCGAGACGTTGTTGTTGAACTTCACGGGCTACGTGCTGCGTTGGGATGATGGCACACATTGGGCGCTGGTCGTCGGCACGAATCTTGTCAAATCGATTCCGCTCATCGGCGACTGGTTGTATCAAATCATCGTTGGCGGATCGCAAATTGGGGCAGCGACGGCCGTCCGATTTTACGGCTGGCACCTGTTCGGGTTGGCGCTTCCCGCCTTGATCTTGATGGTGTGGCACGGCTTCAAAGTGCGGCGCGACGGCGGCATTGCGCATCAACCACGGGTGGGCGATCACGCGCCGCGCATCGAGCGGGGACAGCTGGTCAAAACAGAAACGGCTGCCGCGTTGATCGTGTTAGCGGCCCTCATCCTCATCTCGATCGTTTTGCCCGCGCCCATCGGCCCTGTGGCTGATCTGCCGAGTGCGCCCGATCAAGCGCAAGCGCCGTGGTTCTTCTTGTGGGTGCAGGCCTTATTGCGATCGCTGCCGCCGGTGGTCGCGGGCATTCTCATTCCGATCGGCGTACTGGCCCTTTTGATCATCATTCCGTATCTCATCGATCGTCGTCATGACGGCGTCGCCGTGTGGTTCAATCGAGCAGGACGTGCAGCCCAGATTATTGCCAGCGTGATATTCGCTGCTCTCATCATTCTCACGCTCGTTGAGCTCGGCGCCTGATTCCGCATTCCGAATTCATCATGGATCGCCGCATCGTTTTCTCAGCACTTGCTCTTCTGCTTATCAGCGCCCTCGCCGTGGCGTATCAACTCAACGCGCCTGTGTCCAAATCGATCACGCCTACGCTGACCAACAGGCCCGAGCTGTGTCTCACCTGCCATGACGGCATCGAGGAGATCAGCCTGTCGCATCCGATCCAGACCTTTGGGTGTGTGATCTGCCACGGCGGCAATGCGTTGGCCCTCGACAAGAACCTCGCCCACCATGGCATGCGGGGCGGCAAGAACCCCTCGGATTTTGCCGTAGTCGAAGCTTCGTGCGGCGGATCGCAGTGTCATTCCGGCTCTGCCGGCGATCACAATGATCACATCCAGCGCTCGATCACCAGCATTCAAGGCACTTATGCGGGCGCGATCGCACAGGTGCGCCGATCGTTTGGCGCCCAGCCCGATGGCACGGCGCACTACGGTATTTCCGCGATCACAGACAACCAAGTCGTATCACCGAAGGCCGTGTCTGCCCTAGAGAAGTTCGATCCCGCGGCGACACACGATCCGCAGCCCGTGATCAATTTCTACGGCAAGTGCGTCACCTGCCATCTCACCGCCGAACCGGTGAGGCAGCCCTATCTGTATCGCTCGACGGGCTGCGCGGCCTGCCACGTCACTTATGCGAGTGACGGCCTGTATCGCGGCGGCGATCCGACGATCAATAAGACACAAGCCGGTCATGCTTCGGCGCATCGCTTGACCACGAAGACGCCGTACACAACCTGCAACACGTGCCATAACCGGGGCAATTATTCGATGAAGCAGATGTCGTTCCTGCCACGTCCCGATCTGCCTGCGGCCGGTTCACCACTGCCCGAAGATCGCCTGCACGATTATTACCAGCCGATCGGGCAGTTCACTCAATGCGAATGGGAACTCGATTGTATCGACTGCCACACTTCCACCGAAGCGATGGGCGACGGTGATCTCTACAGCAACAAGTTCGATATTCAATACATGCGCTGCAAGACCTGCCATGGCACACTGACCGAACCGCCCCAGACAGTGATCGTCGCCGATCCGAACGATGTGGAACTGCGCCGCGCCAAATTGAATGGCAACTACACGCTACAAGTGGGCGACACGGTGCTGCTAACCGATCGCGGTGAAAAGTTCGGCTCGATCAAGCTGGTCGATGGCAAATTGATTCAGACGTTGAAAGTCAGTGGCGCGCAACGCGAAGTTCCGCTCGTGCAGGGTTCGGCGTGCTTGCAGAAACCGGACGAGCAAGCATCCCATTACTGCCATGAGTGTCACGCGTATCAACGTGATAAGTGAAAAGTGAAAAGTGAAGAGTGAAACGCAAATTATCAAGACTCGCCATTCACTCTTCACTCATCACTTTTCAGGTATCTTGATGTCCCATGAATGACCATCCCTCAACTGATCCATCCCGCCGAGACTTCCTCGCGCTTGTGGGTCGCGGCGCGTTGTGGGTCACGGCCGGAGTAACCATCGTCGCCTTACTGCGCTACCTCAGCTTCACGGAACCCACTCCGCCGCAAGTCTTTATGCTGGACGAGCCGAGTGCCTATCCGTTGGATACTACCACGCCTGTTGCGGACGGGCGCGCCTTCATTAAACACGATGAGCGCGGCCTGTATGCTATCAATGCAACGTGCACACATCTGGGCTGTTTGGTCAAGCAGGCTCAAACAGGTTTTGAGTGCCCGTGCCATGGCAGTCAATTCACGACGACTGGCGCGGTGACCAACGGCCCGGCCACATCCCCGCTTAAGTACGCCGCCTTGTCGATCGATGCCGCAGGAAAAGGGCCAACAGCGCCACGCGTGATATTGGATCTGAGCCAAACGGTGGAGGCAAGTTTCCGACTGGCCGTTTAAGGCGCGCTTCACTCTCAAGACCGATCAGCCCATTCAAGGCGGCGTTGAAGTGTCTGCGCCACACTCGCCTCATCATTTGCGCCACACGCCTAAAAAGTCGCCAACGTTTCTGAGCGATACTCGTCTGAACTGGGTATACAGCAAAACTGTTGGGNNGCTGGATGTGCCATCCAGCAGGAGCATATCCCACAAGTCACCAACACTTTTGCGTTATACTCGTCTGAACTGCGCGGCTTGCAGAATTGTCGCGGTCGGCCTATGATCCAGTACCATGGTCGTCAACGTTCCCGCGCTCATTACGCTGATTATCCTCGTCGTTGCCGTCATTCTATTGTTGTTCAACGTCACACGCCCCGACCTGATCGCGCTCCTCGTGTTGATCAGCCTGGGCCTGACTTCCGTCATCACCCCAGCCGATGTCTTCTCCGGTTTCAGCCGTTCGGCTGTGATCACGGTCATGGCGTTGTTCATTATGACCAACGGCCTGTATCGCACGGGCGTCACGCGCTGGATGGGCGAGCGCTTGCTGCAACTGGGCGGACGCAGGCCGTGGCGCTTGACGTTGACCGTGATGCTAGCCGGAGCCGTGCTGTCGTACTTCATGAATACAATCGCCGCGGGCGCGGTCCTGCTGCCGGCCATCATCGGCATGGCGCGTACCACCGATATTCGTCCCTCGAAACTGTTGATCCCGTTGTCGTACGGCACTTTACTCGGCGGCATGGCCACCTTGCTGACCACGTCCAGCATCCTCATCAACGCGGCTTTGCGCGACGCGAATTATCAGCCGTTTCAACTGCTCGATTTTCTGCCGGTCGGCGGAGCGATGGCTGTAGCGGGCATTCTCTTCATGACCTTCATCGGGCGCCGCTGGCTGCCCAATCGCTCGCCGATCGATCGGTACGGGTGGGACGCGCGTTACCAATCGGGTTTGTCTGATCTCTATAGTCTGCAAGAACGATTGTACGAAGCGCAGATCGAACCCACTTCGCCGCTGGTCGGCCAATCGATCGCGGCGAGCCGCATCGGCGAAACCCTGGGCCTCAGCATTCTGGCGATCGAGCGGGGCCGTCAGACGATCCTCGCGCCCAACCCCGACGAAGTGCTGCGCTTGCGAGATGTGCTGATCATCGTCGGACGCAGCGAACGCGTGGAGCAGCTGATCGAGCTGGGCGTCGTGATCGAGGCCGAGTCCGATCGAGAGGATGATTTCTCGTCGGTGGCCATTGGCCTGGCCGAGGTGATCATCGCGCCGCGCTCGCGCGTCGTCGGTCAAACGTTGAAGCAGATCAATTTTCGACAGAAGTTTGGCCTGACGGTCATCGCCTTATGGCGCAACGGTCGCTCGTATCGCACGGACGTGGGCGAACTGCTTCTAGAATTCGGCGATGCTCTGTTGATGCACGGCCCGCGCGACAAGATGCGGCTGCTGCAAGCCGAGCCGGATTTCATCGTGTTGCTGCCGGAGGCGGGCGAGGCGCAGCGGCCTACGAAAGCGTGGCTGGCCGCCGCCATCATGCTGGCGACACTCTTCGTCATGGCGGCCGGTTGGCTGCCCATCGCCGAAGCGACGTTTACGGGTGCAATGCTGATGGTGGTGACGCAGTGCTTGACGATGGATGAAGCGTATCAGGCGATTGAGTGGCGGGCGGTGTTCTTGATCGCCGGGATGCTGCCGCTGGGCCTGGCTCTGACTCAGACGGGAGCCGCGGCGTGGATGGGGCAGGGGTTGATTCAGGCGTTTGGCGGGTGGGGGCCGCTGGTGTTGCTGGCGATATTTTATCTGGTGGCGATGCTGCTCACGCAGTTCGTGTCCGGCCAGGCTGCGGCGGTCATCGTGGCCCCGATCGCTTTGAGCGCGGCGATCCAGATCAACGCCAGCCCGTACGCGTTTGCGATGGCCGCCGCGCTGGCCTGCTCCACCGCATTCCTCACGCCCATCGCGCATCCGGTCAATTTGTTGGTGATGGGGCCGGGCGGCTACACCCCGCGTGATTTCCTCAAAGTTGGGCTGCCGTTGACGATCGTGGTCTTCAGTGTGATGTTGATTGTGTTGCCGCGGGTGTGGCCGTTGTAAGCGCGGCCGTTTGTGGATTGAGCGCTGTTGCGCGGCGTTTGACCCGCGCCTTCATTCTCGCTATACTTGTCAACATCGCACCCTCGTCCGGCGTTGCGCGCGTTCCCTTGCCCCTGCAGGGAGAGGGTTAGGGTGAGGGTTGAATCGATGTCCACGCATCATCTCCGCATGGAGCAGTTGCTGGGCCTGTGTGTTGCACTGGCAGCCAAGTTGCAGGCGGTGCAGGCCGAGCGGGAGAGGTGAAGTGGCGCTGATCGATCGGCATGTTGATTAGGTGAGAGGCGTAGTGAATCCGCGCTGAGACACGCGACGTACCCCAAGGTCGATCAGGCCCGTGATCAAAAAGGAGAACAAAATGGGACAGCAGCAACTACCGGAAGAGGAAAACAATCTCGATCAGCAACAGGAACAGGCCAGGCAACTGCGGCAGGACGCTCAACAAGCAGCGGAGCAGCAGCAGGCCCAGGAACGAAAGCCGCAGCAAGCAGAGCAGCAGCAAGTGGACCAGCAACACGAACAGAAACAAAAATCGCAGGAAGTGGAACGGCAAGAACTGGAACAGCAACAAGCACAGAACCGGATACCGCAGCAAGCAGAACGGCAAGGACTGGAACAACAGCAGGAACAGAATCGGAAGCAGCGCGACGAGCAGCGGCGACTGCTGGAGCAACAACAAGAACAGCAGCGGAAACAGCGCGACGAGACACAGCGGCAATTGGAGCAGCAACAAGCGCAGAAACGGAAACAGCCAAAGCCTTAGCCGCCCGCACGGGCGAGGCCGAGACAGTGTGCCGAAAATTGTGTCGCTTCCCCGCAGTTCAACTGCGGGCGAACGAATTTACACAAAATTCGACCTACCGCGCGAAGCGTGGACCATGGTCTCAGCTCTCGAAGACGGCAATGGCCCGCACCGGCGAGCCGGTCCCTCCTCGTATCTTGAGCGGCAGGCCAATAAAGCGAAAACGCCCCCGACCGATGAGCCGGTGCAAATTGATCAGGTTCTCGTAATGTGTAAAGCCCAATTCCCCGCAAATGTGATGAACTTCCTTATTCGAAACGTGGCGCACACCCGGTGATAGCGTTTCGACGCCAAACGCCGCGATGGCCTGCTGACCCAACCAGCGCGCTGCGTCAGTGCTGAGCCCCGGTCCATGGTCCCAATCAGCTGTCCCAAAGGCGCGCCGATAATGATCCGTATAAAGCAGCACCGTATCCCCCGGTTTGATTTCAAGACTTGCCGCGGAGAGGGCGCGTTCTAAATCAGCCGTCTCGATCAACTCCCGCCGACCTTTATGAGACAAGTCTAAACAGATCCCCTCGGTATAGAACATCGTGAGCGGCATCGTGTCGATCGACTGGCCCCGGTATTGACGGGCCATATGGTTGAGGGCATCGACATGCGTACCGGTATGTTCGCCCAATTCCAACCGGTTTACGGCGGGTGAAACGACGTCACTCTCAGTAATGCCCTCCCACTGTTCATGCGATACGTGTACCGTGATCGTCACTTCCGGCAGGCCGGGAAACACCGGCATCCCTGAGAAGATTTCCTGACTCAAGTCAATGATTTCCAGCATACCTCATACCCTTTCTGATTTTATGGATGTTCCGTCGGGCGGAGATCGACGCTAAAATACCAATCAGCCCGCACTCACTTGAGCACGGGCTGAGCGTTTGCAGATGTGAGACTTGCCGGGCCGCACGCAGCTCAGGAATGATCGAGCGCCACCTGCGTCAGATCATTCGGGTTGAACTTCACCCAGACCATCTGGCCGGGCAGATACTTGGTGCGCGATCCATCGGAGACGGCGCCCTGCGTATCGGCTTGAAACACCGGCTTATTCGTGGGGTGTACTTCCACGCGGAATTGCATCATCGATCCGGTGTTGTTGATGCGGATGTTCATGTCGGTGGCCGTGAGAATGGTCGCCTGCGCGGCTTCGCCCATGGACCGAATGGCGTTATAGGCTTGCTCTTTGGCCAACAACATCTGCTCTATTTGTTGAGGGTTGCCCGCCGACACGGCGCCCATCGCCCCCGCTGCGCCCGCCATCCCCAACACACCCTTGATTTTAACTTTCTTGTGATCGGCTGGGTCGTACATCACTTCGACGGCAGCTCCCGGCAGGAACGCACCGATCTGAATGCGCGACACGATCTGCTTCATCTCCACCTGAAAGGCCGGCTCCGTGGTGGGCGTCACATTCAACGCAAAGCCCACCACGGGATTGTCGTTGATGGTGGTGCCCGTATCCCACGTGCGCAGGATGGTGCCCTGGGCCGTGACGCCGTTCTTGATGCTGCCCGCTGACAGACCGCGCGTCATGCGGACGACAAAGAAGATCACAACAACGGCGATGACGATGGGGATGATGACGAACAGCGCTGTCATCCCTTCAAACGGACCGAAACCCTGCGGCTGAACGCTGGACAACGGTAGACTGTGTAACATGCTGCCTCCTTTAGAGATATGAATTTGTCTGTGCTCTGCGCTCGACCACGCGCGTGATCGAGCGGTGTTCCGTAACGTAACATCACTGGCTGAGATAAGATGTCGGTAGTCTTGCCAGAGACGGCGAGAACAATTTGTTCATTCCGCGCAGAGCGTGCCCAAGCCTCTGCGAAGACAGTCTCTGCGCGGAATGATATCAGTCGGAAGCCAGGTCTTTACGGACTCTTAACGGATCACCACCGGCACATAGAGAGGATACCATGTCCGCACGATAAATGGCACCGTCTCGCTGGCACCACCGCCCGGCGCTGGATTCTCAACCGTGAGGCCGTTCGATCCAGGCGAGAGCTGATCGAGACCGAAGATCGTCACGCTCAGGTGTGAGCTATCCACAAACTGCGTGGGCCGAACCTCGCCGTTCCACCGCACCATCGCACCGTCCACAAAGTTCCTGCCCGTGACGATGAGCGTGAATTGTTTACTGCCCGCGCCATGCGACCAGGCCCAATTGGTACTGAGCTCCGTGAGCGACGGCACCGCGTTTTGCCCAGGAGTCGCCACAGCCAGCCCGACGATATTCGAGACACTGCTTGCGCCGTTACTGACCTGGAAGTTCACTGTGCCCGGCTGCGCGACCTTGTTGGCACTGACGTTGATTTGCAAGTGGGTGCCATCGACGAAGGTGGTCGGCGCGCCGACGTTGTTGATCAACACTTGAGAAGTGTTCTGAAAATTCGTGCCAAAGACATCGACCGTCACGGCCACCGGGCCGGCTTTCACTCCTGACGGGTTGAGATGATCGATCGAGGGAATGGGCACGCCGGCTGCCGCGACGTTCGACGGATCGATCTGATCGATCGAGGCATTGAGCGCGGCCGAGGTGACCTGGAATGTCAGCGTGTTGAAGGATTCACCGCCGCCGGGCAGGGGATTGTGAACGGCAATCGTGTGTGAACCTGCCGCTGTAATCCACGCGGCCGGGATGGTGGCATGGATTTCATTGCTAGTCACAAACGTCGTGGTGGGGTGATAGGTATCCCACTCGGCATACAGGCTCTTCACAAAGCCGCTGCCCTTGATGACGAGCGTGAAGTCACTGCTGCCTGCCACGACCGAAGCCGGCTGCAAACTGGACAGCGTTGGAACGGGATTGGCCGCCTGGAAGATCGCCACAGCATTATCGGTCATGGCCGATGCAAAGACATATTGTCCATCGTTGGTTACGGCGACGTGACTCGCTCCGTCTAGCGCCGGCGTGCCCGATCCCGCATCGCGCTTATAGAGCCGGCGCAAAGTGACAGCGCCGTTCGTGCTACCTCGGTCGAATAGGGCTAGCACTTGATCGGTCCGGCCGAGCGTGTAAACAGTCTTGCCATTAGGACTGACCGCCACACCGCGCGCCGCGCGCAGACCTAATGCTCCAGTCGAATCAACCAAGGTGCGGTGTCCACTCAACAGCCCTGTCACCGGATCGCGGTTGAACGTAACCAATGAATTGTTGGTCTGTCCAGTCACGTACACGTTGCGACCATCCGGACTGATTGCCACATGATAAGCGCCGTTCAGGCCGTTCAAGCTACCCAGCCCGCCGATGACACACAGACCGCGTGTGACATCCTGACAGTCGCCCTGAAAGCGCGTCTGAATCGGCGTCAACAGGCCCGTCTTGGCATCGCGCCGATAGACCGCCAAGACATTGGAAGTGTATGCCGTGGCGTATACATTTTTACCGTCAGGGCTTACGACGAGGCCATTCGCTCCGCCCAGCGTTTGCGTCGTCAGGGTGGTGGCGGCAATCGAGCCGACGAAGGACAAGTTACTGACCGTGGTGGTGACTTGCTTAAAAATGGCGATGGCACTACTGGTATAACCAGCCACATAAGCAAATTGGCTGTCGGGACTGTAGGCCACATCCACCGGGTAGCCCATCCCCGTAACGCCCCCCACCGCGTTTTGCGCAGCGCCCAGATAAGTCAGCGCGCCACTGCCAGCGTCACGGCGATAACTCACCAGCGCATCATTTATAGCGCCGGTGGCCAGAATGTATTTTCCACTGGGACTCACGGCCACGCCATACGACCTTGCCAATAAGGTACTGGTCACGGGTGAGGCGGGTAAGTACAAGCTTCCCGTAGATTTCTTGAGCACGATGATTTGTCCACCGCTGGTGCCGTCACCCGTCATGTAGGCATTCAAGCCATCGGGGCTGGTGGCCATGCCGATCGGACTGGTGAGATCGGCGGGGAGTAACAGGCCGGCCTTGAAGTTGGAGATATTCGCCAAATCGGCCGATTCGGGTGCTGCACCCGCGCAGTTGAGATTGTAATCAATGGCAGGCTGCGCCAGATCATTGGTCGTTAGATGCAGATAACCGGCCAGCAAGCCGACCTGACCGGGTTGGCAGATCACCGCAAAGGCTTGAGAAGCGCCCGCTGCGACATTGAAGGGCAGCACGATTGTGTGACTGAAGCCGCTGCTGCCAGACAAGGTTGCGCCGGTGATGCTGAGCGCGGCCTTGCCAATGTTTTCGACGGTGACACTCCTGGTCACGGTCTGACCAACGGTTACATCACCAAACTCGATCGGCACAACGGCGGCTGGAAGTGAAGCAAACACAGGCTGTGCCGTGGGTGAGCCGCCGCACAACAGCGTGTAAGCCACGGTGGGCTTATCGGGATCAGTCGTGTCGAACGAGAGCGTGCCTGTCAACGGCCCGATGGTGGTCGGCTTGCAGCCCAGGACGAGCGTCGTTTGCGAGTTGACCGCCACGCTGAGGGGAAAAGTGGTGAGCAGACTAAAATGCGCTGCATCATCCACGCTGGGATTAGTGACGTCCAACAAATATTCGCCCGCGTTACTAATGACCAAACTCGTTGTCAAGGTGGTATTGACCTGCACCTCGCCAAAGTTGAGCGGGCCGGGCGGCAGGGGCATGGCATTAAACGCGGGTTGGCGCGCATCCAACTCGACCGCGCCGATGTCACACGCTTGCGAGCCGGTGTTGTTGGCATCCTTGGGTCGCTTGGTGCCAATCTCGTCTTCATTGTTGACGGTGGGATCGGCGCAAATGACTGAATCGCCGTGATCGATGGCCGGGCTGCTGTATGATGGTTTATGCGTCGTCAACACGGGCAGCGCGCCGCCATTGAAGTTCAAGCCGTTCAACAAGGGAGGCGCTACCATATCGCCGCCGGCGGCCAGTCCGCATGATCCATCACTGTCGATGTTGTGACCCAGCGAAGTAATCCCCGTTGTGCTGGAGCAATTGCTCTGGCTCGCGACGCCCCGATCGAGAATGGTGTTGCCGATCTGCGTCTGCGCCGCGCCGTAGTTGTATAAAGCACTCGCGCCAGTCGAAGCAGTATTGTTAGCCAACGTACTGTTGCGGATCACGGTCTGCGCCGTTCCGGTGATGAGCAGTGCGCCGCCCTGCACGGACGCGTTGTTGGCGCTAAAAGTCGAATTGGCGATCGAAAGGTTTTGGGCGGCTGTCGCAATCGCGCCGCCGCTGCCGCCTTGCGCCCAGTTTGTGACGAAGGTGCTGCGCGCGATGGACATGATCCCCAGATTCTTGATCGCGCCGCCGTCCATATCGGAACCCACATCACCGGCGATGTTGCCATCGAACAACGTGTTGGTAATCAACACGGTACCGTTGATGTTGTTGACGAGCGCGCCGCCCTGACCTTGTACGCCGAGGTTGGCATTGAAGGCCGAGCGTTGAATCTCCAGCGTGCCGCCATAGTTGTAAACCGCACCGCCGCCGAAGTGAT
This sequence comes from Anaerolineae bacterium, assembly GCA_003154115.1. GTDB lineage: Bacteria > Chloroflexota > Anaerolineae > Fen-1058 > Fen-1058 > Fen-1058. The sequence goes on from PMCF01000255.1 coordinate 30,908, forward strand.
TGGCATCACCCGTGACGATATTGGCAGTGAAGATGGAATCATTGATCGCCGCCGAACCGCCCCCTTTCTCGATGTAGACGGCTCCACCGGCGTTGGACTTGTTGCCTGTAAAGGTCGAAGCTTCGCTCTTGAACGAGCCGCTGCCTGTCATATACACCGCGCCGCCGCGCCCGGGCGAGCCATTGGCGCGGTTCGTGATGAACGACGTGCCGATGAGATTGAGGTCGCCATTGGCATAGATCGCGCCGCCATCGTTATCGGCCACGTTGTCGATCAAGAACGATCCGATCACATTGATGGTCGCATAATTGTCGGAATAGATCGCTGCTCCCGCGCCGGAGGTGTGCCCGTCTTTGAGCGACACGGCGATCACGGTGAGCGTCGCATCAGGCGCGGTGCGCAATAAATGCGTATCCGCCGCTGCTCCGCCGCCTGCGATGGCAATCGGCCCGACGATCACGGTATTGCCATGCACGAAGGGTAGATCGGTGCGTGAGCCGGGCGCGGTCGGCAGCGTAATCGTGCCGCCGACGACGCTGAAGCCGATGATGTTCATCGCGTTGACTTTGGCCGTGCATTCGTGATACGTAGGCGACAGGCCATAGTTCGCTTGAAACACGGCTTGCAGCGCTTCCCATAGGTCGCACTTGCCGTCGTTGGCATCGTCGGCGACGGCGGTGGTATTGACGATGATGTTGGGCAAGGGCAGATCGAAATCGGGCGTGGCCGGCGCGGCGACGGCCGGCGATGAGGCCGCGACAGATAACCACACGCCGCCGATCAGCGAGGCGAGGATGACGAGCGTTAACAAATGACGAGTGATGCGTGATTGCAACATGGTGTCTCCTTGTAGAATCGGTAAGCGTAGGGGCGACGCCCGCCGTGTTAGGCAAGGGCGCGGGCAAGCCTCGCCCCTACGGTGATTCCCGAATTCGAGAATCGAACATCATCAGAGCCTTTAGCGTCTGATGCCAAAGATGCGGTCGGATTCCTTTTGCACCAACTCCGCGAACTTGGTGGCAGACGGATCGCTGGGATCGTTGACTTTGGGTGTCCAGTAACTCGTGATCTCATTCCATTGGGTTTGGGTCAGGTTGTTCTCTTTGAAGATCACTTCATACGAGATCTGCTTACCGTTGGCGTCTTTGCGGAACGAATACTCGGCGCTAACATGCGCATAGAATTCGAGGGTGCTCGGTTCTGCACCGCCGCGCATCTTGGCTAACGCGCCCTGATACAATGGCAAGAAAGCATAAGCCACTTTGCCTTGTAGAGATGGATCGCTCATGCGGGCCGTCCAGCCTTTCAGCGCCGCTTCCCAATCGGGCCGGGCGATGCCGTGCGCGGCGGCGATCGCCACACACTGTTCCTGATCGTTCCCGGTGTCCTTCATCAACGCGGCCAGTTCAGCATATTTTTCCAGCGACACGCCATTGATCGGATCGAAACCGGCGCCCGTCGGTGCGGCGGGCTGTCCGGCGGCCGGTTGAGCAGCCGGTTGGGCCGGTGTTTGTGCCGGCGGTTGAGCCGCGGCCTGGGCCGACGAGGCTACAGTGGCAACGGTGTTCTTCAACTTGTTCAAGAAACCCATGATTGTTTTCTCCTTAGAAATTAGATTGGCTAATTGTCCTCAGCAAATCGTGGCACGCGCGGACGCGAGCCACGAGCAACCCCGCACACGGCGCGCAGGGCAAGCGGCTAACGGATCACCAGTGGCAGATAAATCTTGTACACCGGCTTGATGGTGAACGACCGATCGACATTGGGCGCGGCGGCATACGTCGCGTTGCCGGGCTGCGAGGCGTGCAGTGTGCATGTCCCTGTCGTCAACAACGTGACGAGATTGCTCGTCACTGAGCACACACTCGTCGTCAACGACGTGACGGTGACGCTCAACCCCGATGAAGCTGTCGGCGCAACGACGAACGGCGAATTGCTGATCAGCCGATCGGCGATCGGCGCGAAGGTGATCGTCTGCGTCAGCAGCGGCGCGTTGCTCACAGTGAAGCTGTGCGCCGCGGGTGTGGCTGCGGTATACGTCGCATTGCCGGACTGCGTGGCGGTGATGGTGCAACTGCCTGCTACACCGCTCAATGTGACGGTGATGGCGTTGACGCCGCACACGCCGCTGGCGTTGAACGACACTGCCAACCCCGATGAGGCCGTGGCCGTGATCGCAAACGGCGGATCGCTGGTGAGGTGATCGGTCAGCGGATTGAAGGTGATCGTTTGCGATGAAAGATAGGGTGATTCGAACGCGCCGATGTCGCACGCTGCGCCGATCGGGCGGGCCACGCCGCGTTGATCGGTGGCGGGGCAGTGCGCGGGATCGCCGTTGTTGATCGCGACGCTGCCATCCCATAACTCATGTACCCATGTGCCGTCCAGATTCTCCAGCACCGTGAGTGCGGGATCGATGTTGATGTGATTGTTTGTCGTCGCCCCGATCAGCGTACAGTTCGCCATCGTTTCCAGCACATTGTAATCGGCCGAGTTCAACGTGCCGTAACAATCAGCAGACGTGCCCGTCTTGACTTGGTTGTTGCCGATGATGGTGGCCGTGAGTGTCAGTGCGCCGATGTTGGCGACGCCGCCGCCCACGCCTGCCCCGTCGCTGTCATTGTCGGCAGTATTGTTCGCAATGGTCATATAGGACAGCCACGCCGAGCTCGTGTTTGCCAGGCCGCCGCCGTCGAGGTTGGCGGCGTTCTCGCTGAGGGTGACGTTGGTCATCGACAGTGCGCCGGTGTTGGAGATGCCGCCGCCGCTGCCCAGGCCGGCGGTGTTGTTGACGATGGCGCTGTTGACGGCGGTGACATTGCCGGACGGGGCATTGAACATGCCCGCGCCCGAACCGCTTTCAGTCTGGTTCGATGCAATGATCGCGTTGTTGAGTTGCAGGTTGTAGTTGTTGTAAATTCCAGCGCCATTACTGCATCCCAGACAGTACGTGATCGTCGTGTTGCTGCGGATGCTGCTGTTATTGATGTTCAGCGTGCCATTGTTGAAAGCACCGCCGCCCTGAAAGCCGATATTGGCGTCGACGGCGCTGCCGTTGAGGAGTGACATGGCGCCGCCATTGAAGATACCGCCGCCATAAGCTGCAGTATTGGTGGCAACCAGCGTGTGATCGAGCGTGGCGGTATTCTCGGTGCTGAGGCCGCCGCCCTGGAAAGCGTCATTGTTGATGATCTGACCATCGACAATGATGAGTTGACCGGCGGTGAGCAGGCCGCCGCCACTGCTGGCCGATTGGTTGTTCCGCACCGTTACGCCGACCAACTTGAGATAGGGGCTGCTGCGCACGCCGCCGCCGCTACCGCTGGAATCCGTCGCGACGTTGTAGGCAATCAGCCCGCCCGCCATCGTAACGGCTCCCAGGTTGTTGTTGATGCCGCCGCCGCCCGAGGCGGTGTTGCTTTGAATGACAGTGTTCGTCAGGATCATGGGCGCGTAATTGAAGATGCCGCCCCCACCGCCCCCGGCTGTGTTGCTGAAGAATTGGCCGCCGCTAATGGCCGTCGTCGCGGTAAGGGCGACATTGCATAGGCCGCCGCCCATCCCGCCCGTGTGATTGTAGTTGAAGGCGACGTTGGTCAGCGTCAGATAACCGCCGTTGTAAATCCCTGCGCCGATGCTGCTGGTGAGGGGCGCCGTGTTGGAGAGCACTTGCGAATTGATCATCGTCAACGTGCCGAGGATCGTGCCACTAAAATTGCCTGCGTTCGCCAGCGCCCCGCCCGAATTAGCCGTATTGCTGATGAAGGTCGTGCCGCTCATCGAGGCGTTTCCGGCGACATTGATCAGCCCGCCGCCGATGATGCTGGCCGTGTTACTCTGCCACGTGCCGCCATTGATGGTTAAAGCGTGGCTATCCATGTACAGGCCGCCGCCCCAGCTGGCCGTGTTGCTGATCACATTCACATTGTTCAGCGTCAGATTGCCCGAGGCGTAGATGCCGCCGCCGACATTGGAAGTCCCGTTGGAGATCGTGACGTTGTTAATGATGACATTGGTGTCGGTCATGATCTGCATCACTCGCTCGTACGAACCGGCGCTCTCCTGAATGATGGGCTTCGTGGCGGTGGCGCTGCTGATCGTCATATTCGCCTTGATGTCCAGATCACCGGTGGCGTTGTTGTCTTCGCCGTAGCCGAAGAGCGTTAGGTTGTACGTGCCCGCTGGCACGACAACGATCGAGCCCGGCGCGGCATTCGCATTCCCAATCGCTTCACGCAGTGAACAATCGGCGTTGCACGTCCCGTCGTTGGTGTCCGCCGTCTTAGTGACGGTGAACGTGGCGGTGGGAGCCGCGGCCGCCAATTGCGTCAGCAGCGCGCCGAGGGCGATGATCGCCAACATCAGGCAGAGTACCGACTTCAACCAGATAATCTTCATAGCGTATTCTCCTTCGTATCTTGATCATGTTAGAACGCCGTGAGCAAGTTTTCCATTTCATCCCATAGTCTTGCTTTGCTCGCCCACGCCGTCAGCCACTCGGCCAACGACCGCCGATGCAGAATCAAACACACCGCTTGAGGTTCAATCTCGGACTCGACAGGTGCAATTGGCTCCGGCTGATATGTCCAAACCACCACGCCTTTGGCATCGGTCACGGTCGAGGCCAGGCGGTCATCGGCCAGGACGTGCAAATCGGGATTGTAGAAATACACTGGTGCGTCGGTCTCCCGGCAATCCAAGCAGGAGTAGATTCCGCAGCCCCAATTGCAAATGGGCAACATCTTCTCCGGTAGAAGCGGCGCATCATCACGACGCGTGGCCATGTCATGCGTTTGCCGATAAACCTCCGTCAGCGAACGCCCATCGAAATCGGCGTGGCCACCCTGTGCCCCCAACAGGCCATAGCCGGGGCCGAAGCCGCCATTGCCGATCCCGGTCAACAACTGCCGGTACAACGGCGGCAGCGAAAAACCTAGATTGGCTTCCGTTGCGGCGATTTGCTCCGGCGTGGTTGGCGGATTCACTTGCGGGGCCGGGGACATACTGCGAGCCATATCATGGATCATCTTGGGCTTCGCAATTCGTCGGCGGATCAAAGTCATCAGTTCTTGGGTCATGGTCATTTCCTATCGGCTTTTCTGCTCATGTGGGCTGTAGATACACGAACTTGAAACCAGCCATATACTGCACGCACTGGGGGCTAAAATGCAATGCGCCATAGGCTGGGTTGCCAAATTCAAGGTGGTCCGTCTGTCGGTCGAAGTAGCGCGCCACGTTGGCGTCATTTTTGGTGAACGCCTCGGCGATCGCATTTCGATTTAGAACGATGCCCAGCGGGTTGAGGATGCGCATACTCAACCAGGGCTGCCGGGCCACTGCCAGTGTGCCTCTCATGCCAATCTTCGACATGAGCGACAGAGTCGCGGCCCTGGAGGCTTGTTGCGGATGGTTTATTTCTCCTGAGAAGATGAGTTCATTGGTCGTTGTATCTTTGAACTGAAAACGGACTTGGCGAGCTTCGCGTTCAATTCGACTGCCTGTCTGGCGGGCATTGAGGCTGAGTAATTCCCGGTTGTACGCGACCACGTTCGGTGTGTTGTTCCACAGGCCAAAACAGAGCATCCGCACATCAGGCCGAGTCAGCATGAGGACGAGTGTGTTTAAGGGATGGGCCGCGATGGGGCTTGTCTCCCGTTCGGAAACAAAGAAGGAAAACTGCAATTCATGGTGGGGCCCCAAACTCGCGTCGCTGAAATTGCACACCCAGATCCCCATCACGGTTTTGCCATCTGAGGTTTGTATAGGGACAAGGGATTCGTCCTTTAGCAAATGCTTAACTGCTGCAGAATCACTTACGCCCCCTATGAACAAGCCATAGCCGTCGTAGATGTGATAGGGGGTCGGCACTTCCCCGGTCGAAATCGCCGCTGTGCCATTGAGAGGATATTGCTTGAAAAGTTGATGGTCTCGTGGATTCATGATTTCTTTGTCTATCTGATGGAATTGCAAAAGGCTGGCCTGCCCGTTACGAGTTGGCAATTTTAGGCGATATATTTCTCGACAACTTCCCTGATGCGTTGGAGGGCCTCTGCGCTTTCGGGCGTGGTATTGCCAAAGGCCTGAAAATCATGGGTCATATTTGTCCAGACGTCCAATCTGACATTGGCGCCTTGCTTCTCGGCCTGGTCAGCAAAGGAGCAAATCATATCGTGCAGAATCTCGGCGCTGCCCGCCTGGATGTAAATGGGCGGCAACCCTTTCAAATCGGCGTGGATGGGAGAAATCAGCGGATTGCCAACGTTTGCGTTTTTGCAGAACCAGTCCGCCCAGCGGTCGGCCATGCGTTTCTCTATCCAATCATAGGTCGCATTCGTAGTCATGCTGTCGCCCGAGTTGGAAAGGTCTGTCCAGGGCGCCAGGCAAATCCCCAAAGCGGGGAGAGGTAGTTGGGCGTCTCTCAGTGAGAGGAGCAAAGCTAAGGCCAGATTGCCGCCGGCTGAATCGCCGGCGACTACTAAGCGTTCCGGCGCCACGCCCGTCTCTAATAACCAGCGATAGGCGGCTAGCGCATCTTCGAGTTGGGCCGGAAATGGATGTTCTGGGATAAGGCGGTAATCCAGTGCAAACGTCTGGGACTTGGCAGCTAAAGTGATCAGGGCAATCAGGTTCTGATGGGCTTTCGAATAATAAGCATAGCCACCCCCGTGCAGATACAAAACCGTGACGTGGCGCGCTCCTGATTTTGGTTGATACCAATGCCCTTTCACCGATAGGTTGACGGGGTCAATTCTCACCTGAGCGACGGCGGAAGAGTTGAACACTAGGGCATCCTCATATTCGCGCCCATCTGCCGGATCGGGCAGGCTGAAAGCGGCAGCGGCTTGCGTTTTCAAGAAATACATGGAGGTTTCAAATGCCCAACTCCAATTGGGAAGTCGTGGTCCGTGTAACAACCGGCGGACAGACGCAGAGCATAACGACCAATAAAGAGTGAAGACACTTCGCCACTGGTATTGCCACCTACCGCTCAATTTGAAGGATGTTTCTTTCATTTTTGCTTGTTCCGATTTAGCCGCCCAACAAGGTGCTCAGCGCAGCACCAGCGGCAAATAAAGATTCCCCAACTGGTGAATGAACACGCCCTGCATTTGAGTGCCCACATAGCTATCCGGCCAGTTGATCGCAGCGGCGCGCACCGTGCTGGCGTTGTAATTCTTCACCAGCGTCCAATTCACGCCGCCATCGGTGCTCTTAAACACGCCGCGCCCCAGACTACCCGCGTAGACGATCGATGGCGTGACCGGATCGATCGCCAGCCCATACACGTAGCCACCGAACGGCCCCTAGCTCACCCAATCACCGCTCGCAATTGGGGCCGCTGGCGCAGCGGCGTTTGCCCGCGAGGGTTTGCGGCGTGTGTTGGAGCAAGCCCAGGATCGCCAACAGCGTCACGATGGGTAGCGTAATCACCAGTAATCTCAGGCGTATCACGTTAGTCTCCTCTTGATATCACTGCATCATCTTCTGCAGCACCGTTGTCATGGTCGGTTGCACTGTTTCTGCAGTGCGTTGATCATTCACCAGCGCAGTGACGACGAACAGTGTCTCGCCGTGCTGCGCGACGAGCGCAGCATAACGTCCGCCGTCAAATTCTCGCCAGACCCAGAGCGCGTGATCGCCCAGCCCGTCGATGGATTTCACTATGACACGCGCCGCGCCTTCCGCTGCCGCTGGAAAATCGCTGAGCATGTCGTCGAACCACGCGCCCGCGGCGTAGTACGTTTGCATCTTCGCGGACAGGACACCGCGGTTGGCTGGATTGGCCGCATCGATCACGTTGGCAATATTTATCAATACTTCCTGCCGTTTAAGGTCGGTAAGTTTGGCGGCGACCACAGCGTGATCGGCTTGCAGCGACGCCGGTGAAGCGAAGGGCGCGTTGGGCGGCCTCAGCCGATCGGGTGTGAAGGCGACGCTGCCGTAGCCGCACAGGCCGTGCAGTTTGATCGAATCGTTCGGCGACTGAAACAGGATGATGTCCGCCGGATTGTCCTTGATCGCTTCACCCAGAATCTCGGCGGCATCGCCGCGCGTCAAGGCAGGGCAACTCGTCAACGGCGCGGGCGTGGGTGTCACGTGTGGCGTCGGCGTTGGATCAGGCGGCGCAGGATTGACGATGAGGAACGTGGCCTCGTAATCGCCGGGAGCAACAGTGGTGGTGATCCAGTTTCGATTAGGATGCGGATTGAGCGCGACGGCATAGACCTTGATCGCCGGGTTCGCTACTCGGTAACTCGGACCGCCTACTTCGAGCGTGACATCTTGAGCGGTCTGCTGATTGATCACTTGAACATCGATCTCCGCCGCGCCGAGGATCTCGCAGATCACGTCGAACGGACAGCGCGCATCCTTCTTGACAGCCGCAAAGGTCACGCGCAGCGGACTATCGGCCACATCGACGGTCTGCCCAACCTTGAGCGCGAACGGTTCGTTGAAGTGCGCGTGCTCAAGGTTGAGGGAGCCGGGGCGAAGGCGCAGCGTTACTTGATACTGATACCACGGCACTTTGGACGAGGTGTCACTCGGCAGCGGCGCGATGTCGAGCAGATCGACGAGATAGCCGTCGAAGCCGAGTGTGGCAAGATGATCGTCGGGATAGGTGCTGAGATCGAGTCGCGCCGATTGGCCGCCGCTCTCGACGATGAGTTCGACCCGCGCGCGCGATGGCGTGGTGCAGCTCACACTTTGCTCGATCGGACAGCGCGTATCTTCGAGCACGGTATAAAACCGGACATTGAGATCGCCGGGCGCATCGGCCACTTGCGCGGTTTTGCCCACGCCTAATTGAAACGGTTCGTTCAAGCGGGCGGTGACGTCGATTTGCGGTGTGGGCGTGATGGCTGCCGCCGATCTTGAAATGATGAAAGTTGCTTCGTATTCGTCAGGCTTGATTGCTTTGTTAGCGACATCGGTTTCAGGATAGGGTTGCAGGTCTTGCAGTTGAATCACGTAATCTTCATACGTCAGGCGTGTGCGATCGCTGGTTGGATTGGTGGTCAACTCGAACAACGGTTGCAGCAGCGCTGTGCCCCGCATCGGTTCGATGAAGAGACGCGCTTCGCCGGGCTGCATGCAATTCCATTGCTTCGGACAGCGTGAATCATCACGCACGCTGTGAAACAGGATGCCGAAGGTATCGGATGTGTCCCCGATGGTTGCTGCTTGGCCGATCTTGAGTTTGAAGGGTTCATCCAGTCGTATCATAGTTGTCTTCCCGGTCGGCGTGGGTGTGGGTGTTAATCGCGGCGCGATCGCCGTCAAGGTCGCCGGGTAATTTGTCGGCACTGGTTCCCATGGCGATTCAGTGGGGGGCAGAAACGTACAGCCGCCAATCAACAGACTCATCACACCCAGACTAAACACAAGTAAAAGCAACGATTTCATCTGTTCCTCATGCTCCGTTTGTTGAACCGAAATTGATATCGCCTCCGGCTTCACTCATTCAACCACGCCAGAAACTTTTCGTGGTTCGATCGAATGAGATCAACCAACGCCCCGTTGTATTTCAACCAGGTCTGATAGAAAGTCCGCATCTCCGCAGTTTCGGGGCCGGTGGGCAAGGCCGTGAGTTGCAAACAGTATGCCGACACATCACTCTCTTTTGCGAGGATGACCTGGGTCTTCTCATCGATCGGTTGGACGCCCTGAGTGTCCACTGGTTCCAATTTCGTGTTGAGCGGAACGATGGTGACCGTGCTTGAATTGCCGCGCAATTCCAATCGTGCCCACGGCGCTGCCACGCGCACCGCGTCGTGCAAGTCCATGTCCATGCCCTGCGCGTAAGCGTAGCGAATCCAGATCGTGTTAGCGGTCGGCGGCCACTCGTTGGGGAACAGGACCGAATAAGCCTGTGTCCAAGAGATAGGCAGTTTATTCGCTGGTGGTGTGCCTCTGTCCAGCCGATCCCACACCGCCTTGAGTTGTTGATCTACTTCGGCGGTGGGAACTGGACTGATCGTCGCGGCTGGCATAGTTCCCTCCTTGACGACAGGAACCTGGTTACTCGTCGCCGCTGGACTGGTTGAAGGGTTGAATCGACAACCACTCACGAGCAGGCACGCTAGTAAGATGTAATGCCACTTTGCCATTGGAGTCGCCTCTCGTAAGTGAAGCCTTTGCTTTTTCTGATTGTCTTTCAGATCGTTCGTAACTGCTCAAGCCGCCGTCCTCGGCGGCTCACGATCCGCGCCGAGGACGACGCTGTAAGCATGAAAGGTTGAGCAGTTAAGATCGTTCCCGAATCAAGGGCGTCTTACGGTTACGCCACCATTAACCGATCGGTTGGTGGCGCGCCCCACGCGCGTGTTCATCAACGCAGCACCAGTGGCAAATAGACCTTAAGCGCCACGCTATACTCATACGTGCCGATGTCGCAGGCAGAGCCAACCGGCCGGGTGATGCCGCGCTGATCGGTGGGCAGACAAGCCGCCGGGCCGCTGCCGGGCGTAGTGGGATTGCCCGCGTTGATGGCGGGACTGCCTGATAATAAGGCGTGCGTCCACGTCGAGCCGCCGTTGTTTTGCAGCGGCCCCAACAGCGGGTTCTGCCCAATGATGTTGCCGATGAGATTGCCCGACAGCGCGCAACCGGTCGTGACCTGTACCAGGTTATATCGATCCGAAGTCAGCACGCCACTACAATCCGGGGCCTGTCCGCTGACATCGTTGTTCTGGCCGATGAGCGTGTTGCGGATGCTGACCGTGCTGCTGACGATCGCTACGCCGCCGCCTTTGCCGGTGCCATCGTTGTTGCTATCAGCCTTATTGTTGGCAATGGTCACATTGTTGAGATACGCGCTCGGGTTGAGGTTATCACCTGGCTCGCTATAGATGCCGCCGCCACTGGTCGCCGCACGATTGCCGCTGATCGTGCTGTTGGTAATGGTCATGATATGCGAGTTATAAATGCCACCGCCCTGGTCGGAAGCCGAGTTGTCATACACGGTACTGCTATCCATGCGCAGTGAGCCGACGCCCCAGCCCGGCCCCCAGTTGTAAGTGGAATTCAGAATGCCGCCGCCCGGTCCGCCAGTCGCCACGTTGTGCGCGATGGTGCTGAACGTAGCGGTGAGCGTGCCTTCGCTGTTGTAAATGCCGGCGGCTGCTGTCGCCGTGTTGCTCAACACCGCGGCGCGCAGCAAGGTCAAGTGTGCAAATTGAGTTTCATTGTCGATGCCCGCGCTCCAGCCCAGTGGTGCTGCGTTGCTGATGATCTGCGAATCTGTCAACCAGGCTGTTGCGCTATTGGACAAGCCGCTGCCGTAGCCGGTGAGGTCTCGATTGTTGGAGATGGACAGGCCGGTGGCGTTCAGGGTGCCCCAGTTGTCCAGACCTGCCGTGCTGCTCGTGGCCGTGTTATTGCGGATGTCACCACCGGCGATGGTCAGCGTGCCTAAGTTACGAACGCCTGCATCGTACGCGCCGGTATTGTGGCTAATGGTCGTGTGGTCGAGGGTCATCAAGTTGGTATTGATCAATCCGCCGGTTAAGGTAATGGCGGCATTACCGGCGATGGTGCTGTTGTTGATCGTCGCGCTAGAGCGATTGAGCAACCCACCCGCACTGCCATACCAGGCCACATTACCCTCAATGTTGACGTTGTCCAGCGTGAGGGTGCCGTAATTGAACACACCGCCGCCGCCGGTACTTAGATTGTTATTCGTACCGAGTACCGTGTTGTAGTCGATAGTGCTATTGCGGATCGATACGACACCGCCGCTGTTATAATAACCACCGCCGGCCTTGCCAGCCTGGTTGCCAGAGATGTCTGTGTTGACGATCGACAGATTCCCGTTGCTGTAGAGGCCGCCGCCGCTGCCGGATGTACCCGTTTGGTTCTGATCGATGACGCTGTTCGCAATGGTGACGGTATAAGCGCCGCTCGATAAATCCAGACCGCCACTGCCCGTCGTGTCGGAACCGTTGAACATGATCTGCGTGCCGCTGATCACGAGCTGGTTCGCACTCGTGCCAATGTTCGCGTTAAATTCCATGGCCCCGCCGCCCTGGTGGGCGTGATTGCCGCTCATGGTGCCGCCGTTGATCGTTAAATAGGTGTTGCCGCCCCAGGTGAAGTCAGGCCACACGGCGATGCCTCCGCCTTCATAGCTAGCCGTATTGGTCGTGATGGCGGTATTCGTCAGCGTCATATACGCTGTGCCGCCAACGGTTTTGATCATGATGCCGCCGCCATTCTGGGTGCTGCCATTCGCCGCGTTGTTACTGACCTGGCTGTTGATCAACGTCACCCGACCGGATGAAACGTAGATGCCGCCGCCAGCCTGAGTGGTGGTGTTCCCAGATACGACGGTGTTGCTCAGGCTTAACGTGCCGTCCACCTCACTTGCAATCCCGGCTCCGTTGACATCCCCGTGATTGCCGCTGACCAGCCCGTCGGTGATGACGACTGTGCCCCCCGAATTCCAGATGCCGCCTCCGACTGCGCCTCCCATGGTCGCCGTGTTGGTGAGTACCTGACTGCTGTCCAAGATCAGTGTGCCTTGAGTGCCGACGACGATACCACCCCCATTGGCTGCGGAATTGTTAGAAATGAGGCTGTCAGTCAAGGTCAGCATGCTGCCTTGATCGAGATAGATGGCGCCACCCGCCCCGCCGGTGATATTGCCGTTGGTAAAATTCAGAGAATAAGCATTGACCTGCGCATGCGGAGCGATGTAGAGGAGCCGATCGTTCCAGCTGGGGCCGCCCTGAATCGTAGCGGCGGGACAGTTGAAAAAGCACAGGGGAAGACTGAACGTGGTATTGGTGATGACCTCGAGAGCGCCGGCAGTGCCGTCATTACCGTTCGCCAGAATCGTCAAGATGTAATTCGCGCCCCAGGCCAGCCGGATGGTCGAACCGGGATCGGCGTTGGCATATAACACGGCCTGCCGCAAAGACAGATTCCCGATTGAACCGCTGCCGCTCGGATCATCGGTGCGGGTGACAACATAGATGTTGCCTTGTGGTAACAACGGCGCCGCCTGCACGGCCAGCAGCGAGGCCCCGCTGGTCAGTGCCAGGCCGAATGCTATTGCGATTAATACGATCCATATACGATTGATCTGAAATGACTGTGACATGTGTTGATCCCCTTTAATTTGTAGATGACCATTGACAAATACGCGTTGCACATCTAATGACCTGTAGAGCCGTGGGCCGCTGACCGTTTACCTCATTCACCGGATGACAACCGGTAGATACACTTTGAACGTCGCGCCGTACTCATACGCACCGATATCACACCGTCCGCCAGCCGGCCGCGCCCGGCCGCATTGATCGGTGGTGATGGGCAGGCCCAGATCATCTAGACAACCGTTCGGGTTGCCCGTATTCACCGCCGGTAGTTACCAGTCGTCGCACGAACAACCCGCTCCCCAACCATAGCAACGCAAACACCGTCACGGCGATGCTAAACACCCAGCGGTTATTCTGAACCGTCAAAACCGGGCTCGTGCTAGCGTTGACGAAGGTGTTGATGTCTTGCAGCGACTCCGTCAACAAATCGAAGTGCGCCGGGCCGGTACGAGTGTCCAGCGCCAGATTGCTGCACGTCTGGCGGCGGCGATTGCCCTTTGAATCGGTGGTATCGCATTCATACGATTCGATATGCGCGCCGGTTAATCCCTGCACCGTTTGGCTTCCAGCATCCACCAGTCCCAGCCACCGTCGGTTGCTGAGCGTGCAATCGATCTGGGTCGATTCCACTCGCTGGCAAATCATGGTTGTGCCGCCAGCCACATAGGCCGCCAGCAGCAACATCAATCCGGCCGGAACAATAAAAATTCCCCACAACATCCACGGCTTAAACTTCATACTTCGCCTCGCTGAGCCAGTTTTTATCTCATCACCACGGGCAGCAAAACATGATAAGCAGGGTTCAGTGCGCCGTACTCGTACGCCCTGATGTCACAACGTTCCCCGACAGGCCGCACAAAACCCGTTGCTCGGTAGCGAGGCAGGCGCGTTATTGCCGCCTGTGCCTGGTGATGTTGCGCGTTTGAAACAAGGCCAATACAGCTAACCCTATGACGACGTGCGAAGTGCAACCTAACCCAGCATATCGTCTTCGTTAAATTCGATGACGGAGGGCTGGATCGCCCAGAGCACATCAGGATAAATGATTTTCGGATTTTGAACGTCGATCTTGACGGGAATTGTTTTGCCGACCTGTAACATTGACTCGTTAGCGGGATCAAGGTCCCACACCGAAATTGTCGGGTAGGGAGCGCCGCCATTCGGTGGCGTGATTTCCAGGCGCAGGGGGATTTTTAGATTGATATGTTTGCGACTGTAGTCCTTATTGCCCTGTTCGATCACTCTGGCGATCCCGCCGGTGAGCGCTTGCTTGATACGAAGCGCATCGGGGTCCACAGACTGTCCCACTTCTTTGATCGACCTGAAAAACCTGCTGACGAAACTGCCCATTGTTCCTCCTTAGAATTGGATTCTTAATGCCAGCTGGCGAGCCTGTCACTTGCCAGCTGGCATTTCGAGCGCTGCACCGTGTCCGATCGGATTCAAGCGACCCGATCGGACGTGCCGTATCAACGTCGGACCACCGGCAAATAGACATTGATCGCCGCGCCGTACTCATACGCCCCGATGTCGCACCGTTCACCAGCGGGACGCGCTAGACCGCGTTGATCCTTGGTGAGGCAGGCCGCCGCGCCGCTGCCGGGCGCAGTGGGATTGCCCGCGTTGATGGCGGGACTGCCTGGCAACAGGGCGTGCGTCCACGTCGAGCCGCCGTTGTGCGGTAGAGGCGCGCCGGACTGTTTCCGCCGGATTGTTGTTGTCCGGCGGAAACAGTTTTGGATCTACTTGGACAAGACGGGCAGGTAGAGGCCCGACAGGACAAAGACCGTCGTCGTGGCTGTGCCGTGCTGCCCGTTGGCGTCCCTCACGTCGAGGGAGATGGTCTGGCTGTAAATGTTACTGCTCTTAATCTCCGTGCTCAACGCGGCCGTGATGCTGGCCCCGCTGCCGAGGGGACCCTGGCCGTTAGCGGTCCAACTGTAGGTAAAGGGCGGCTTGCCGTACTGCACCACCGAGCCGGTCAGGCTGATCATCTGCCTAGGAGAGACCACGGTCCCCGGCGTGGGCGCATCAATCTGCACCTGTGGCGGCAGGTAATCCTGGGCGGCAGGAACATAGATGTCGGCGGTTTCGGTCACGCCGGTCGCAACCGTAAAGATCCATACTGGGATCAGCTCGGCCTGGGCGTCCCAGTGTGGCTGTTCATAGTAGCCCAGCGTTTTAACGGTCGGGGTGATCGCGTCCGTTGGGTCAGTCGGCAGGTCAATCTGCGCCGCGGCGATCCGGGGATTGGCCTGGTACATGGCCCAGGCCTCATCGGCGGACATGATGGTCACTTGCTGATTGCTCATCTGGACATCGCGGGTGCCGCCCTGCATACCGATGATTTCCCCATGGTCTCCCAGGTAGACGAGGAGCCGCGCGCCAGCCCCGACGATAGGAGCATAGGTCGGCTGTGTGCCGGAAATCGTTCCGACTGAGACAGAGATGGTCCGCCCATAAGTGACGGTAGCATTGGTGGGGGTGATGGCCGTGGTCTGCTCCATCATTTGCGCGGAGGTGCTCACCGCATCTTCCGTGATCTCGTCTACGCCGTAGATACCCTGGCCGCGGTTCGCCACGCCAGGCAGCCCCGCCCCGCGCCCTCGGAAAAAGGTGCTGGCGATGGTGCCGGCCTGATCCCACGAGGGCAGCGTGAGTGTGGTCGTGGGCGGGACACCCAGCTTGGCCAGATTGTGAAAGGCAAAGCCACCGCTGGGAATGTCCACCAGCAATGAGAGGGTGCCAGTCGGATTGCTCACCGCATAGAACCGGCCATTCGTGCCGATTGTCCCACTAATCCCCATGGCAGTGGCGATGGCAGACACATAGGCCGAGTCAACCGTGCGGGGCACAACCTGTAAGATCGGCATGGTGGTGATCGGCGCAGTGGTGCTCTGCGCTTGCAGCAGGCCAGAGGAGTTTTGCGACCCGTGGGTCCAGTAGTAAAACTTGCCGTTGTGGACCGGGTCGGGGCTTACGTATCCATAGCCCCACAGGTAGTCATTGTAGTTGTTCTGGACCTCGGCCACCACCCGTGCGGTGACGCCGCTGGGCTGGACGTAATCCACAGCCCAGAACCAGGACTGGAGCACCGAGGACGGAGGCAAGACCCCGCCGAACCCCGTCATATAAATGCCCCACAACAGCCCGTCGCCAGGCTGGATCACCGACATGTCGTTCTTGAAGCCCAACATCAAGTGTAGGCCGTTGAAGGTCTTGAACCAGGACGCGAGGTTGCCGGTGGGCGCGGGTGGGTCGGTTGGCGCGACATGGGCCTGTTTGTCCAGGACGGCGCAGGAATCAAACGCCAGCCATTCCAGGTTGTTGTCGCCAAAGGATCCCCAGGCATCGCCGGGGGAAATATCCCGGTCGTCATGATAAGGCTGGCTAAACATCACCGATGTGCGTAGCTTACCATCCCCATTGGTATCAGTGGCGCGAGCGCCATGGGAGCAGAGCATGGCAAGGTCAACTGAGTCGGCGTAGGTGTTTTCACTCCCCCCGTTCGATGCGCTTTTCCAATCCGTTTCCCACGCCTGATTCTCGGTGTAGTGAAAGCCGGGGGTCCAGCCCTTCCCACCGAGCTGCACTGTCCAGAAGAGGCCGTCGCAGGAATCATCCCAGGCGTCGCGGTTGCCCGACGGCCAGCCAGGAAAGGTGTTGATCCATTCGACGCCAACCTTGTGGGTTGCGTTGGTCGCCGCGGGTGAGGTCGCGCCGGCTAACCGGACGCTGTCAGGATCGATCGCATCCAGTTTGCCAATGTTGGTCAGATCGGTCGAGGTCACACTCTCGGATGCGCCAGCCGAAGAGGCCGCTGGAGCAAGGCTCATGGCTCCGCGAACGGGTGCACTGTTCAACAACCACATGGCAAGGATGAGTAGCCCCAGTCCGGCTGCTGCAGCCGTAAGGGTACGTCTCGAAAAACGGCGATGAGTAAACATGTGAATGTCCTTTCTTGTCATGTCAGGGAACGGTTCTATCGAATCGTCGAGCCGGGGTCGGTGTTGGCGGCATCGCTCTTTCTGCAAACTTTGCCCCGGCTTTTCCACCATTGATTAAACCGCGCTTCTTATAGTTCCATCGTCACCTCCTTCTGAAAATGTGACGGGGGCAAGTGACAGGTAAGGTATGTGGTTGACGCATACCTCCGCGCATCTATCCATGACTCAATGTCAGTAAGTTAAGCCGGG
>PMCF01000110.1 GCA_003154115.1 Anaerolineae bacterium
TGGGCGCGCCGAGTGCCCGCGTAACCGCACAGGGCCGCACCGTCCGCATCGACGTGCCGCGCCATGATCCGCAGCTGTTGAAGTTGTTTCCGCTATGTGCACGCATCCCTTCGACGCGAATTCCGTTCGGCACGGCTATCCTGGGAGTGGCCGATGACGGCGCGCCGTTGTTGATTCGCCTGCCGTCACCTGAAGTGGCGCATGTGCTGGTGGCTGGTACGACCGGCTCTGGCAAGTCCGCCTTGCTGCAGACGATGATCATGTCGCTGGCGCTGCTGCATCATCGGCGACAGGTGCAGTTCGTGTTGATAGCATGCCCCGCACGCTCCGCGTCGGGTATCGATCCGAAGAATCGTGCTTTTGAAGCGATGAGCGATCTGCCGCATCTCTTGCGCCCGATCGTCACACAAGCCGATCAGGCTGTGCAAGTGCTCAATGAGATGGTGCATCTGATGGAGCTGCGCGATCAATCGCGTGTGACCGATCCGCGCATCGTGATCGCCATCGACGAGTTAGCCGATCTGGTGCAGTCCTGCGGCTCGCGCTCAGGAAGCGGGCAAGCGATGCTCGATAATCTGAGCCGCCTGGTGCAGCGCGGTCATGAAGCGGGCATCCATGTGATCGGGGCGACGCAGAAACCATCGAGCGCCAGCCTCGGGCCGCTGATCGCCGCGAACTTCCCGGTGCGACTGGTGGGGCACGTCGTCAGCGCCGAGGATGCGCGCGTGGCGGCGGGCGTGAGCGGCACCAGCGCGGAGAAGCTGACGGGGCGCGGAGATTTTGTCGCAGTCTATGGTCCGGGTCTGATCCGCTTTCAGGCAGCGTTCATCTCTACGAGTGAGATTGAAGCGAGTGTGCAGCAGTTGGCGCAAGGCATCCGCGGGGACGAGATCATCCAATCGGCCCGGCCGACACCCACGCCGCGTTCGAGCGCGTCGCTGTCCGTACTGAATGGCGCGGTCTATGCGCTGCCCGGAATTGACACGAGGTCCGTATGACCACTACACCTACTCACCTAGCAAAGAAGCCCCGACATATTCCGGGGTGCTGGGGCACTTCGGCGGTGGCCTTTTATGAGCGGCATGAAGACGAGTTGGTGACGGTGCACTTCATGGATGCGACGTGTCCACCGCTATCCGGCCGACTGGTCGGCGTCGATCAATACGATATTTTTCTGGAAGTCGCGAGCGAAACAGCCCTGGTGTGCAAACACGCCATCCGGTATCTCACGCCCGGCGCGCCGGGCGCAGCGGATCGTGTTAGCCCGTGTCCGCCTTCGCCTAGCGCGTCGCCCGCGTAGCGCGGGACACGACGAGGCGGCGGGCCGCTGGATGTTTCCACGGAAACGTTCGCGGTTACTGAGCGACGCGAGTGAAACGCCCGTTGGAGGGGAGGTCGTCATGAAACCCTGGACTCTGATTTTGATCCTGATCGCCGCGATCGTAGTGCTCGTCGCGACGCGATCTTGCCTGCCGCAGGATTTTGCCGACGCGGCCAACCGTCAGCTGCTCGCCCAGCCGACGGCGACCGCCGCTGCCATCAAAAATGAGGAAGCGGCGATCTACGTGACGGTGGTCGCGCCGGCCCGCGCTGAGGCCGATGCGAAGTCCATTGTGGCGCGCACCGAGCAGCAGATCGCCGAAGACAAGCATCAGCAAGAACTGCGCCATGTCGGCGAGATGGCCGCCATTACCGTCAGCAACACACAGCAAATCAACACCATCAACGCGCAGTACACCGCGGAGGTCGAAGGGATCAAGGCCAACGGTGTCAAAGAAGCGATGGACGCGACGGCGTCGGCCGAAGAGCGCGCCGCCCAGGCGCGGATGGAGACCGGCCTGTCGCTGGGCGTGATGCTGTTCTTGATCATCACTGGGGTAGGTGGTGCGTTCGCGCTGAACAAAGCACTGGACAATCGTGCCACGATCATCGATCGCACGCCCGATGGTTCGATCAAGGCCATCGTCAAACACGGGCAGATCGTTTATGACAGCGCGTTGGGCGTGGGGCCAGTTACGGCGACTACCGGCCCCGATCGGCTGGAACGGCTGCTCTTGCTGTTCGCCATGTGGCAGCAAATGAATCGCGCCGGCGCGAACACCTCTCCGTGGCAAGTGTATCGCGAGTACCGGCAAATCACGGCGCCGTCCCTCGCGCATCCGCTGCCGGCTTCGGAAGAGACGGTGCTGCAGATCGCGTTGGGCGCTCAGCAGGCGCGGGTGGATGCCCTGGCGGCCCTGCGCAAGCAACCGACACGCCCCACACGCGACCAGAAAGGCCAGGCCGCAGCAGAGTCAATGGAACCGCCGATCCCAGGCGGCTCGATCGGGCTGAGGATGTACCCGGCTCTGCCACAACCTTTGCCTCGGCTGGAAATACTCGATGTCATTGACATGGAAACCATGCGCACCCTGGAAGTGGTCACCAGTCAATCTTGATCTTAAACGGGAGGATAAATGTGAGCAGACAACGTTTCATGTGGATGGGCGTCACGTTGAGTCTGGGGTTGCTGTTGCTCAGCGCTTCGCCTGTGACTGTGCGAGCCCAGGGCCCGGCCACGCCGCCGCCACCGCCGCCTCAACCCACGGTCATCCCGCTCGATGGGTATGAGCAGGCGGCCAGCAGTGCTAACGCTCAGGCTCAGGCGGCCGGGGGAAAACTGGCTCAGGCCCAGGCCGAATATATGCAAGCTCAGGCATTGGCCACTCAGGCCAATGCCAAGTTGGCAGAAGCAAAGCAGGCGCGGGATCGACAGCTGTTGGAACAGTCTGTCACGTTAGCGACTCAAGCCAAGGACCTCGCGGATCAATCGGCGGCGAAGGTACTCGCGGCGGAGAAACTCATGGGCGACGCCCAGGCGCAGATTTCAGATCAAAGCGCGCAGAACGTCGCATTGGTATCCGATCTCAAAATGTTGCGTGGCCAGTTGAGCAGCACCACCGACCAGCTGGCAGCCGCTCAGGACACTGCGGCTGATTTGCGCGGCCAGATCAGGCGTACCGATCAACAGGTCAACACCTTGATGATCATGCTGTCCCTCTCGCTCATTGTGGCGGCTGTGATGGCCGTCGTCCTGATCATTCGAACGCGCCAGGCGCATAACTTGTTGCAAGTTATCGCTAATGTGCAGACGCCGTCTACCGCGCCTGCGCCATCAGCGCCCCCGGCCGCCGGGCCAGTGGTCGATGAGCGCGGCACGTTGTTATATGAGGAGCCTGAAGTTGACGAGGAACTGAGCTTGATGTTGTCCAATGTCTTTCGGCCCAGCACCTCGCCTAACGGAGCGTGAACCATGTCGAGTGACACCTCTGGCCCCACCGTTCTGCCGGTCTCGAAGCCCGCGGCCGAATTGCCGGTTGCGATTGAGGCGGCGTGGCTCACAGCCGTGACGGGGACGCATGACGTCTTGCGCGAGATGCCGGGGCTGATCGGGCGCGATGCCGAGGGTCGGCCCCTCGTCGTGGCCTTGGCGCGTGCGCCGCTGTTGATGCGCCGCTACGTGGTGGTGCTGATCGACGAGAGCACGACCCGCCATCTATCCACCGGCCAGGTGCGCCGGCGCGAAGTGGCCGATCGCGTCGCGCTGCGACTGAAACGGCCGGCGGCGCTCGCACCGGCGAATCTGGTCCAGCGGGTCTTTAAGGTCGATGCGCGTCAGGCGCAGGCCATGACGGCGTTCGCTATCGATCTCTATCCGCCGGATAATCCGATCCTGCCGGAGAGCATTGACCTCCCCCAGCAGTTGCGGCCCGATCGGTATTGTCTGGAGATCGGCGTGCATCTCCATGGCGTGTTCAGCGGCACACGCCGTGATTTGAAATCGATCCTGGTTGCCGGCGCGCCACGCTGGGGGAAGAGCACGCTGTTGCAAGCGCTGACGTATCAGGCGTCCGCGAAAGGCTGGCACATTCTGCTGGCCGAACCACCGGATGGTAATACCTTTCATCCGCCTGAATTCTGGCGACGGGTGCCGGGTGTCGTCTCAGTCGTGGAAACGGCGGTGGAAGTGTTGGCGCAATTGAGCTGGCTCGACGGCGAGATTGCTCGGCGCGCCAGACTCTTTAGTGAAGTGGCGCGGCGTAACGAGGGCATCCCGCCGATGGATATTGAAGAATACAACGAGATGTGTCCTGAGCAATTTCTGCCGCCGATCCTGTTGGTCATCGACGAAGCGCTGACGCTGCTGGACGACCCGGAACAGGGCGATCTGCTGGCGGTGCGCCTGGCCGACATCTTCCGTCGCACACCGAAGTGGGGTGTGCTGCCAGCGATCGGCGCGCACAACTGGCAGGCGAGCTCGGTGCCGAAAAAGATGTCGGCCAATTTTGAGACGCGGGGCTGTCTGCACACCAACGATCGCTACGTCGCCGAAGCGGCGCTCAACGTCAAGGGTGGGCCGTATCTCGAACGGGTCGCCAACTTCTCCGTACGTGGCCGCGGGCTGTTTCGCGCCGGCGGGGAATTTGTAGAAGTGCAGTGCTACCGCGTGACGCGCGATCGG
>PMCF01000376.1 GCA_003154115.1 Anaerolineae bacterium
CAGGTGTATTCAAGCGGAAATCTCCACAGTCAACATGGGGGTATGTTAGCATAGGCAGTGGGACGCGTCAATGCACCTCACCCCTTGTGTGGAGAAACCGGGTTTCTACTTTTCAAATGGAATGACGTTAAGCATGGAGAAACCCGGTTTCTGAAATTTCGGAAGAGGGGAAAAGACATTGACCAAATCGCGGAGACGAGTATAATACGGGTCGCATCGGGCGGTTAGCTCAGCTGGTTAGAGCACACGGTTGACATCCGTGAGGTCGCAGGTTCGAGCCCTGTATCGCCCACTGAATCAAAAATCCAACGCGTTGAGCAGGACGAGTAAGCAGGCTGAATGCGCCAGGGAGAGAGGGTCATCGACTGCAAGCCCTCTTCGCCACACACTGCTGAAAACCACCTGTGAGTGAATGGCCGAACGCCATCGTTAGTAAGCCATTTCGGGTTAGCCCGTTACAGCTGAATGAGTGCGATCGCTTCGATCGAACTTGGGTGGAACCACGAGCGTGTCTCTCGTCCCAACAGGGTGAGAGACACGTTTTATTTTCGCAGGGAAGGTGAGATAACAAGGAGGTGATGCCTCATGACTGAGGATGGCACTAAAACCATGGCTTGCTCATCGCCCGCGTCCGCGCGGGCGACCCTAACCGCGAGGACGCGGTTAGCGAGCGAGTCGACCGTAATTTACCGATCTAGCCGCAGTTGGGGGCATCGCCTCAGCTGCTCTCCGGCGAGGTAAGCGACACATGCCATGATTGCCTCGACCGTCCTATGGGGCAACGATGAACGCCGATTTGATGCAACGACCAGTCATTGGCTGGATCGTTATCGTCGAAGAAGAAGACGACGATTGGTCGGGCGTGGCCGATTGTGGCGCGATTTTCCGGCCCAGCGATCCCGTCTTTCTAGCCGGCGATCGCGACGATTGGCCGCTGGAACAATGCAGTTAAAACTGACGAGTGACAAGTGACGAGTGAACCAGACCTGTCTACTTGTTTCCTTGTTTACTTACCCTGGAGGACAAAATGGAACGTTACGAAGATTCTCAACTTTATCGCATTCGGCACAGCGCGTCGCACGTGATGGCACAGGCCGTGATGGAGATGTTTCCGGGCGAGGCGCGCATCGCCATCGGCCCGCCTATCGAGAACGGGTTCTACTATGACTTTGAACTGCCGCGCAGCCTGACGCCGGAAGATCTCGAAGTGATCGAGAATCGCATGCGCGAGATCATCAAAGCGAATCAGCCGTTCGTGCGCGAAGAAGTCAGCGCCGAGCAGGCCAAAGCCGAGTTTGCCGATCAGCCTTACAAGATCGAGTTGATTGAGGGGCTGGAGAAGGGCGGCTTGGACGAGTATGGCAATCCGCTGGCCGAGAAGCCCGTCATCTCGTTTTATCGGGATGGCGCGTTCGTCGATCTGTGCCGCGGGCCGCACGTGGAAAGCACGGGCAAGCTCAATCCCAAGGCCATCAAGCTGATGAGTATCGCGGGCGCTTACTGGCGCGGCGATGAAAAGAACAAGATGCTGCAACGCATCTATGGCACGGCCTGGGAATCGAAAGACGATCTCCACCAGTACCTGTGGCGTCTCGAAGAAGCGAAGAAGCGCGATCACCGCAAGCTGGGCAAAGAACTCGATTTGTTCAGCGTGTCCGAAGATGTCGGGCCGGGCCTAATCCTATGGCATCCGAAGGGTGCGATGATTCGCGTCTTAGTGGAGGACTTCTGTCGAAAGGCGCACCTCGATAACGGCTACGAGTGGGTCTTTTCGCCACACATCGGGCGCGCGAACCTGTGGGTGACATCCGGGCACCTGGGCTTCTATAAAGAGAACATGTATGCGGCGATGGACATCGACGGCGAAGAATACTACGCCAAGCCGATGAATTGTCCGTTCCACATCCAGATCTACAAGAGCCAGATTCGATCGTATCGTGAGCTGCCCAAACGCTTTGCCGAAAATGGCACGGTCTATCGCTATGAGCGCGCGGGGGTGCTGCACGGCCTGACGCGCGTGCGTGGCTTCACCCAGGATGATGCGCACATCTTCTGCCGTCCTGACCAAGTCGAAGCTGAAATCAGCCGGGCGCTGGAGTTCTCGTTGTATATCTTGCGCTCGTTTGGCCTGTCGGACTTCAAGGCTTACCTTTCTACGATGCCCGAGAAGTACGTGGGCGATCCGGCGGATTGGGACAAGGCGACAGAAGCGCTGCGCCGCGCCGTCGAAGCCCAAGCCATTCCGTACGAAGTCGACGAAGGTGGTGGCGCGTTTTACGGCCCGAAGATCGATCTGAAAGTGAACGACGCCCTGGGGCGCGAATGGCAGTTGAGCACAATTCAATTCGACTTTAATATGTCGGTGCGCTTCGGGTTGGAGTACGTGGGCGAAGATGGCAAGCCGCATCTGCCGTATATGGTGCATCGCGCGCTGCTGGGCAGTATGGAGCGTTTCTTCGGCGTGTTGATCGAGCACTACGCCGGCGCGTTCCCGGTCTGGCTGTCGCCCGTGCAGGCCATGATCATCCCGATCGCCGATCGGCATGTGGCCTACGCCCAAGAAGTGCAGCAGAAACTGAAGGCCGCTGGCATCCGATCGGAAGTCGATGAATCCAGCGATCGCATGCAAGCGAAGATTCGCAACGCGCAGTTGCAGAAGATTCCGTACATGCTCGTCATTGGCGACAAAGAAGCCGAAGCGGGCGCGGTCGCCATCCGCTTGCGATCGGGCGAGGATTTGAAGGCCAAGCCGCTGGCGGAATTCATCGCGCTGGCGCGGGACGTGATCGACCGGAAAGAATAAAGCGATCCGCTGTTGACGAAACAAATTGAGTGTGTTATGATTTCGCTCCGTAACCGCCCGGGCAGTGTGCCGGGCGGTTACAATGAATCTTAATCAAAGGTGGACTCACATCGCTGCCAAAGACCATCGACTCAACGAGCAGATCCGGGCTAGAGAAGTGCGCGTGATCGGCAAAGACCGTCAGCACATCGGCATCATGTCGGTGCCGGAAGCGCTGCGCCTGGCGCGTGAAGCCGAACTCGATCTGGTTGAGATTTCGCCACAGGCGGAACCACCGGTCGTGCAGATTATGGACTTCGGCAAGTTCCTGTACGAGCAGCACAAAAAGGAACGCGAAGCCAAAAAAGCTCAGAAGGTTATCGAGGTCAAGGAAATCCAGCTGCGTCCCAAGACCGATCCACATCATCGCGGGTTCAAGGTGCGTGACGCGCGTAAGTGGCTGGAAGAGGGTATGAAGGTCAAAGTGCGGGTCCGATTCCGCGGGCGTGAAATCGCCTATCCGGATCTCGCATTAGAAGATTTGCGCAGCGTCGCGGATGAACTGGCCGATGTGGCGGTGGTGGAACAACAGCCGAACATGGAAGGCCGCACGATGCTGATGGTGCTCGCTCCAGCGGGCAAACCCAAGAAGTCGACTGGAAAGAAGGAACAGGACAGTGACCAAGGCCAAGACCAAAACTAAAATTAAGACTCACAAAGCAACGAGCAAGCGGTTCCGCTTGACCGGCACCGGCCTATTGCGCCGCACCCGGTTGGGCAAGAGCCACTTGCGCCGGCGCAAGTCGGCGCGCGCCAAGGCTGAGTTCGGCGAACTCAAGACCGTCCACGCGCATGGCTTGAAGAAGCGTGTGAAGCGTCTAGCGCCGTACCTCAAGCAGAAGTAAGTCGTAAGGCGTGAAACGTAAAGCGTAAGCGTTTCACGTTTTATTGTCTCCGGGTATTTCACCCGCGTCACCTCCCCGTAGGCTTTCGGGCCGAGGGTAAATCATTCTAAGAAGGGAAGACAGTAACATGCCACGTGCAAAGAACGGGCCGCATCTGCGGCGCAAGCATAACAAAGTCCTGAAGCTGACCAAAGGTCAAAAAGGGTCGCGCCATCGTTTATGGACGAAGGCCAGTGAAGCGCGCCTGCACTCGCTGTATTATTCGTATCGCGACCGTCGCGCGCGCGCGCGGCAATTCCGCCAGTTGTGGATCGCCCGCATCAATGCGGCCGCCCGGCTGAACGGTCTATCGTACAGCCGCTTTATCGCGGGCCTCAAGAAGGCCAATGTAGCCATCGACCGCAAGGTGCTGGCCGACATCGCCGTGAAGGACAGTGCGGGCTTCGCGCAGTTGGTGAAGGTCGCTAAAGAAGTGTAAGTTTCATCACGCACCGTTAGAGCGCAGAGAGGTATAATCCACTCTGCGCTCTTTGTTTTTCTCGGTGACCGCGAGGGTCGCCCCTACAACGAATATGATTACCAGCCTCACTAACGACAAAGTCAAGCTCATCCGGGCGTTAGCCGATCGCAAACATCGCGCGAAAGAAGGCCGCTGTGTGATCGAAGGCGCGCGTCTGATCGATGACGCGCTGGCGGCCAACCTCACACCCGATTGGATCTTCTGCGCCGAACGGCTTCCGTCGCGTTCGCAAGAGACGTTGGGGCGGTTGAAAAAGCGTGGAGTCGAGATCATCACTGTGTCCGACGCCGTGCTGAAGTCATGCAGCGATACGGAAACGCCGCAAGGTCTGATCGCCGTTCTGCCATTCCCCCGCTTAAGTGTGCCAGCCCATCCGAAGATGATATTGATCGCCGACTCGCTGCGCGATCCGGGCAACCTCGGCACATTACTGCGATCGGCTGCCGCAAGTGATGTCGATGTTGTGCTGCTCTCACCGGAAACCGTCGATGCCTACAACCCCAAAGTGGTGCGCGGCGCGATGGGTGCGCATTTCCATGTGCCGATCCTCGAAGCCGCGTGGGCCGCGATCGCCGATCGGGTGAGGGGCATTAACGTCTATCTCGCTGCCGCCGACGGTGAGTTGACCTACACCGAGGCCGATTGGACTCGACCCTCGACGTTGATCGTTGGCAGTGAGGCGAGCGGGGCGAGCAAAGACGCAGTACGTCTTGCGACGAAGCGCATCTCCATTCCCTTGTCACGCGAAGTGGAATCGCTCAATGCGGCGGTGGCGGCGAGCGTCATTTTGTTTGAGGCAAAACGGCAACGAACAACTCAACACATCTAATCGTGTGCAACTTATCAGGAGAACAACGGATCATGTCAGAACAACCATCGACATCAACCCCAGTACAACCTAAGCGTCTCTGGCTGGCTTTTGGATTGTGGTTAGCGTTGTTGGCCGCTAACCTTGTTACCTCTTATGCGGTGATTTCAGCGTCAACAGTCGGCGGTTGGATGGCGGTTTTCTTTCAGACTTTAATTCGGACTAATTCATCGGCAACAGCTTTGACGAGTTCAGCCGGTGATGCTCAATTCATCGTTGCTTTCATAGGAGTAGGCTTGGCTTTGGTCATAGCGGGTTTGATTTTGAATGCTTGGCTGAAGTTCGCTCGTATGAGTCATGCACTCATTGTGTCATTGGCCTGGCTTGAGCGTGGTGAGACCGGTATCGTGGTGTTCTTCGACTGGTTAATTTTCTCTGACAAGACTACAAAAACAACGCCAGAGGCGACTGTTGAGGAGATCGATCTGGATGAAGCTGCGAGTACAGTGGTAAGCCAGATCATCAAGAGCTTAGGCATTGCGTGGGCCCTCTTGTTGGTATTGTTGATTGTTTAATCCTTGATGCCTTCAGTTCGCTTGTCAGATTCGCGCGGCAATCCGCTGCCTTGACAAAACCCTTCACTTGCCGATAATTCAGCGCACAGGCAAAGACGGAGAAAAGTAAGCGGTTGCGATACCCAAATGGTATCGCTGCATCTGCCAGGGATGCGAGGCCATAGACTGCAAGCCTCGCTCAGAATGCCATCGTTGAAGTTCGCTCCTGAGCCGAATCTTGAACCCCTCACCCCAGCCCTCTCCCACAGGGCGAGGGAGACAGTAGAGAACTCCGCAAGTCCAGCGTTATCAGGACGGCCGATGTTCGTCGGCACCAAGTGGATTGGCGCATGGCCAATCTAATGAGGGTGGTACCACGGGAGATTGCGCTCTCGTCCCTTGAGGGGATGAGAGCGTTTTTGTTGGATGGACCTACCATGAAGCGACGTTGGCTGCTTGTTCCAGCAATTGCGTTAATCTTTGTGGCTGCTTGCTGCTTTGGCGCGGTTTGGATCTTCCAAAACGAAATATGCGATGGCAACATAGCTCTGAAAGACATGGATAACATCCTGCAAGGAATTCGTAGACAAAGTTTACTTACGGATGGAGCACCGATGTGGAAAGACCTGGAGCGGTGGTTAAACGAAGCGCCTGGTCCATATCAGTTGGTACTTATTGACCTAGAGATTCCGATTACACCTGGCGATGATGCGACGGTTGGCATACAGCTGTCCAATGGAAAAGCCATTGTTTGTTCTTTTGTAACTATTCAGCCAGTACGGAG
>PMCF01000020.1 GCA_003154115.1 Anaerolineae bacterium
AAGAAGCAGACCTCCGAGCGCCGCTGTCGGGCGATCGCGGGGCCGCTCGCCGAAATCGCGTCTTGCCAGGCGGGACGCGTAGTGACGCGATCGAAGACGCGGATCAAGCTCTCGATCGCGGCCAGGAGCGCGCGAGGGACGACCTGAGGCACGAGCGCGACCAGAAGCTCTCGGGCACGTCCGGCATGCCGGCTTCTCGTAGCACTGCATACAAGCGATCTTCGAAGCCTGGCATGGTCCGTCGCCTCGTCGCGCTGTCGGTGGTGCAACTGCGATGCCGCTCGCGACCGCGGAGGGGAGCATGGCATTTCAACCGCGCGAGCCTGAGTGTGGTGGAGCCGGTGGCACGGGTCAAGCGTCGACTTTCGGTGGCAAGTGGCTGCTCCGCACACTAATCGTGGCACTTCCGGGCGGGCGCGTTGCCATGTGGCGTGCAAATCAACGACAGAATCGCACCGCAGGTTGAGGCTAATCGTTCCCGAATCCGAGGTCACGGCCTGAAGCCGCTCGTTGCGGTCAAGCGAAGCAGAAGTTGATCTCCGCCGGAGCTGACGCACCTGGCGGCTTGATGCTTGACGGCGTGATCTTCGAGGCCGTGTTTCGCAACGTGCAGATCGACGCGCTCGACGAACTCGTGGACCTGGACGATTCCGTGAACCGTGCGCACGCGCGGGTCGTCCCCGAGCGCGATCTGCGACGGGTCAGCCTGACCGCAGATGGATTGCACCGCTTGTCGTGACGTTCACGTGGCTCTAGGAGCACTACGCAATCTTCAGGCGCCGCTGGGAGTCTCGGTCGTTCACGGCGAAGACGAGGTCGACCTATGCGGTGCGGCTTGACAGCCGGGGAACGGTCGATAGCTAGTGCCTGACCGAAAAGCAGAAATGTCTATTCAAATCAATAGGTTAAGCATATAATTGTCGCTCGAAGTTTCGGGAATTTGTGAGTTAACTTCAATGTGCAAGTTTGGCACCGGAAGCTGAGTTCATAGGTGAATCCGGACTTTCGGCGATCGCGATGGAGCGCTCGTTGAGTTCATTGCCCTAAAACTTCGGTCCGCCAAAATCTATGCGCAATGTGATCAATCCCCAAATGTTGCTGGATGGCGTGGACATCGGCGCGATCGACTTGACGATGAAATCGCGTGACGACATTCCGCAGATCTTGCGGGGATTGCAGCACATCTACACCGAGCCGA
The DNA here is from genome assembly GCA_003154115.1 of Anaerolineae bacterium. Classification (GTDB taxonomy): domain Bacteria; phylum Chloroflexota; class Anaerolineae; order Fen-1058; family Fen-1058; genus Fen-1058. The sequence goes on from PMCF01000020.1 coordinate 1,199, forward strand.
GTTTGCGTGAGCGGGTCTTCGCCATACTGCAAGAAGTCATTCCGAACCGTGTAAAGGGCGAAGGTAAAGCGGATGCCGGCAATGGGCGTCCGGGAATGGAGCAATGGCGCATCCTGGTCCTTGGCGTATTGCGGCTTGGATTGAATGCGGACTTTGATCGGATCCACGAACTGGCGAATCATCATGACACGCTGCGCCAGATGTTGGGCCACAGTGACTGGGCCGACAAGACCGAATACAAGGTGCAGACGCTCAAAGACAACCTGCGCTTGTTTACCCCGGAGCTCCTGGATCGCATCAATCAAGAGGTGGTAGACGCCGGTCATGTCTTGGTAAAAAAAAAGGGCCAAGAAGACGGCCTCGGAGCTCGTTGTGACTCCTTTGTTGTTGAGACACACGTGCATTACCCAACAGACATCAATCTGCTTTGGGATGCGATACGCAAGACCATCGAGATCTCAGCGGATCTGTGCCAGGCCCATGGCCTGAGCGACTGGCGCCAGAGCGCCTACAACCTGCGGCTATTCAAGAAGCTCTACCGGCACGCGCAAAAGCTCAGACACTCGACCTCGCAGGACGAGAGCAAGCGACAAGACAAGGAGGCCGCGATGCGCGAGGCGCACCGCGCCTATCTCGAGCAAGCGCAGGTCTACCTGGATCGGGCAAGCGACACTCGCCGCCGGCTCAAGCACATCGTGCTGGCGGAGGTATTCCTGGGAGAGCTCGACGAGTTCATGGGGCACGCCGAGCGGCAGATCGACCAGGTTGACCGTCGGGTACTGCAAGGCCAAACCATTCCTCNNCGTTCCGGTGGAGCTTGGCCTGCGCGTGTGCGTGGTCGAAGATCAGCACCGATTCATCCTGAACCACTTGGTGATGGAAGGGACTACCGATGACGCCGTGGCCGTTCCCATCGTCGAAGAAACAAAGCAACGCTTTGACAAACTTCACAGCGTCAGCATGGACAAGGGGTTTCACAGCAAAGACAATCAAGTCAAGCTCAAAGAGATCGTGAACGTTGTTGTCATACCCAGGAAGGGCAGGCTCAACGCAGTTGATCGGGCAAGTGAATCTGAGGCCGGGTTTGTAAGACTGCGTCAACAGCATTCCGCAGTTGAGTCAGCGATCAATGCGCTGGAGCAACATGGCTTGGACGTCTGTCCGGATCACGGGATTGTGGGCTTCAAGAGATACGTCGCGCTGGCCGTCGTTGCGCGCAACGTTCAGCGGCTTGGCGCCTTGCTGCGACAGCAAGAGGTCGATCGAATACGCGCGCCCTATAAAAAGGCCGCCTGATCTCAATTCATTTGCCATTTCTGCCCTGCTACAGCAGGAGCAGAAAATGGGTCCGTCTGAAGAAAGCAGGAATTGTCCCAATAGGCTATTCGGTCGAATCAATGCGCCGAAAGTTTCGGGAACA
>PMCF01000176.1 GCA_003154115.1 Anaerolineae bacterium
TATCAATCACCCGCCCACAAGTTGAATGGCTTTGTCTATCACGACAACTGGTTACAAAACCTTCTGGTGTCGGCCTCCATGGGTGGCTTCCGATGCTGACCACAGAATCCGTTAGAGTCAGCAAAGTCCGCTACAAGACGATTTCCACCGGGCAGTTCTATTGTCCGCAGTGCAAGACCCAACGCGCTTACGAACTGCGTAAGGCGCGCAACTACTTCGCGCTGTATTTCATCCCCATCATCCCACTGGGCGATGCCGGTGAGTTTGTGACGTGCCTGACGTGTGGCACGAATTTTCAGACCGAGGTACTTTCGATCCCCATTCCCACCAATGCCCCGCTCGATCGCTTTGTGCGCGAAGCGCAGGCCGATCTGGACAGCGGCACGCCCATCGAGATGGCGCGGCAGAAGTTGATCAACACCGGGTTGAGCCGCGATCTGGTGGAGCAGGTGATCGGGCAGGCGGCCGGCCCCGATCGAAAACACTGCCCGGCCGATGCCCTCACTTATCGATCAACCGTGCGGCGCTGCGCGCAATGTGGCGCGCCGTTGATGTAGGTCTTTCATGCGGCAACGCCCCCCATTGTTCGGCCTCACCGATCTGCTGCTCCTCGTCACCGTCTGCATCTGGGCCGTCAATCTTATCGTCATCAAGAATGTGATCGGCGGCGTGCTGGCGCCCATCGCGTTTACGGCGCTGCGCTTCGCTTTGGCGGCGCTCATTTTGCTGCCGATGCTGCGCAGCCTGACTCCGGCTGAACGCGCTGTCAGCAGTAGCGATCGCTGGAAGATCATCGGGCTGGGCCTCATTGGAAACTCGGTGTATCAAGTTTTCTTCATCACCGGCCTGGCGAATACACTGCCCACCAATGCCGCGCTGATCCTGGCCACGCCGCCGATCTTCATCGCGTTGATCGGCGCCATGTTCAAACTGGAAAAACTGACGTGGCTGGCCTGGCTGGGTATCTTGTTGTCGTTCGGCGGAATTGCGTTGGTGATTCTGGGCAATGCGCCGACGGAAACTGCCGACAGCGCAGCTCGGCCTTTGTTCGGCGATCTCATGACGCTGGGCGCGGCCATCATGTGGGCGTTGTATATGCTGCTGGCCGCGCCAGTGCTGAAGCGGCACGCACCGCTCAAAATAACGGCGCTCACGGTGTCGGTCGGGGCGGTGCCGCTCAGCGTGATCGCCACGCCCGCTTTCCTCACCACCGATTGGTCGAACGTGAGCACGACGACCTGGTTGGGCGTGTTGTATTGCGGCGGCGTCGCCATCGCGTTGGGCTACATCCTGTGGAATCGCAGCGTGCAGCAGGTGGGCGCGGCGCGCACCGCCGTCTATTCGAATCTGACGCCGGTGCTGGTAGCGCTGGTGTCATGGCTGGTGCGTGGAGATCCGATTACCATCTATCATGTCGTCGGCGCAGTGGTTATCTTGACCGGCATCACGCTGACGCGGCTGGGCCGGAGACCGCGCGCGCCAGTGATGAGCCCGGCACCTACGTTGGAAGAAACGCTGTTTTGATGGAGAATCTCATGCGTCGATTCATTTTGATCATCCTCGTCGTGGCGACTACGTCGGCTTGCACGACGCCGGTTCCACCTCCAACCCCGATCGCTCCGGCGGCCACCTCAACGTCCCTGCCGCCCACGATCACCGCACGGGAGCCGTTAGACTATCGGGCGGCCATGAAGCCCGAGTTCGCCGCAGACATCGATCGGTTCGAAGCTGCGCCGCACTATCAGATCGATCTGACCATCGCGCCCGATCTGAAGTCATACTCGGCCACGCAAATCGTCACGTACACCAACGCCGAGACTGTGACGCTGCCCGAAGTCTATTTCCGACTGTTTCCCAATTCACCGGCGTATGGCGGCCAATTGAAGATCACAGCGCTGCGCGCGAACGGCGTGGACGTGAAGCCGCAGTATGAGCTGGATAACACGGCCATGCGGATCGATCTGGCGCAGCCGTTGAAGCCGGGTGAAGCGATCGAGTTTGAGCTGGCCTATACCGCGCAAGTGCCGACAGAGGAGGTGGAGATCGGTTACAACCGCTTCGGCTGGCACAACAATGTCCTGGCGCTGCCGGGGTTCTATCCGTTGATTCCCGTGTACGATGACGAAGGCTGGAATGTGGAAGTCGCGCCGGCGCAGGGCGATACGGTGTTTAGCGATACGGCGCTGTATCGCGTGAACGTCACCGCTCCGTCTGATCAGGTGGTGGTGGCGTCGGGCACCTGTCAAGCGACATCGAGTGGCGCGACGCAGACGGTGCAGTGTGTCAGCGGGCCGATGCGCGATTTCATGATCGCCATGAGCGCCGACTATGAAGTGAAGTCGGACGTCGTCGATGGCGTGAAACTCAATTCGTATTATTTGAAAGAAGATGCGGAGGCGGGGGCGCGTGTCTGGGAAGCGCAGGCGGCGGCGGTGAAGTCGTACGATCGGCGTATCGGGCCGTATCCGTTCAGTGAACTCGATGTGGTGGAGACGCCGACCTCGGCCGGCGGCATCGAATATCCCGGTTTGGTGGTGATTGCCGACTCGTTATATACGAGCCAGTCGACTTTCCGCGAGGGCGTGGTGGCGCACGAAGTAGCGCATCAATGGTGGTACAGCCTGGTGGGCAACGATCAGATCGACGAGCCGTGGCTGGATGAGGCCTTCGCGCAGTTTACGACGGCGCTCTATTACCGCGATCAGTATGGCGCGGCCTCAATGCAGGGCTATGTGGAGCAAGCCCTGACGGCTCTTTACGCGCGAGTGAAGGGCACCGATCAAGATAAGCGCGCCGATTTGCCGGTGGGTGCTTATTCGGAGAGTCAATACAGCCCCATCGTGTACGGCAAGGCGGCGCTATTCTTCAACGCGTTGTATGAAGCATTGGGCGACGCGAAGTTCGATCAGTTCATGCAGGAGTATTTCCAGACCTATCGCTACGGCGTGGCGTATCCGAAAGATCTACTCGCCATCGCCGCGAAATATGTAGGACAAGCGAAGCTGGATGCGCTGGTGAAGGAGTGGATTACGGGGCCGTAGTTGGTGGTTGGCAGGTGGTTGCTGGTGGCTGGTTAAGCGCCGTCCATGAATGATGAGGATTGTGGGCGGCAGAGGCAGACCTCGCAGGTTTTCATTTGTCCGGCTGGCGAGAAGTGATGATCGAATCGATCGATGATCTGGCCCGGCTGTCCAGAATGTAAAAACCTGCGAGGTCTTTCATTGCTCGGCGCAGCGGCTTGACTGGAGTTGTTGGGTGTATACTTCAATCTAGGTATAAGATGTTAAGCGGAATCTTTCCACTTGTTTGCGAGTTGAGTCGCCTGTCGCGATTACAACCTGAAATATGCTTATTGGAATTGGATGAATGCAAGACTATCTTGAGGATATTGACTACGAATTGAAAAGAGCGATTCGCGAGTATCATGATGCCGCCTATGTTCTTGTGAAAATGGCTGGGGCCATGACGAGCGACAAAACATTGTGGCTGGCGACGACGCTCTTATCTCATGGCAAGGCACTAGAAAGAATTGCTGATGCTCTAGAGCACGGAAGAACTTCAATTTCTAAAGCGCGCTTCAAATCGGGCTATCAGTTATTGTGGGCGCGATTCATAAAAAAACACGAACTTGAGCCTCCTGATCTCACTCTGCTATCCGAATTGGTGAGCATAGCTATCCTAAATTCAAAAGATGAACTTGCTACTTTTGTTCAACTTTTGAGTCGTATACTTGAAATAGCACCAGATTGGGGCCAGTCACTATTTGTGACTGCACAAGGCTCGCTTAAGAAATTGGAGCATTCCCTAGAGAGTCTGCAGAGGGTTGAAGAATTAATAGCACGGTCGGCTGTCAAAAGCCAGAAAAACCGACTTGATCTTCCAGATCAAGATTGGAGTTTCATTCTCGATAATGAACTGCGTGAGCTGCTGATAAGAGATTACGATGAGCTCCGGAGACTGCTCACGGCCGTGGCACCTAAAAGCACTCTTGTTATATGTGGATCAATTCTTGAAGCAGTGCTAGTGGCTACACTCAATGCAAGACAAGCTGACGCCGATCGACAGTTCATGGGGCTTTATCCAAAATTATGCAAATCGGGAGCGCCTCCTGTGCTGACGGATTGGAAGCTATATCAGCTAATCAGCGTGGCGGAAGCAATCGGACTGCTTGATGAGGATACTCGTCGGCAAGCCGACATATTGAGAGATTATCGCAACCTAATACACCCGTTGGCTGAAATAAGGAGAAGCACTGAACTTGACACCGAACTCTTGGAAACAGAGGTTGCATTGCTGAAGCGCATCCTCCGTTTGTTATCAACTAAATCCACAGTTTAACCCGGCGGCCCAACACACACGTACAGCCGTTTGCATGACGATATTAACCGCCCGCCGCACATTCGCCGCTTTGTCAACCCTCAATCTCTTCAATCACGTGGCGCAACTGCCCTCACTGCAGCGCGGCACAGTGTATAATGGTCGTGAGGTGAAACATGGTCGACCGTGTGCTGAAAGAAGTGAATGCGCCCTATACCGTCACTGCCGACGACGAAGCGATCGGGCGGCAGACGATTATCATTCGGCGCAACGACCAGCCGATTGCCGTGGTGTTGCCGTACGCGGAATATGAGGAGTTGTTACTGCGACCAGCGATCGGCTCAGCCGGGGACAATCCGCTGTTTGAGCGCGAGCGCGCGGCCTTTCAACGCCTCCTGCCTGAACTGTTGAAAACCCATCGCGGTGAATGGGTGGCCGTGGTCGACGGACAGGCGGTAGAGTTCGGCCCGGATTTCAGCAGTGTGATTGTGCCCGTCCGCCGTCGATTTGGCCAGCGGCCGGTCTACGTTCATGAGATTTCGGAAGAGCCGCGTCTTTACACCATCTCATCTCCACGCGTTAGCCGCCGATGAAAGCCGCCTACGACACTTCATTGCTGAGCATGCATGGCCCGGCGTTGACGACCGAAATCTTGACGCCATGAAACGCGCCTCCTCTCCCGCTCCCGATCTGTTCGATCACGCCGCGCAGGCTTTGATAGCGTGCAGCTAGCCGTTGACCCGTAAATTCGACTCTTGGCAAAGCGGGTGTGCTACAATACAAAGAGCAACTGCACCGGGAGGAGCATATGTCAGTTGAACTTCAATCGATGGTGCCGCAACTGCCAGCCTCGCAAGTGAATATCAGCATCAACATCTCAGCAACCCTCAACGTCACCGCGTATACGGCTAAACGCAAAGCGAATGTGTTTGTGTTGAATCGTGTAGGCACCGGGTTGTTTGGTGCTGAGCCGCAGCTGGTGGTCACGGATAAAGTGATTTGTTGGCGTGTACCCATCTTCTTGTCGACGGCTTCGCAAGGTCGCCGGGGGCAAGTCGGGCAAATTGACATCAACGCGCAAACCGGTGAAGTCCTGGCGGACGACAATACTTTGAAAGAAATCGCCGACCATGCCGAGCGATGGGTTGGCCGTACCGCAACCCAGGAGCGCATGTCATGACCATCATGCTTGATATGCCCGTGCCCGAGACGGGCCATTTATCGGTTCGCGTTCATGCTGACGTTCAGATCAGCATCTCGGCGACCGAGGCGCAGCACCGTGTAACACAATACGTTCACGGTAAGATCAGCAGCCAAATGCACGGCGGAACGCCAGCCTTAATTCTCAGCCAGCGCGTTTGCTGGCATGTGCCGGTTCACCTCACTTTCCCTTCCGTGGGTGATGTCGGCATCGTCGGAAACGTGGATGTTGACGTTGAAACGGGTGAGCCGCTGATTACCCCTGCGCTGGTTGAGGAGATCGAACATCATGCCGAAGACCTTGCTCGCCGTGTCACACCTGCGTCAGCAGGTCGAGTCTGATTGCCTGCCCATTTGCGTGCAAATGGTTTTGTCTTATCTAGGCCGCAACGAGTCTTACGAGCACCTGGTTCAACTGCTGGGTACACGCTGGTTTGGAACTCCGTCTGAGAATATTCTGCGTCTGGAACAGATCAACATTCATGTAGCCTTGCGCGAACTGTCATTAGCTGAGATCGAAGCAGCCTTGCGCCGCCAACAGCCCATCATTGCTTTTGTGAATACCGCCGATCTGCCCTACTGGTCGATCGCTTCCAATCACGTTGTCGTCGTGGTGGGCATCAACGAGCAATTCGTGTACGTCAATGATCTCTATTTTGCAGAGGCTCCACAAATCTTGCCGCGCCCAGCCTTTGAACTGTCTCAACAGATCTTCGATTATCGTTGCGCGCTCCTCACTCTCGAGTAAATCAGGCTTGTGATGAAACGCGCCTCTTCTCCCGCTCCCGATCTGTTCGATCACGCCGCGCAGGAAATGATCGCCCGCAGCCAGCCGTTGGCTGCGCGGATGCGCGCGCGTTCGTTCGACGAGTACGTGGGGCAAGACGATCTCGTCGGACCGGGGCGGCTCTTGCGGCGCGCCATCGAATCCGATCGGCTATTCTCCTCGATCTTGTTGTGGGGGCCGCCGGGCACGGGCAAGACCACGCTGGCCATGATCATCGCCAACACCACGCGCAGCCACTTCGAGCAGATCAACGCCGTGATGTCAGGCGTGGGCGACATCCGCCGCATCGTCGACGAGGCGAAAGAGCGCTTGAAGTTGTATCACCAGCGCACCATCCTGCTCATTGATGAGATTCATCGTTTCAACAAAGCCCAGCAGGATGCGCTGCTGCCGCACGTGGAAAACGGCACGCTCATCTTGATCGGCGCGACCACGGAGAATCCCTATTTCGAAGTCATCGGGCCGCTGGTCAGCCGCTCACGCGTCTTCCAACTCAGACCGCTGTCCGATGAGAATGTGCGCGACTTGATCAATCGCACGCTCATGGATGTGGAGCGCGGCTACGGCGGCCTGCTGATCGATCTCGATCAAGAAGCGCTGGATCATTTAGTGCACGTGGCGGGCGGCGATGCGCGCAATGCGTTGAACGCGCTGGAACTCGCCGTCGAATCGACGCTGCCGGACTCTGCCGGCCATGTCCACATCACGTCGGAGGTGGCGCAGGAGTCGATTCAGCGTCGCGCCATCCTGTATGACAAAGACGGCGACGCGCACTACGACACGATCAGCGCGTTCATCAAGAGTGTGCGCGGTTCCGATCCCGACGCGGCGCTCTATTGGCTGGCGAAGATGTTGTACGCCGGAGAAGATCCGCGTTTCATCTTGCGCCGCTTATTGATTCTGGCGGGAGAAGACATCGGTCTGGGTGATCCGATGGGGTTGGTGGTGGCGAATGCGGCCGCTCAAGCCTTCACGTTCATGGGTTTGCCGGAAGGCGTGTATCCTATCGTCGAGGCGACGTTGTATCTGGCGACCGCGCCCAAGAGCAACTCGGCGGGCAGCTACTTCCGTGCCTTGAAGCAAGTGGAGGCAGAAGGCAAGGTCGATGTGCCGATCCATTTGCAGGATGCCAATCGGGATGCGAAGGCTTTGGGGCATGGGCAGGGCTATCAGTATCCACATCAATTCGAGGGGCATCACATCCCGCAGAATTATCTACCGGACGCCATCAAGGGCATGCGCTTCTACGAGCCGAGCGATCAAGGCTACGAAACCCAGGTGGCCGATCGCCTGGTGCGTTGGCGCAAAGCCGTCGAGCAAGCGCTGTCGATCGAGCCGCACGCCGGGCCGCAGGTGACCGAGCAGGAGATCATCGGGCTGAAGAAGCTATTGAAATGAACAATGATCAATTAACAATGATCAATGAGCAATCAACAACCAACGCGTCTCTTGCATTCTTCTAACATTTCTTTGTTATCCTATTTCACACACATCCTAACGAGGGAACACTCATGACAACTGAATCTCACGAATTCAAAGCCGAAATCCAGCAATTGTTGAACATCCTGGTTCATTCGCTGTACACCGACCGGGACATTTTCCTGCGCGAGTTGATCTCCAACGCGTCCGACGCGTTGAGCCGCGTGCAGTTCGAGCTGCTGACCAACCGCGACGTGGTCGATCCCGACGCGGAGTTGAAGATCACGATCGAGTGCGACAAAGACGCGCGCACCCTCACCATCCGCGACACGGGCATCGGTATGACGCGCGACGAGATTGTCGAGAACTTGGGCACCATCGCGCATTCGGGCGCAGCCGAGTTCTTGAAGAAGCTGCAAGCCGAAAAGAAACCGGCGGACGTGATCGGACAGTTCGGCGTGGGGTTCTACTCGGTCTACATGGTGGCCGAAGAAGTGGCCGTGACCTCGCGCTCGTATCAGCCCGAAGCGGCCGCGGTGCGCTGGACGTCGAAAGGCGATAACACCTATACGCTCGAAGATGCGGAGACGCTACGCGCCGATCGGGGTACGGAGATCCTCGTGCGGTTGAAGGAAGATGCGGCCGAATACGCCGAGGAGTGGAAGATCGAGCAGATCATCAAGAAGCACAGCGATTTTGTCTCGTTCCCCATCACCGTCAAAGATCATACGGCGAATCAGCAAACGGCCCTGTGGCGGCAGTCGCCGCGTGAAGTGACGGCCGAGCAGTACGACAACTTCTATAAGCAGTTGACGCTGGACTTTGAAGCGCCGCTGCTGCATGTGCACTTTGTGGCCGATGTGCCGGTAGATGTGCACGCCGTGCTGTACATTCCGGCCAAACGCGAGCGCAACATGTTCAGTCTGCGCAAAGATGACGGCCTGAAATTGTATGGCCGCAAAGTGCTCATCCAGGAATACTTCAAAGAATTGCTGCCGCCGTACTTCCGCTTTGTGCAGGGCGTGGTCGATTCGGAGGATTTGCCCCTCAACGTCAGCCGCGAATCGATTCAGAATAATCGCGCCATGGCGAAGTTGAAATCGACGTTGACGCACAAGCTCATCGGCGAGTTGGAAGATCTGGGTCAGCAAGACGCTGCGAAGTATGCGACGTTCTGGAAGGAATTTGGTCCGTTCATCAAAGAAGGTGTGGCGACGGAACCGGCCAGCCAGGCCGATTTGGCGAAGCTGCTGCGCTTCAAGTCTAATCGGGGCGGCGACGACTGGGTGTCATTAGCGGCATATGTCGAGCGGATGAAGCCGGAGCAAGACGCGATCTACTACATCCTGGGCGATGACGTGCACTCGATCGCGAGCAGCCCGCACCTCGATTACTTCCGCAAGCACGAACTGGAAGTGCTGTATCTGACCGAGCCGCTGGATAGCTTCATGGTCGTCACGCTCAAAGACTTCAACGACAAGAAGCTGCAAAACGTCGACGATGCCAAGCTCGATCTACCGGCTTCGGGCGATCAGCCGATCGAGTCCAAGGTGGCCGATGAGGATTACGCGCAGCTGATCGCCCGCATCAAGACAGTGCTGGGCGAGAAGCTCACCGACGTGCGGGAATCGAAAGTGCTGACGGACAGTCCGTGCCGTCTCGTCTCGCCGGAAGAGGCGGCCGAGCGCGATATGCAGCGGGTGAAGCGGCTGCTGGGGCAGGACTACGAAATTCCCAAGAAGATCATGGAGATCAATCGCGGTCACCAGCTCATCGCCGATATGGCCGCCCTGGCTCAGAGCAAACAGAATGACGCTTTACTCGACGCCAGCATTCAGCAGTTGTATGAAAGTGCCTTACTGCTGGAAGGGCTGCTGCCCAATCCGGCGGAGATGGTGCCGCGCATACAGCAGCTGATGGAAGCAGCGCTGCGCCACTAAGTCATAACGCCTGCGGTGTGATCCAGTGGGAGGCAGCCGCAGGCGGGTATACAGCAAAACTGTTGGGTGGGCATACTGCCCGGCCACGCTCGCGCTGGATGTGCCATCCAGCAGGAGCATATCCCACAAGTCACCAACACTTTTGCGTTATACTCGCCGCAGGCGTTACTTTTGACAAATATCGCCGCACTGAGTATAGTTTGCTCATCTTGCGTGTAAGGGCGGCCTATGGCACCCACGAGTGCTGAGTTGTATGCGCTGATTCTAGCAGCGTTGAACTATTTGCAGGACGATGGCGGCCAATTCCGTAAAGGTGCAGAGAAAGCTGGCCTGACTCGCGAAGAATTCTGGTTGCTCAACCGCTTCCGTTATTTTCCCGGCACCATGGTACCCGGCGATTTCCTCACCTTCGGGCCCTATTCTTCCATTTCCACCTACGCGCAACAACTGGAGTCTCTGGTCGCGAAGAAATTCACCGAGAAGTCGGAGGCCAGTCGCTATCGGGCGGCCGAGGCCGGGCGCAAGCTGGTCGATCAAATGTATCGTGATTATTTTGCGGCCATTGCCCGCCACGATCGCTTGAGCGATGCCACGACGCAGCGGTTGGGCGAGTTGGCCGATCGGGTGGTGGCGTTCCTGGTGCGTCAACCGGAGGTGCCGGCGCCCATCACCAATGCGGCGCGCAGCATCTTCCCCGACATCCATCGTCCCTGGGTGTATGCCGAGCGGCGGGTCACGGCGATCGCCGTGTTCCGCGATGATGCCCATATCGCCGCCTGGCGTGAAGATGGTTGGAGCGGTCCGCGCATTGCGGTCAGTACGGCGCTGTTCAAAGCCGGGCAGCCTCTGCCGTATGACCAGCTGCGCGCGGCGGTGGCGCAGTTGAATGACAAAGATTTCAAGTCGGCCATTTCCGCGCTGCACTCCGGCGGCGAAGTCTCGCACACCGCCGACGACATCTACAAATTGACCACCGCCGGCCGTCAGGCGCGCCAGGTGGTGGAAGATCTGACCGAACAGAACTACGCCGTGCTGTTCAACGCCCTGACCCCCGATGAATTACAGGAACTGATCGCGCTGTTAGAGCAGGTCCGTGGCCCAATCAGCGCGTAACGCTCACCTGCGGGAGTCTGTTCGCATTTTCTAACGCGACTCTGGTTGACTTTTGTGATCGCCCGTGCTACCATGCGAAAAGCTGCGAGATGTGTTATGATGATCCTTAACGGCGACAGCGGACATCATCCATCTTATTTTGCCGACTGTCGCTGGGTTTCCTGGCCGCGTCCAGACCACTCATTCCGGCTTTATTGCTGGCTGGCGGCAACTGTGATCACATTGGGACTCTGGTTCTGATTTGACCAAGCTGCGTTGTAAAACAGAGCGAATGAGTGTGCCGCGGGGCGCACTCTTTTTGTTTTTAGGCCGGGTTTCCCCCCTGATGGAGGATGAGGTGAGCGAATGAGAATTGAGCTGGTTGTGCGGTTCATCGGGCTGTTAGTTTTTGGCCTGGGTGGGTTTTACCTGGGGCAGGCGCTGGTGGGGGCGGGCGGAGTGTCGCTGCAAGACGGTCTGGCGGCGATCATCATTTCCATTCTGTTGGGCGCCCTCATCGGTTTTGTGGCCACGCCCTTTATTACGACCCGTCCCTATCGCGCGTTGCAGCAGCGCATCAAACAGACGCCGGCTACCGATCTGGTCGCCGCCGTCACCGGCCTGGTGCTGGGTTTGTTGATTGCCGTCCTGTTGTCATTCCCGCTGTCGTTTTTGCCCTCGCCCTTACGCGAGATCCTGCCGCTCATCGTCGCGATCATTTTTGGCCTGCTGGGAATGACCACCCTCATCAGCCGACGGCGTGATTTTGCGCAGCTATTTTCCGGCCGATTATCCCTCCGCGCGACCGAGGCCGTTCCGGCGCTGTTAGATGAACGTTCCGTGTTGCTGGATACCTCGGTCATCATTGACGGCCGCATCGCCGACATCAGCCGGAGCGGTTTCCTCAGCGGCGTCATGCTGGTACCGCGCTTCGTGCTGAACGAATTGCAGCACATCGCCGATTCGTCCGACGCGCTGCGCCGCAATCGCGGCCGCCGGGGGCTGGACATTCTCAATCGGATGCAGAAAGACACCGCCCGCCCTTTGCGCATCACCGACATGGAAGTGGAGGAAGTGCGCGAGGTCGACGACAAGCTCATCACACTGGCGAAGCGCCTGAAGTGTCCCATCCTGACCAACGACTATAATCTGAATCGGGTGGCCGAGATTCAGGGCGTGACCGTGCTCAACGTCAACGAGTTGGCTAACGCGGTGCGCCTGGTGTTCTTGCCTGGCGAAACGATGCGGATTGAGATCATTCAAGAGGGCAAAGAGGTCGGGCAGGGCCTGGGCTATCTGGACGACGGCACCATGATTGTCGTGGAGGAAGGCCGCCGCTTCATCGGCAATACGATCAATGTCGTCGTGACGAAAGTCCTGCAGACGGCGGCCGGCCGCATGATCTTTGCCAAACCCGATTTATCTTCTAATAACAACTGAATCAGCCCCGTTGTGGTGTAAAATATCACATTGAGTGTGCCGGGGGGACGCTCGGTGAAGATTGCCACGACTTTCCTTATGAGGAACTCAGCATGCCCATTCAAGTTTACAACGTCTTATCCCGCCGGAAAGAAGAATTCAAACCGATCGATCCTGATCTGGTGACGATGTATGTCTGCGGCCCCACGGTCTATGATTATCCGCACATCGGCCACGCCAAGACCTACGTGTCGTTCGACGTGATCGTGCGCTATCTGCGCTTCAGCGGCTATCGCGTGCGTTACGTGCAGAACATCACCGACGTCGGCCACTTACTCGATACCGGCGAAGATCGCATCATGAAGGGCGCACGCCGTGAGCGCAGCGAGCCGATGGAAGTGGTGGAGCGTTATACGCGCGCCTATTTCGCGGCGATGGATGCGCTGGGCGTGACCCGGCCTGATATTTCGCCGCGTGCTTCGGCGCACATTCCTGAACAGATCGAGATGACCAAGCATCTAATCGAAGCAGGCTATGCCTACGAAGTCGATGGTTCGGTCTACTTCTCTGTGGAGAAGTTTGCGGACTATGGCAAGCTGTCCGGCCGGCATGTGGAAGAACTGGAAGAAGGGGCGCGTGTCGCGGTGCGCGATGACAAGCGGCATCCCGCCGACTTCGCCCTGTGGAAGAAAGCCGACCCGGAGCATATTCTGCGCTGGCCCAGTCCGTGGGGTTGGGGCTATCCCGGTTGGCACATTGAATGCTCCGTCATGGCGACCAAGTATTTGGGCGAAACGTTCGACATCCACGGCGGCGGCGTGGACAACATCTTCCCGCATAACGAATGCGAGATCGCACAGGCCGAAGCGGCTACCGGCAAGCCTTTTGCCAACACCTGGCTGCTCACCGGTTCGCTCACGCTGGAGGGCGTGAAGATGAGCAAGAGCCTGGGCAACGTGTTGAACGTGACCGATGCGTTGAAGAAGTATTCGCCCGAGGCCATTCGCTATTTCATTTTGAGCAGTCACTATTCCAACCCCATCGACTTCAGCGACGGGGCGATTGAAGCCGCAGCAAAGGGATTGGAGCGTGTGTTGGTGCCGGTGCGCAGCGTGCGCGATCGCTTGCGGGACGCGGCGCAGTTACCTGCGACGCAGATCGCTGAAAGCGCGGAGTTGGTGGCCACGCTCGATCGTTATCGCGCGTCCTTGAAGGAAGCCATGGATGATGACTTCAACGCGCCCGCGGCGCTGGGTGTGTTGAATCAATTGACCACCGAGGTGAACACGCTCTTGAACTCCGGCCAGCCGATCGGGAAGCGCACGCTCGAAGCGATCGATCAACTCTATCGCGATTACGGCGGCACGGTGCTGGGCGTCATCCCCGACGAGTTCAAGCAGGAAGCGAATTACGAACTGGTGGACGGCCTGGTGCGGATGCTGATCGAGATGCGGAAGGATGCCCGCCAGGCGAAGGACTTCAAGCGCAGCGATCAAATTCGCGATCAACTGGCGGCGCTGGGCGTTGTCCTCGAAGACGGGCGCGGCGGCACGACTTACCGCTTAACCAAGTAGGTAGGATTTTTTATCCACGAAGGACACGAAGAAGCACCAAGAAACTTAGCGCAACTTCGTGTCCTTCGTGGATCATTTAGGTGACAATGAAAGAAACGATCTGGGGTCGCAACGCGGTCTACGAAATGCTTCGCGCGAATCGGCGGCAAGTGTACAAGCTGCTGATCGCCGAGGGCGTGCAAGAACGCGGACATCTGACCGACGTGATTCAGATCGCGCAAGAGCGATCGATCCCGATTCAGCGCGTGAAGCGGCCCGCGCTCGATCGGATCACGGACAGCCATCAAGGCATCCTGGCTGAAGTGAGCGACTATCCCTACGTCGAGATTGCGGACATGCTCGATCTGGCGCAGACGCGGAGCGAGCCCCCGTTGATTTTGCTCCTCGACGTGATTCAGAATCCGCAGAACTTAGGCACCTTATTGCGAACCGCCGAGGCCGTGGGCGCGCATGGCGTCATCATCCCGCAGCGGCGCGGTGTAGAAGTGACACAGGCGGTGGTCAATGCTTCGTCCGGCGCGAGTGAGCATGTGCTCATCGCGCAGGTGGTCAACCTGGTCGTGGCCATCACGGAATTGAAAGAACACGAAGTCTGGATCACCGGCATGGATAACTTGCCGGAAGCGCGCCCGCTCGATCAAGCGGATTTGCGGGGAGCGATCGGGTTGGTGGTAGGCAACGAAGGGGAAGGCATGCGCCGCCTGGTGCGCGAAAGCTGCGACTTCCTCGTCAAACTTCCCATGCGCGGCCAGGTCGATTCGTTGAATGCGGCGGTGGCGGGATCGATCGTGTTGTACGAGATTTTGCGGCAACGTAGCAAGAAGCAAGAAGCATGAGGCAAGAGGCGATGTGGTCACGCATCACGTAGCACGCATCATCATTCTCTCTTTCTCTCCTTCTCTCTATCCCTCTTGCTCTTTTTCCAGCAAGAGTGTCACCGGCCCTTCGTTGTGAATTTCCACTTGCATCACGGCGCGGAAAACACCGGTCTGTGTGGGCACGCCCTCGACCCGGAGTTGTTGCACGAAATAATCGATCAACGGTTCGGCTTGTTCGGGCCGTGCGGCATCGATGAAATCCGGGCGGCGGCCGCGCTGTGCGTTGGCATATAGCGTGAACTGCGACACGACCAGCGCTTCGCCCTTCACATCCAGCAGCGAAAGATTCATCTTCCCCGCTTCATCTTCAAACACGCGCAAATTGGCGACTTTGTTGGCCAGCCACTTCGCTTCGGCCTGCGTATCGCTGATTTTCACGCCGGCGAGAATGCAAAAACCCACGCCGCAGCGCCCGACGATCTGATCATCGACGGCGACTGAAGCGTGAGTAACACGTTGAATGATCAGGCGCATGTTGCCAATTCCTTGTACACGAATCTCACGAAGCGCACGAATTATAACGACTTTGGGGTGATAGCACCATCAGCAACACCACTAAACGCCCGTCAATCGATGGGCGTTTTAATTGCTGCTTGCACTACCCGCAAAACGGCACTTTCAAACTATTGCATCTTGTTTGCGGAGAGCGGAGAGTCGCCACTTGCCCGTCTGATAGTATAGTGATATAAAGGAACCATTACTCTTGTAAGTATCTCTCATCGATATAAAGACTATCGGAAACGAAATCACAAATCAACTATTTGCAGCACTTTTTCTTCACAGCGATAAGGAATTCATCTACAATTATGTAAAAATTCCGCCGCGGAATGGTGTGACATGGCAGATTTCGACGTCTTCTACTACGCTGCCGTAGCGCTGCTTTCAGGACATTCGCCATACACTGTGCATGGCTTCTTCTTGCCTGCTTGGGCACTTATCCCATTCATGCCACTTACCTTACTGTCTCCCGTGACAGCGCACGCTGTATACATGATTGTTACGCTAATCGGAATCCTGGCTGCTCTATATCGCTTCCGCCTGAAGCCGCTCTACATCGTTTTCGTCGTCCTACTCTCGCCAGCCGTCTGGTCTAATATATGGTTCGCGAACCTAGATTGGGTTGTCTTACTAGGAGCAACACTAGCTCCGCGTTACGGCATCTGGCTGGTGTGCATCAAGCCGCAAATGTCATTCGGCTTAATTGGACTGTGGGCATGGAAGAAACATTGGGTTCCGCTCATCGTGGCAGGGCTGGCCTTCATAGCAAACTACGCAATCCTGGGGCTACCGGACACCAATGTACCTCACGGCCCGGGCTACAAACAGACCGATCTATTCCCGTACGCTCTGCCACTATTCGCCTATCTGATCTACCGAGCCATCAAACGTAGTGACATTGCTCTAGCTCTGGCCTCCAGCGGCTTCGGCTCGCCCTACTATAGCCTTACATCATGGCTGTCATTGACTCCAGTAGCCAGATCACGCAAGACGCTGCTGGCCGTTCTAGCCGTCTCGTGGGCTATCTTCCTAGCCTGGCGCTTGACGCCTTAGCGAAGGACACCCAACCGTGAGTCGCGGGCATTGTTCCAATCTGCGCAACGTCGCTTAAGGACATCAGAACTTCGACGACGTGCTGGCTGACAATGTCGCGTGCTTCGGTGTTGCGTCCTGCTTTGACGGCAGTTATACCATCTTGTAGAGTGGGCATTGTTATCTCCTGCTTACAGTTATTATAGTATGATTCTTCTATGAACTGGAGTTCCGTACATTGACCG
>PMCF01000266.1 GCA_003154115.1 Anaerolineae bacterium
CCGGCTTGGACACCCCGGGACGTGTTATTCGCAGCGTTTGTGGCCTATGATCAACGAGGCGGCGGGGCCGAAACCCAAAACAAGGGCGATAAACAAGGCCTCCGGTTGGCGCACCGCAACAAACACAGTTTTGCCGCGCAGGAAATGTTAGTGCTGTTGGCGCAACTGGCCCACAATCTGCTCATCTGGACGCGCAATGAGCTAGCCCGCACCGAGGCCGATTTTGCACAGTACGGCATCCACCGTATGGTGCGCGATGTGTTGCAGATTCCAGGCTGTGTGCAGCTGGATGCAAACGGGCAGGTCGTTCACATTACCTTGCAGGCCAACCATCCTCTCGCCGCCAAAGTCCAAACGGCCCTGGTGGACCTGCCCCCCAAGAGATGAAATGTAGCCTAATTTGCGCAAAAATTGGGTCACAGGTCTCCATCTCGGCGCTAGAAAAACCAACAGCGGTTGATGATCGCGATGATCATCAACCGCTGTTTTAGAAAGCGCCGGGTCGCGCACCGCTGCTGTTGACCCTCGACGAATACGATCCGGCTCAGCCGGTCAATGGTAAGTGCAGTGGGTACCCGAGCGGTGGGCTTGCCGGCGCAGACTTATGGCGTAATGTACCACGTATTGTGCGTCAAGTCCTGATACACGTTGAACGTGCCTTCGGCGCAGCGTACTTGAAAGTAGTGCCGATCCATTTTCCCGCTGCTGCGGCGCGATGCCGCCGTCCAGCAGCGTTCCACGGCTTCCACTTGAAACTCACGGCCCTGCCACACAAAGGTGCGCGGAAAATAGCCAAACCGCCGCGCGCGCATATCGATAGCCTCGGTGCCGCGGTGTTTCAGCACAGGTTTTACGGTCGATTTGCGTTCACCAAACAGACTCAGACTCATGGTAGGCTAGCTCCTCTTCTCCGATGGTAGTAAATTCACGACGCGCACTCGGCGCGGTCGACACGACTTGCTGCGCCGCATACGAATTGGCGCTGGGCATAGCGGGATATGCTTGTGGCGGTGTCAGGATGATGGGCGGCTGCGGCGGGGCATATGCCCGATCGGCCTGGCGCGGCGACTTCGTGGCCCAACCGATCACAGCGCCGATAGGCAGCACGGCGACTCCGCCGAAGATCACGCCTGCCATGAACGCCAGCGTTTGCTCGCTCAAGCGGCTGCCTATCACACCTCCGGCGACCACGATGAACGAGACGATGCCCAATGCCACATACCACGGCCAGTACTTCATACTTTACCGATCGACTCCCGGCAGCGCATAGATCGCGCTGTCCAAGATGGAATAATCCCCATCTTTGCCCATTCCCCCGCCTGTAGCGGGGTGGGCCGCCTGGCGTGGTGGGACCGACATCGACGCACTCGAACGCGGCGCAGGACGCGCGGGCGCGGGCCGGCCCGATTGGATGATCTCGTCCCCACGGATCCCTTGCGCCAACTGCTGCACGCTGGACTCAATCTCGCTCGCGGAGATGTACGCCGCCTGAAAACGAATCAACCCCGGGCCATACACCGCGACAAAATCGCCGCGTCCGGTGAGCTTCTCCGCGCTGGTGCCGCCCACGCCTGCGGCGACGCGCGCATCATCGGCGCTGACGACATGCCCCACCAGCCGCACCGGGAAATTCGCTTTGATCAGCGGACCGAGGATGGCGCTGGACGGTTTCTGCGTAGCGCCGATGACGTGAATGCCTGCCTCGCGACCGCGCTGCACCAGCCGACTCAGATTATCGAGAATGGCCTGCCCGCCTCCTGAGTGCGAACCCAAGGACTGCACCAGATCGGCCAACTCGTCGAGGGCGATCACGATGCGAGGATCCGTCACGCGCGATTGATCGCGCTGCTCCATCAGATTCACCATATCATTGAGCACCTGCACGGCCTGATCGGCTTGCGTGACGATCGGGCGCAGCAGATGCGGCAGGCCGCTCATCGCTTCAAAGGCGCGGCTCTTCGGATCGATCAACACAAACTGCACCTGGCGGCGATGATGCAGCAGCGCCAGCGACATGATTATGGTCTGCATCAGGGCAGACTTGCCGGAACCGGTCGTGCCGGCCACCAACACATGCGCCACTTCCGGCGACGGCAGGCGAATCAACAACGGCGCGCCGTCGTCGGCCAGTCCCAGAATGGCCGTGCCGAACGGAATGCGCGTCGACGGGATGCGCGCGCACAGCGGAAACAACTTCAACGGCTGCGGATCGTTGCGCGGCACGTCGATGCGGACGGTGCTACCCTGCGTGGTCACGCGGGCGCTCGGCGCGCCCAGCGCCACCGCAATCTCGCGCGACAGCGATTCCACGCGGCTGATCTTGACCCCGGGATTGGTCTGCAGCAGGAATTGAACCCAGCGCGGCGTGACGTGGCCGCCGGTCACGCGGGCCGGGGCCTTGTGCTCGTGGAGCACCATTTCGATCGCATCTGCTTTCGCTTCAAGTTCACGCCGTTGCATAGGATCATCTCCTCTAGACGGAATCACATTCTGAGCGGAGCACAGTCGAAGAATGCGATTCCGCTCACGTAGTGTCGTTTAGTGCACGCGTCGAATGACGGCGACGACGCGGCCCTGGATTTCCAGGTTGGTCGGGTGAGTGTAGATCGGCCCGAGAGTGGGGTTGGCGGGCTGCAGTCGAACGCGGTTGGGTTCCAGGTAAAAATACTTCAGCGTCATCTCGTCGCGATCGATCAGTCGGGCGGCCACCATATCGCCGTTCTTCGCTTCCGACTGCTTCTTCATCACGACGATGTCGCCATCGTCCACCATCGCATCGATCATCGAGGTGCCGCGGACTTTCAGGGCAAACAAGCCCTCTTGTTCCGGAACGATGTCGCGCGTCAGCACCAGCGCTTCGCTGGCCAGATCGGTATAGAACGTCGTCGGCAAACTCGCCCCGATCGACCCCGCCAGAGGCACGCTGAAGGCGTCGCCGTTCATCAGGCGCAGGCCGCGCGGCGTGGCGCGATCACGGCCGATGAGGCCGGCCTCTTCCAGCGCGGTGAGATGGTAGTCCACGAGCGACTTGGTGGACAATCCCAATCCGCTGCGGATTTCTTCATAGGTCGGCGGGTAGTGATGCTTCGCCATGAAGTCCTGAATAAAGCTGAGAATTGCTTGCTGCTTGGTGGTGAGCGGTTTCATGTCTGTCCTTTCTTACGGGTGCGTTGAAGTTTAGAAGTCGATTGAAGAATTTAGAACGCCCGTTCTGTTCTATTATAGCACGTTTGTTCTAGTGTCAATAGAACGAAACCTTAAAAACGCAAAAACGCCCGATCGGCTGAGCTGGCCGATCGGGCTGCGTCTGTACGAAGTATTTTTGGCTAGAAGGGGTTCACATCAAAACCGTGCGCGTTCAGGTCGCGGAGGACAGATTCCCAGATTGGGCCGGCTTGCGTCACGGTGCGGCGCACATCAACTTCTACAGATTCCGGCCAGTCGCCTGGATAGCGGGCCTCAACAGCCCACTCGGTGAGATCGGCTAGATCGGGGTGCTCAAATTTAAGCTGCCAGCCCTCTGGAATGAGATTTCGCAGGGCGTCCAGGTCGTGCCGATGTGGAAAATCGATCTGCAGAAAAACCAGCACAACCTTCAAGGTCTTTTCGGCGGCTTGCTGCGCCAGCCAACAGGCGTGGCGGGGCATGAAGTCCGGGTCATCCAGCAGTGCGCCGGCCGCGATCAAATCTTCATGGGCATAGCGCAGCCAGCGGCGAATTTCGGTGAGGTACTCTCATCAGGCGCGCTCATACAGCACCTTGCCCTCTTGCAGGGCTGGTCGCAGCACATCACCGACCAGGTTTCCGCGCCGCGCAATTTCGTCCGGAGTGGTCACGATGGATGTCTTTGGCCACAGGAAAATCCGCGACGGCGCGGCGAATTCTTCAATACCTACATCAAATTGAATAACGCGTTAGTTGAAACTATCCAACCAGAAGAACTTAGAAAAGTTCTTGCTACAGATGAAATTTCTCGCAAAAAATAGAGAGCCTGCGTGGACTTAAGCTACTCGAATCTTTTTTCGAAATGTGTTAGCTTTTGAAGATGCTCCTAAATTGATGTGCCCACTTTTTGTCCTCTATGATTTGCGAGTGCTTGCAGGACATTTGCAGATAACGAGTTTTGAGAAAGACTACGATTTCTGCACAATACCATCGCCAATTTTCAAAAAGGAATATTTAGCGCCGAACTGCGCGCCGAAGTGCTGGCGTATCGTCAGGCGCACCCGCAGGCCGGCTATCTCACGATCGCGAATGCGATTAACCAGGCCCATGGCTGGCAGAAAGTCATCGGGCCGACCAAGGTGCG
>PMCF01000028.1 GCA_003154115.1 Anaerolineae bacterium
ACGTCCTCGACCCAATACACAAGTTGGTTCAACGGCGAAGCGGGCCACACCTATTACTTCCGTTTTCGCGCGCGCGATCTGGCGGGCAACGAAAACGCCTATACCAACAGTCCTTTTGGTGACGGCTTCATCTCCGTGCTGGCGACGCCTGCGCCGGTGCTCGAGACTTCGGTTAAAAGCGCGAACTCACTGCTCAATCTGCAGTCGTACAGCCGCTGGACGATCGATCTGTGGAACAGCGGCAATCTCTCCACCACGGCCAAGCTGACCGATACGCTGCCACCCTTTACAGCAATCCTGACCGATGCGTTGTGGCTCAACGGCGAGCCTGCGCCGCAGCTCGCTGTGGACGGGCAGCTGCGCTGGTCGGGCGTTATCACAGAGAATGAGCACATCGTCATCACCTATCACCTCAGCTCGACGCAGCCGCTGGCGCCCGGCATGATTCTGACCAACACCGCGCTCATCGCGTATGGCGATCGCACCATCACCCGCACCGCCTACACCGTGCAGCCCTATCAAGTATTTCTGCCGGTGATCCAGCGGTGAAGCCCTGTCAGGTAGGCCAAACGATCGCGGAAGTTCACAGCGGTGGCGGCCTGCCTGACAGGGCTTTGATCCGTGTTATAATCAGCGGCGCGGGCGATTAGCTCAGCTGGTTAGAGCGCTTCTCTTACAAAGAAGAGGTCGTAGGTTCAAGTCCTATATCGCCCACCACAAAAACCGGATGGCACTACCACCATCCGGTTTTCGTTTTGCTCCGCCCTGCTCCTTAGCTATATTCTCATCACCCAGACCGATCGTGCAGCTGTTCAGCGCGAGGCCAGCCCGGTGGATAACTGGAAACTGTGAGGCAAACCTGGTTCGGCCATTTATCTGTGCCCGCAAATCATTGATCAGTGACTCCGCAAAAATCAGAACATCGTAAAAGCCTTTCAAACGGCTGTTAACTTCACCGTGATGAACCATAGCCTGATACTTCTCGGCAATCACACTTTCACGGCTATAGCCCTGCAGCACGGGCGGCGGAAAATCGAGGAGCGCCGGTAATTGGACGGATGTCGCAGCGGGGTAGATCAAATCACCGAAGCCAATGTCAACGTGGAATGGGATGCGCGCACTCCCCCAGTCTGGCGATCACGCTCACCCGAACCCCTTCGTAATCGGCCCCGGCAATGATGGGCTCGCCGCTGACCGTTTCCGGCAGGAACTCCAGACCGTCTTCGACCGGGGCGGGTGTCAGGCCGATCGCTTTGATCGTGGAGACCAACTCTTCGACCGTGTTTGCCATGTGGCCGGCTAGATCGATGTCGCGGGTTGGCTGGGCAGACGGTCCCTGCCAAACGTTAAACATCAGCGCGCCTTTCAGGACAAAGCGCCTGGCGTACGGTGATGTGCCTAATCGATACAGAAATCGTTCCAGCACAAAATAGTGTAACAGCTCATTGAACGGACGTTGCTCGGCCTTGGCCCGATTCATCAAACGCTGGTGGACTGAACTGGCCAGGTTTTTCGTCATGCCAGGGCCTCCAGATACGGCCGCATAATTTTTTCGACGCGACAGATCCGCGCATAGTGCAGCAGTTTGTCCGCATTGAAGGTTGGCCGTTTCCGAAAAAACTTCAGGGCCTCCAACGCGACATCCAGGCCAATCTTGTTGCGATATTTGAAGGCATCGGCCAGGCTTTTTTCTGGCCCGTAGATTTTCACCGGAACTGCATCGATTTGATGCACTTCAACGCCCTCGGTGAAAGCCAGTCCCGAATACCAATAAACCCGGATGGGGGGCTGCTTCAGAATCGAGCGCTCAGTGTGACTCGCCAGAGCTATATCGACCACATGAGGAATCTGCAGCGTCAGTTCATGAAACGCCAGTGCTGAAATCAGACAGATCACCGCCTGTGGGATCTTGCGCGCGACCACCACCAGATCGGGATTGGAGAGCGGGGGCAGATCTGCCAGCCGATAAAGGCCGCGACCTATTTGATCGAGTTCACCCGCATCACGCAGGGCGTACAGCGTGGCAGGGTGAATGCCCAACCGAAGGGCTTCGCTGGTGCGAAGTTGGCCGTTGTGCTGCCTGAAAATGTCCAGGGCTTTTTGGGTGTTGTAGGTTTTCGACATGATAAAAATACCGGAAGATGTCATTTTCTAACGGTATTTTTATCACAAAAACTGCCGAGAGTCAATTTCACCAGGTGTGTCGCGCTTGATGTGCCGGTTGATATAGTGCTGACCATCGCTCATGTTTGCCTCCTCCGTGCGCCCTCATCGCCCAAACCGACTGCGCCAATGTCCATCGCAAAGCCAGCCCGGCAGATAACTGGAAACTATTACCGTTGAGGTCAAGAGGACATCTTCTTTCTCCTGAATAGAAGTTGCTTTGGCCCGTCATGCAACAGGGTAGTCGCAAGGTGACCGATTTTGTCGGAGGACGACTACCAACGCAAAAGGTCCACGTTGGTATCGGTTCACACGCGGTTGTAGAGTTGGTCTTTCTGCTGGAATTTGCTTTTCCAATTTATCCGCTGGCATCGCGAGTATGCGTTTCGTGAACTGCTTGCCAGCGCTCCACCACGGCTCGGTTCTCGGCCACATTCTCCAGAAACGATCGACGCCATTCCGCATCGCTGATCTTCTCCGCACGCTGCATCAGATCGCGATAGCTCGCTTCGATCACCTCACGCGCTGAAATACCCGATGTTTCCATCGCATTACATACATCGGCCACACACACATACGCCCGCGATGGAAAATCCATGCCTTCTGTTCCTCGTTCATGCAAGTGTACCCACACTTCAGCTGCCAGCTGCTGCGCTTCTTCGCGGCGACCCAAGGCCAGCCGACAGCGCGCCTCCACGGCCTGTGCTTCCATCCTGAACATGTTCGCCCTTATGCGAACAAGCTCGGCTCGAGCTTCTGCCAGGTAAGTCGCGGCGGCAGTCCAATCTCCCGCCTCTTCAAGATAAACTCCCAGATAGGTCAGGCAACACGCATGACCTAGTGGATTATGGCCGGTCGTTCTGAATTCCAACAACGCGCGCTCCCCCAGCACTCGCGCCTTGTCCCGGTCGCCGCTGCACCAGTACACATAGCTCAGGTTGTACAGGTGACTGGTCTGTAAAGCTCGATCGCCAATAGCCTCGGCCAGCGCCAATCCGGCCTCAAGCGCAGCACGTGCCTCAGCGAAGCGGCCCAACTGAACAAGGACAAAGCCAATGTTCAGATCGAGCCTGCTCTCCTTCTGGCGATTGCCCGCGCGCCGCGCTGCTCCAGCGCCCTGGCGCATGAGCGGCAGAGCGCGAGATAGATCGCCCACACGGGAGTAGTAAAATGCCACGTCACCCAGCGCATAGGCCCGTATCACTTCATCTGCAACTCCTGGCAGCCTGGCCAAGGTTTCCTCAACCGCCTGGTGTGCGGCGATCCAGTCCTCGATGTAGGCCAACGCGGTCACCTTGAAGGATAACGCGCGCATTTCAAGTGCGTGATTGCCGGCTCGGGCAGCCGAGGCAGCAGCCGTTTCGGTCGCATGCAGCATCAACTTGAAATCCTTCTTCCGCAAGTCATACTGCGCCTGCCGCAAAAATGCCTGCGCTCGGCAGGTGTCGTCATCAAAGGTCTCGGCCAGTTCCAGTAAAGAGTGGATGTCATCGATCTGCGCCTCGCGTTCCTCGCGCAAATTGAATACCTCCTCCCGTCCCAGCAGTGCTCGCCAGCGCCGCTTACTATCGGTCGGTTCAGTCAGTTCCAACGCGCGATCAAAGAAGGCTTTTGCTTCAAGGGTTGCGCCATGCGCGATCGCTTGTTCGCCTGCTCGCAGCCAATAGTCAACGGCCTGAAGATGCAGGCCAGCGCTGGCATAGTGCTGAGCCAGGATTTCAGGCTGCGTTTCGGCCGTTTGAGGGAAGCGCGTTTCCAGCGTCTCGGCAATCCGCCGGTGATAGTCCTGCCGTGTGCGTTTGAGCAGTGAGGCATAAGCGGCTTCCTGAACCAGCGTATGTTTGAAGCTATAATTCGTCGTGGTCTGTCCGGGCCGATGGACCAGATCAGCCTCGATGAGCTGAGCTAAGTCATGCTGCAAGCGCTCCTCATCGAACGGGACGACGGCCTGCAGAACGGGATATGAAAACTCGCGGCCCAGAGCTGCCGCCCAGTGGGCGGTCTCTTTAGCCGCGCCCACACGATCGAGCCGCGCCATCAGCGAATCGCGCAGGGTCGCGGGTATCTCTGGCAAAACCCTTGAGGTTTCCGAAACCTCAAGGGTTTGATGGTTGGATTCGAGCACGGTTCTGGTCAGTTCTTCGATGAAGAGCGGGATGCCATCGGTCTGGGCGATAATGCGTTGGCGCACTTCATCGCGCAGAGGTTGATTGCCGGCGAGTTCAGACAGCATCTGCTCGGTCTCGATCGGATTCAGCGGCCCGAGCGCGAGCGAGAACACATGGGCCTGTGGCGGCCAGGCCGGGGTAAAGGTTGGACGAGACGTCAGCAAAATCAGGCAGGGGACAGCAACGAGCGCATCGAGTGATTGGCCGAGCCATTCGACGGTCGATGGATCTGCCCAGTGCAGGTCTTCGATCACCAGCAACAGTGGTTGATCGGCTGCCCGCTTTTGTGCCAGGGCCACAAACACCTCGCGCATGCGCGCCCGCTGTTCGGCTGTGATCGATTCCGGGGCCGGTGTGTCGGTGGGCAGTCCGAGCATGAGAGATAGCAGCCACACTGCGGCGGGTTGGCCGAGGCCGTAGCGCGCCAGAGTGTTATTGAGCTTGGCGCGTCTGGCCTCCGGACTATCGTCGTCTGCAAAGCCCAGCAGTTGTTCGAGCAGGTCGATCATGGGATGCAAGCTGGTGTTCTGGAAATAGGGCAAGCAATGGCTCTCCAGCCAGGCGACAGACGGAGCACAGACCTGCCTGAGTTCATATACCAGGCGAGATTTACCGATGCCCGGCTCGCCGCTCAGGGTCACAACCTGACCGCTGCCCTGAACGGCCGCACCCAGATGTGCGATCAGCTGGTTAAGTTCGTTCTCCCGCCCAACCAGCGGAGTCAGATGGTGCATCTGCGCGAGCCAACGCAGGCGACTTTGCATGTCGCTTTCTCGCCACGCACAATAGACCTCGAGTGGTTGAGCGGTTCCTGCCAACGTCTGTGATCCCAGGTTCTGACAGTCGAACCAACCGCGCACCAGCCGCTCGGTAGATTCTGTCATCAGCACAGTGTCCGGCCCGGCCAGACTCTGGCAGGCGCGCGCCACGCTGGGCACATCACCGATCAGTTCATGGGACGTTGAGCCAGACCCATGACTGCCGCCCACTACCATGACGCCGGTGTGAATGCCAACGCGAACCGAGTCACCAGCTCGGCCTGCCGCGACCATCGCCAGGCCTGCATGAACGGCGCGCCGGGCGGCGTCTTCGTAGGTCTGCGGATAACCGAAATAGATCAAGCAGCCGTCCCCATGATGTTGTTCGCGCTGACCGCCATACCGATCGAGGATGGCCCGGCACCCGGATCCACAACGCACTAATCGCTGGTGCAGTTCTTCCGGATCACTATGGCCGTTCGGGGCATGCTGCCTACAAATGAGCGCGGTGATCTGGCGCCGCTCGCTCCGGCTCGTCGCGCTCCGATCGGGGGATGGGCCGCTGACGACTCCCCTGCCGATCTGCCCGGCCTGGATCTGCTGAAAGAGTGCCGTAGCCTCTGCTGAAGGCAAGATGCCAAATCCCTCGGCTAAGGCACGACTATTGACGGCGTACGTCTCCAGTGCGGCCGTGATCTGGCCGTCGCGGGCCAGCGCCCGCATCAACTGCAGCTGCCCCTGTTCGTGCCATGGCTCGATCGCGATCAGTCGCCGCGCATAGCGCTGCACCAACTCAGGCTCGCCGCGGCTCTCGTGATAGGTCCCCAGCTGGATCAAAACATCTACGGCCTGTCGGCGTAGCCCCTCTTGCTGAACCAGCTGCCATTCCTCGAACAGCACGCTGTCGCGTAAGGTGAAGCCGGCCAGGAAATCACCCCGATACAGATCGGCGGCTTGTGCCAACCAGCCCATGCAAACGTGGCAGGTCTCGGCCCGGGTGTGTACGTGCTGCCGACACGCGGTGAGTAACGCCGAGAAACGGGCCACGTCGAGCTGGCAATCACCGATCGGGTTGAACTGAACAGCCTGGCTGGTGAGCAACAAGAAGGGTTGCCGGGCAGTATCCTCGCGCAAGGCACGGCGCAAACGCAACAAGGTTTGGCTAAGGTTGTGGCCAGCCTTCGCTGGCGGTGAATTGGGCCAGAACAAACCGGCGAGCGCCGATCGTTGGTGAGGACGGGCAGACTCGACGGCTAGATAGGCGAGGAGCGCCCGCACCTTAACGGTGCCGAAAGCGGTGAGCGGCTGGCCATCCAATGTGGCAACAAATCCGCCGAGCAAGTTGAGGGACAGATGGGGCAAATCAGACTCCTGAAGTATGAGGACCAAGTATGCTGACCTGGCGATTTTTGAATCACAAATTAGACCTTAATCTTACCATCCTGCTACATCTTGTGCAAGGTATTTCTTCAACTTGTGACGATTTCGTGACACATGTGCTGTACACTTTGCCATCGACAAAGGAGTGCGCAACATGCAGCGATCTACCTGCTACACCTCGTATTTGCTCCGTCTCTGGCAGATGCAAAATGACCAGCAGACCACCTGGGTGGCATCTGTCCAGAGCACCACGACCGGCGAACTGCGCTCGTTTCCCAGTACCAGCGCGCTGCTGGAATTCTTGCAGGCCGAGTTCGGAGGGTGCGAGCCAACAGTCTTTAGACCGTGTACTCCCCCGAGCGCGTCCCAACCCCATTTTGGATCAGGAGAGAATGAACCATGAACACTAATAGAAGAAAGCGAATCTTGCCAGGCGGGTGGCTCCGGCTGCTCAACGTGATACTGGTGATCGCCCTGATCCTGGGGCCTTTGCCGCTGCCTAGCGTCCAGGCCGCACCGAGCGGGGCGGCCGACGCTACAAGCCATCGCAGTAGTGGGCAGCTGAGCCCGCAGGCCCAGGCCCCAACCTCGCTGGTGACGAACGGCGACTTTAGCGCCGGTGATACAGGCTGGACGTACACCGGTGGTATAACGGGGTGCTTTCAAGACGGCACCCTGTATTTTTCCTGCGGCGGTCAGTCGGCCGATGGAGTGATTTGGCAGGATATCAACACTGTGGCCGGACGGTCGTACACGCTGGATTACGATGTATTCCGGTTAGGGCCGGGGGGAGGCACCCCCCAGGCGTTGGTGGAAGTGATCGATGCAGGAACCAGCGCCGTAATCGCCAGCACAGTATCAGCCGGTAATGATACGGAGATGGCGCTGGTCCACACTACGCTTACTTTTGTGGCGCAAGGTCCGGTCATTGTCCGGTTTACCGATCAGACAACAGACACCAACAGTTTGGATCTGGGACTGGATAATGTCACCGTCCTGGCTCCGGCGGGTTGTGTGCCGCAGCCAGCCAATCTGGTGGGTTGGTGGCGCGCTCAGGGAAATGCCAATGACTTTATCGGCGGCAATAACGGCACGTTGCAAAACGGGGCCACGTTTGGCGCCGGCCAGGTGGGGCAGGCGTTCAGTTTGGATGGCACCGGCCAATACGTCTCTATCCCCAGCAACGCGAACATCGAAATGCGCAACAACCTGACGGTGATGGCCTGGTTCAAGATCAATAGCCTGGCCTCAGGTGCCAACGCCAAGGTCTTTTCCAAGCGCCTAGACCACGGGCCTTACGAAATCAACCTCAACAACGATGGCGCGAATATCACCGCGCAGTCTATGTTGTCGATAGATAACGCATACTGGATTTCTGGGCCCCAGTCTCAAGCCCTCAGCACCGGGACCTGGTACCAGGTGGCACTGGTGGTAGATGGGAGCAATCTGCACTCACTCTATCTCAACGGCCAACTCCTGGGCACAGTGCAGCTCCCGGACCAGTTGATGGATCACACGGGCGCGCCCTTGCTGTTCGGCATAGAAAACAGCGGCTTTTTTCCCCTGGACGGGTCGGTGGACGAGGTGCAAATCTTTAACCGCGCGCTGTCAGCGGCAGAAATCACACGTATCTACAATGCCGATGGTTCCGGCGTCTGTCCAGGGCCAAACACGGCCCCGGTGGCCGCGAACGACAGCTACAGCACGAATCAGAACACAACGCTGAATCAGGCTGCGCCGGGCGTGCTGGCCAATGATACTGACGTAGACGGCAACCCCCTCGAAGCGATTAAGGTGACCGACCCAGCGCACGGTACAGTCACGCTCAACGCCGACGGCTCGTTTGTCTACACGCCGACGGTGGGCTATAGCGGCCCGGATAGTTTTACCTACAAAGCCAACGACGGCGCACTTGACTCAAATGTCGCCACCGTCAACATCACTGTGATTAAACCCGTGTCCCCCGACCTAACGGAAGACCACGCTAGTGTGACAACCCCCGAAGGCCAGACGGCGACGAACTCGGGCACCTTCTGGATCGTCAACGGCCACCCACTGACGTTGACGACCTCGGTCGGGACGTTAGGACTGACGAATCCGTCGTCGTTAAACGTGGCGGGCTTCTGGAAACTGGGTGAGGATGACCCCGGTGCGACCGCTGGCGGGCCGGGGACTAATCCCACACTGGGCCGAAATGGCAACGGACTCAATCCGGCGCTCAATCTGACCCGGCATGGCTCTCCGGTGTATACCTCCACCATCGATCCGGCCAGTGGCAGTACGCTGGCCATGACCTTTAATGGTCTTAATGCCTCCTACGTGCTTGGCAGCCCGGTCGTCACGGCTACAGACAACTTCGGCCTCGACGTTTGGCTCATGCCCACTGCGAACCTGACGACCACGCAGCGGGTGATCATCAACGGGGCGGTGCCGGGCAATGGGTTCGGGATCGATCTCGTCAATATGGTCATTACTGGCGTATATAACAGAAATGCTTACAGGCCCTTTAGCTCCGGTATAACGACAACGGTTGGCAGCTGGTACCACGTCATCCTCGTAAGAGACACCGGCGTGACCAGGCTGTATGTCAATGACTCACTCGTCTACGAGAATAGCGGTCTCGCAGCGCCGCTTCCGGCCACGAATTTCGGGATCGGTTCTGGCGCCGGGTTTACGGTTTTCTTTACGGGCGCAGTGGATGAAGCGCGGGTGTTCACGTTCACACCCGGTACCTGGACGTGGTCGCACACGCCGGATGATGGACCGGTACAGAGCCAAAGTGTAACCATCACGGCCACCGATACCATCAGCGGAGAAGTGACGACTCTTTCCTTCCCGCTCACCGTCGTCAATGTCGCCCCCACGGCGACCTTTGCCAACGGCGGCGCAGTGAATGAGGGCAGCACGGGCACGGTGTCGTTCTCCGGCCAGTCTGATCCATCGACGGCCGACACGACCGCTGGCTTCCACTACGCTTACGACTTTAACAACGACGGTACCTTCGAAGTGGGTGACGGGACATACGCCGGATCGAGCACGACAGT
>PMCF01000022.1:0-1053 GCA_003154115.1 Anaerolineae bacterium
ACATGTTCGGCCGCGTTGCTGGTGACAGGCAATGCCCAGCGTGTAGTCAAGGCGACCCACCGCTGCTGAGAGCCGGACAGCCGTCTCAACTGGTGTTGAGCGCTTTCCAGGCAAGTCAAGAAAACCAACAGGCCAGCCCGATGTTCCGTCAAGCACGTGCTCATTTTCTGAAGGTACGGGCTATTCAGCTGGGCGGCGACGCGAAGGAGTTGGTCTAAGCGTGCCGTCGCCACCGCCAGAGTCGGGGACCACAGCAAGCGAGCCACCAGGCGTTGGAAGCGCTGGGCACCCAGCCACTGCCGTTGCGCCAAGTCACGGGCCGCCACCAAGTCGCGGCGTTGGGATTGCGTGGCTTCCGAGAGCGCGGTGGCGTATTTCTTATCAAAGGCCGCCAATGTTTCGACTGTCCGCTGGTAGGCGTGTTCGGCCCGATGCACCGTGGCCCCGAGATGAAAGCAATTGAGATGGAACCAACAGAATTGATGCACGGCCTGGGGCAAGTACGTCTTGATCGGTTTCAGGTAGCCTTCATACATGTCGGTCAAGCACAATTTGATCTGGGTTTGGAAGCCCGTCGCGTTGAACTGGTGCAAGACGTGGCTGATGGCGTCCTTGCTCCGTTCGGTGCAGCGGTCCAGGCGCAACACCAGTCCGGTCAAAGGGTCGACAATCACAATGCCTAAGACGTGCTGCGCCCTTTCCTTGAAAAAGACCTCATCCAAGCAGATCGCCCCCGACAACGGCACGACCGGCAGTACCCGTTCCCAGGCGGAGTGGGCCTGCTCGCCCGCCGTGGCGATGACCCCTTGCACGTACCCGACCGAGACCTGCAGGCCCAGCCCCCACTGCAAGACTTCGACAATGCTGCGCACGGTGCAGCGCCCCGACAGCTTCAGCACCACGATCAACCGGTCTTGCATCGCGGTCCACTGCGCTTGCAGGTGGGCCAGCTCAGCCTGCAAGGCGCTGACCTGCACCTGGGCCTCAGCCAAGGCCACGGTCAGGCGCTGCCCCTCGGCTTGGGCGCTGACGTAAGCCGGTTCCACCTGGCTC
>PMCF01000022.1:1070-9542 GCA_003154115.1 Anaerolineae bacterium
GACAAGGTCCGCATGGGCTGGCCCTCCGTCCACGCGAAGGCTCGCAATACCGCGTGGGCCAGCGCGATCAACCACGTGATGTCCTCGCCGGTCAAGTTCTGTTCAGTGGTCAACGTTCGCCCGATCGCGCGCATTGGATCCATGCTGGCCCCCTGCGAATAGTTAGGGGCCAAGATTATCGCAGGGCAGCAAAAGTGTCCAGCGCATCANNCATCCATCCAGTTTGAACACTACCCAAAATAGAGTTAACAAGAAGAATCAGTTGTCTAGGCGCAGAAAAGCCATGCGGCACAAATAAACAGCAACCGCAAAATTCGGTAGTGTCCCTATAACGGGTCGGGACGGTTTTTGAGCATTTGCTTGGTTGAGTAGGCTACAGTTATCTTGAAGTATCTTGCTTCAAGGAGCTGTGGAGATGGATATTCAAACATGCTACTGCCGGAATCCAAATTGTGTGAACTATGGTCGAGCAACAAGTCAAGCCGCCTTACGTCCTTTCGGCAACCATCGGCACGCGCCCCGTTTGCAGTGCAGTCAATGTGGTCATTTGGTTTGGGCGCGGAGGGGGACAGCTTATGCCGGTATTCGCACTGCTGAAACGACCTATCGGCTGGGGGCCAAACTGCTGGCTGAAGGTCTGGCTATTCGTGCGACGGGGCGGATTCTGGAAGTCGATAAAGACACCATCTGTCAGTGGATACCGCGCTTGGGTCAGCATTGCCTGCGAGTAATGGCGTATTTCTTTCGCAACTTGCACATCACCGAATGCCAGTTGGATGAATTGTGGACGTTTGTCCGCAAGAAAGAAAAACAGCTTGATCCGGTGGAGCAAGTGTTGAGCCTGTATGGAGATGCTTGGACTTGGATTGCCTTTGTCCCAGCGTGCAAATTGGTGGTGACTTGGGTCGTCGGGAAACGCACCTTGGCCGAAGCCAAACGGCTCATAAAACGCTTGAAAACAAGCCTGGATGGGCATATTCCTTTCTTTACCAGCGATGAGTTGCCGCATTACGCCGATGCCTTGTTGGACCAATATGGCGAAGTGTATCAACCCCCCAAACGACCGGGGCCAGGCCGACCGCCCTTGCCCTACAAAGTTCCACCACCGGATTTGCTGTACGCCGTCGTGGTCAAACGACGTGAACAAGGCCGTGTGGTCGAAGTATCGACCGAAGTGGTCTATGGCTCGCCTGAGCGAATTGCTGAAGTGCTCAATGGCTCGCCAACCTCGAAGGCGATTTCGACTTATGGGGTCGAGCGCAACAATCTGACCATTCGCCAACATTCGCGGCGCATGGGGCGCAAGGTCAATGCTTTCTCGAAAGACCGAGAGTCTTTGAAGCATCAGCTGGCTTTGGCGTTTGCTTACTATCATTTTGTTGTTCCGCATCGCGGGTTGCGGCAACGGCTTGAACAACCACAACCGACTAATGGGCGCAAAGGCTCACCGAAAAAGTGGATCGAACGCACCCCCGCAATGTCGGCGGGACTCACCGACCATATTTGGACGATGGACGAGTTGTTGAGCTTTCGTGTACCGCCTAAATCTATGTGGTGAGACCACGAAAATGCTTTCCGACCTGTTATAGGGACACTACCGAATTTTGCGGTTGCTGTTTCTTAACGAGGTGATACGATGCGTTCTCTCATTCGTTGGTCGTCGATCGTTTTCTTGCTGGGCCTTGGTCTATCGCTCGGTTGGTTAATCAATCCTGTGGCGGTGCACAGCCGGCCGCAAGCTCCGCACACCGTCTACGACGATGCGCTTGCCAACAGTTGGCAAGATTGGTCGTGGAACACGACGGTCAACCTCAACAACACGGCACCGGCGCGAGGCACGCGCTCAATCGCCGCCACGTTCACGCAAGGTTGGGATGGCCTGCAATTCGGCCATCAACCCGCGGTCGACCTAAGCGGCTACGATACACTGCGCTTCCGGATTCACGGCGGCACTGGCGGCGGGCAAAGCGTCACCGTGCATCTGGACGGCGCCACGAGCAAAGTCATCACGCCGCAAGCCAACACCTGGCAGCAGATCGATATTCCCCTCAGCCAGTTGGGCGCGCTTACGACCGCTGGGGTGGTCGTTTTCTGGAACAACACCGATCACGTGCAAGCCACGTTCTACGTGGACGATATTCAATTCGTCAACGTTGGCCTACCCACGCCCACCCCTGTTCCGCCCGGCGTTGGCCCTGCGCTTAGCGTCGACGCGCAAGCCGATCGTCACGCCATTAGCCCTTACATCTATGGCATGAACTTCGCCGACGAAGACCTGGCGGCCGAACTCAACTTGCCGGTGCGGCGTTGGGGCGGCAACAGCACCTCGCGCTATAACTGGCAGATCGATGTGCAAAACACCGGCAGCGATTGGTATTTCGAAAACGTCCCGATAGAGAACTCTAATCTTGGCCAATTGCCCGACGGCTCAGCGACTGATCGCTTTGTGGAACAAGATCGACGCACTAGTACCAAAACGATCTTGACTATGCCGCTGATCGGCTGGACACCCAAACGCCGTGTTGAGAATCATCCCTACGATTGTGGCTTCAAAGTCAGCAAGTATGGAGCGCAAGTGCCGCCCAACGCCTGGACCGCGGCGGTCGATCCGTGGGACACGGATTGCGGCAGCGGTGTAAACACTAGCGGCGATATCACTGGCAACGATCCCGCCGACACCAGCGTCGCCATTACCACCACCTTTGTGAGCAGTTGGATCAACCACCTCAAGAGCCGTTACGACACGGCGACCAATGGCGGTGTGCTGTTCTACAACCTCGACAACGAACCGATGTTGTGGAACAGCACGCATCGCGATGTGCATCCACAGCCGACCACTTACGATGAAATGCGCGATAAGACCTATGCGTATGCAGCGGCCATCAAGCAAGCCGATCCTTCCGCGCAGACCCTGGGCCCGGTGTTGTGGGGCTGGTGCGCCTATTTCTTCTCGGCGCGCGATGAGTGCACCATCGGCGCCG
Organism: Anaerolineae bacterium; assembly: GCA_003154115.1. Classification (GTDB taxonomy): domain Bacteria; phylum Chloroflexota; class Anaerolineae; order Fen-1058; family Fen-1058; genus Fen-1058. Next base: position 4,052 of record PMCF01000022.1, read on the forward strand.
ATTACACTTCGCACGGAAACACCGCGTTCGTGCCGTGGTATTTGCAACAGATGAAAGCGTACGAACAAACGCACGACGTTCGCATACTCGATTATCTCGATCTGCACAACTATCCGCAGACCAATGGCGTGGCACTTTCGGACGCGGGCGACGCCGCCACGCAGGCTCGACGGCTGCGCTCCACCCGATCGTTGTGGGACCCCACCTACGTGGATGAAAGTTGGATCGGCACTGCCGGTTGGGAAGGCGGCATCGTGAAACTCATTCCGCGCATGAAAGATTGGGTTAGCGCTAACTATCCGGGGACGAAGTTAGCCATCACGGAATACAACTGGGGCGGACTTGAACATATCAACGGCGCGGTGACACAAGCCGATGTGCTGGGCATCTTCGGTCGAGAAGGGCTCGACCTCGCGACAATGTGGGGGCCGCCTTCCGCCGCTCAGCCCGCTGCTTACGCTTTTCGGATGTATCGCAATTACGACGGTCAACATCACACCTTTGGCGATACCAGCGTGCGCGCCACCAGCGCCGATCAAAGCCAGATCGCCGTCTACGCCGCGCAGCGCAGTAGCGACAACGCCCTGACGATCATGGCGATCAATAAATCGCTCACGCAGACTTTAACCAGCCCGATCACACTCAGCAGCGCCGATCCGATCACGCGCGCCGCCGTCTATCGCTACAGCGCGGCCAACCTCAACGCGATTGTTCGCCAGGCCGATCAATCGATCACCTCCGGCCGCTTTAACGCTACCCTCCCGGCCTCGTCGATCACGCTGTTCGTCACTTCGCCGGATAAACCGCTGGACAAGCAGGTGTTTCTACCCGTCATTCTCAAGTGATCACAGCCTGATCGAACATGCTAGACTTTTTTCAGCAGCACATTCCACGCCAGGGAGGACAATCAGGCCAGCCTCGCGTCTGGCCGCTATCAATTCCTGGAGTTTTACTCGCCCCTGTGAGCAGCCTGCCGCGAATTGGCGCCCGTCGTGAGCGGGCCGGCTAAAACCTATGGGATTCACTTCGTTCGCATCAAGTTCGTGCGCGTCAACATCCACGATCCAAAGACCGCCGCCCTGCAAACGCAGTGGGGCTTCATGACCACGCCGGAGTTTTTCCTGATCGATCCGCAGGGACGCGTGCTACACCATGGGGCAGAAGACATCACTTTCGATGGAATGGGGCAGGTGTTTAATGCGCTGGGAAAGTAAACGGCGTCCGGCACAGTTGCTGAAGCACGATAGGATGACGAGGTCTGTCAATAGGCGCAAGCGATTCTCTTCACACTCCATGGACCCTACGTCGTTGACAAGCGATCAAGGAATGATACACTTTGATCGATGTGAACGACGGGAGGAAGAGCATGAGCGACATCATGTTTGTTAGACAATTATTCTCATCCGCTTTGTTGTTGGCTATCCTCTGCATAGCGATTGCTGGTATCCGCCTATCTGAGCCTGCTGTCCCACCGACGAGGACGCCCACCCAGGCGCTGATGGTCACATCGCCTGTGACTGCGCCGTCAGGATCGCTTCATTCCGATGATGAGGGGCCATGGCAGTTGTATGCCTTTCGTGAAGGTTCTTTTCGTTTCCTGACTTCTTCTTCTCAGATTCCTGATCCGTCTGTCACGCCACAAATATTTGATCAGTCTATTACTCCGCCGGCCTGGCACGTTAGCGCGTCTGCATTGGCTGACGTGACCGGCGACGGCAAGGCTGAATGGGTGCTGGTGGTTTGGCGGTCCTGGCGCGATTGGCCCATTCAGCGTTGGAGTTCTGCGCGTAGTCCCATCGCGGACTTTCACGACGAGGCCGGTGATAGTTGTCATCTCATCTTGCTCGATCCCGGCGATGGGCATGAGGTCTGGGCCGGATCTGCCCTGCCTGCACCGTCCCTGGCTCTGGCGGTGGGTGATGTGGACGGAGATCAGCAGCCCGAAGTTGTGACGCTGGAAGGAGACTATGTCACTGGTCGTCGAGGCCCCGCCAGGCATGTAGACGTCTGGCGCTGGAATGGCTTCGGGTTCACCCTGGAGTGGCGGTCGCCCTCTGGAACCTTCCGCCAACTCTATTTAGTGGATGCCGACGATAACCGTGTTCTGGATATAGCTGTTCGTTGAAGCATAAGCTCATGATACCGACTTGTCACTGTCTTACTATACGCAGACTTGTGCCACGTGAGCTCATTCGATTTCAATTGCACAGGAGGTTTCCAATGAGTGTCAAACAGATTCTTATCGTTGTAGTTCTCTTGAGTGCACTGGTCGCCTGCAATGCGCCCAACACGCCGACTCAAACACCGGCCCAAATACCAACCCGAACACTAGCTCAAACACCGGCCCCAATAGCGATCAGTACGCCGACGTTGCCACAGGCGACCGTGCCGCCCACCCTGAACACTCCCATTCCGATCACGCCGCCGCCCGATGTGCACGGCTCAGGCTTTGCGGCTTATCCCCTTATTTCGGTGAAGATGCCTTCGACTTACCAGGGCTATTCTTTACCCCTTGACTTGAAAAAGGTGGGTAATGCTAAACAATTTACTTTCACCTCAGGTCAGGCAGAACTCCTGGGGCAAAACGGCTTTGTCGTTGCGCCGGCCGACTGGCTTGAATTCTTCCAGGTTTATGAAGACACACGCTACCAAGAAATTCCCGTTTTTGTTACCACGGATTCGATCTATCACGTCTATCATTTGTTGTTTGATAAGATGCTGCGTGATCTGGAGCGGGAACATTTTGCGCCGGATATTGCGACGCTTACACGCGCGTGCGTCACAGCGGCCCAGGATCTTGACGCCCAATTCAAGGGTACCTCTATGGAGCAAGCTGCCCGATCGGTCTGGGCCTACTTCGTCGTCGCCGATAATCTCATCAACCCCGCTGCCACTATCCCGCCTGAAGTAGCCGATGTCGTGCAGGAAGAACTCGCGCTGATCCAGGCTCACGCGGGCCTGGCGCGCAGCCCGATCTTCAGCCAGGACTGTTCCGGGAGCTGCAACCCCTGCGACCCTAATCCTCCAGCAGGAACGCCCTCCGGCTTGTGCGAGGATTATTCCCAGTACGTTCCGCGTGGACATTACACGCGCAGCGAGCAGCTGCAACGCTACTTCCGCACCATGATGTGGTATGGGCGCATCAACCTGCGCCTGCAAAGGCCCGCTGAAACTCGCATGGCGTTGCTCATCACCTACCTCTTGCGCAACACGACCGTAGAGGGCCAGCCGGCCTCCGAGGTGTGGGCGCGGATCTATGATCCGACGGTCTTTATCGTCGGCAAGTCCGACGACCTGGGCTTTCACGAGTACGGGGCGCTGTGGGACAGCGTCTATGGCGCTCAAGCGAAACCCGCCGACATCGCCGACGACGCCAAACTGAACACCTTCATCGCGGCGGCTCGCCAATTGCCACCCCCGCAGGTCAACTCGATGTGGGTCTACATCACGGAAGACAAGGCGCAAGCCACGCAAGGCTTTCGCTTCATGGGTCAGCGCTTCACGCTGGACGCTTACATCATGGGGCAAATGATCTGGCGTAACGTGGGCAAGCTGGGTCAAGAGCGCTGGTTGCCCAAAGGTCTGGATGTGATGGCGGCGCTTGGTTCCAAAGAAGCGTATGCCATTCTCGATCAAACAGGCGAGACGGCCTATGAGAAATATCCGCAGCAGATGACTAAAGTGCAAAAAGAAATCTTGGCGCTGCAACTGGATTCCTGGACACAGAATCTTTATTGGAGTTGGCTGTATGCCCTACAGCCCTTGCTGGAACCGAAAGGCCCACAGTATCCGGCCTTCATGCAGACGCAAGCCTGGACGCGCAAGGACCTGCACGCGGCGCTCGGCTCATGGACTGAGCTGAAGCACGATACGATCCTGTACGCCAAACAGGTCATGGCCGAAATGGGCGGCGGGCCGCCACCGGAACCACCGCATGGTTGGGTTGAACCTGATCCGGAGGCCTTTGCCCGCCTGCTCGCGTTGACGCGCATGACGCATGACGGATTGGAGAGCCGTGGCCTGTTGGCGGAGAATACTCAAACCAATCTCGCTAACCTGGATGACCTGCTTACCTTCTTGTTGAAAACATCTCAACAGGAGTTGGCTGGCGAGACGCTGAGCCAGGATGACTATGATCGCATCAAGTTCTATGGCGCCGCATTGGAAGCGATGACGTTGGCCGCTGCCGATCCAGAGGGCGAGGGTCAGCCCTTCTTTCAAGACGATGATCAGGCGGCCTTGGTAGCCGATGTCGCCACGGATCCCAACGGTCAGGTATTGGAAGAGGCCACCGGTCGTATTTTTGAAATCTATGTGATCGTGTCCGATGGAAAGGACGACCTGCACCTTGCCCGGGGCGGCGTTTTCTCCTACTATGAGTTCCCCTGGCCGATGGGAGATCGTCTCACCGACGAATCGTGGCGAGCCAAGCTCAAGGACAACCAGGCGCCGTCTCAACCGGATTGGACTAAGAGTTTCATTTCCAAGTGAGGCGGAGATGACTACTTGATGCGGACGCTCGATCGGCTGTGGGGATCGCGCGGCGCGGAAGAGAGTCAGCGATTAGAGGAATCAGTGGCGAGTGCGATCTGGACTTCAGATTGAATCGAGAACGACCCCATGTCAGTTAATCAACCACGCGTCGCGCTGATCACCGGCGGGAACAGCGGCATCGGCTTTGCCACTGCGCGCAAACTCGCGGCGCAAGGCTTTCACGTGATCCTGGCCTCGCGCAACCAGCAGACTAGCGCGCAGGCCATCGCGCGGATTCGCGCCGATCAGCCCAACGCCAGCAGATTATCAGCATCAACTGCCAATCGCCACACTGGATGTCCGCTGAAAACTTTCGGGCATGACAGAGCGGAGCACACCATGAACGAAGCCGAAACCCGCGCCGAATATATTGACCCTTTACTCAAAGCCGCCGGGGGGGGCGTCGTCGAGGGCAGCCGCATCCTGCGTGAATATCCGCTCACGCTGGGCCGCATCGAAGGCGGCGGGCGGCGCGGCAAGTCCCTCACTGCCGATTACGTGCTGGTCTATCGCAATCGCAAACTCGGCGTGATTGAAGCCAAGGCGTGGGACCAGCCGCTGACGAATGACCTTTCGTGAGTGGCTTTTGTTTTTGAACGGCTGCATCCTGTGTGCGGAGTGCCGTCGCTTGCTCGCCTAACCGATCTGGCCGTTGGACGTAGCGGTCAAATGTATGCTATTATCTCCGTTGTTGGATCACCCTCGCCGTTGCGTGTCACACGATAAGGATCTGAATGTTCGAACAAGCCTTCAAAAACATTGACGACGTACTTCGCAAGGAAGCTGGTTGCACCACCGAACTCGATTACACCGAGCAGACTTCGTGGCTGCTGTTCCTGAAATACCTCGACGGGCTGGAGCAGGACAAGGCGCTGGAGGCCGAACTGAATGGCAAGAAGTATGCCTTCATCCTCGACAAGCTCTATCGCTGGGGGTTCTTCAGGAATTGCTGTGGGAA
>PMCF01000425.1 GCA_003154115.1 Anaerolineae bacterium
TTTAGCTTTTCGCATCGAATGAGCCTAAACGAGGATATGAACATTCTACTCGATCAGGCCACGCACGATCTTCTACTGCACAAGTGGCAATGTGCGCTTATATGTTAGTTTTGCACCTGTTGAGTATAATGAGGAAAATCCATCCAACATAAGGAGAGTGATACCGATGGGTGACAAAATAGTCCAGTATTTTGAAGAAGCCAAGCGCTTGGGCGGTCTCATGGGGCAAGTGAGGCTGGCTATGTTGACAACTGTTATTTCATCCAAAGCACCTACCATTCCCGATACGCCTGACAACCTTCAGAAATTTCGAGAAGCCATTGAGCAAGTCAAAATTGAATTATTAAAGAAGCAGTAGGAGGACAGCCACCATGCCAGGCAACGATTCCACTCACGTTAAGTTTGAGGATCTTTTTGACCTGAATGAGATTCAACGAATCCAAGACGCCTTTGCCGCAGCCACTAACGTCGCGTCCATTATCACCACGCCCGATGGGGTTCCGCTCACCCAGCCGAGTAATTTCAGATATCTCTGCATAAATGTCATTCGGAAGACCGACAAGGGTCTATCGAACTGTTATAAGTCCGATGCCGTGATTGGCGCAATCAGCGCAGAAGGACGGGCCATCGTGAGACCTTGCTTGAGCGGCGGCTTGTGGGATGGCGGCGCCAGCATCCATTTTGGCGATCAACATATCGCCAACTGGCTGATCGGGCAAGTGGTCGACGAATCATTTGATAAGGCCAAAATGATCGAGTATGCCGATGAGATTGGGGCGGATCGCGAAGAGTTTCGCAAAGCTCTGGATGATGTGCCCTATATGAATGTCGAGCAGTTTGGGCTGGTCGCTCAGACGCTGTACTTGATGGCGCAGACACTCTCCAAACTGGCTTTCCAGAATTATTACCACAAGGTAGAAATTCAAGACCTTAAGCGACAACTTGTGGCGCAAAAAGCATAACGAACTGGTTTTAATCGCGTCCTCACGGGCGCTCGCCAACCGCGTCCTCGCGGTTGGCGAGCGCTAACTAAACAGTATTGCTCTTAGAGCGAATTCCAGTTTGATTTACGGGTGTGTCACGGCAGCACTGCACCCGCCGAAGGCGTGTGCTCCGAGCGACACCCAGCGCGCCTCCGCCACAAAGCGGCGGGTAAGGCGAAAGCACGCTTCGCGGGGCATGACGGCTGAGCCGTCATGCTGACATTTCAATCTCGATCGGCCACCACACTTCCCGATCATCCAACGCCCAATCAGGATACGACTCGTGCTCGATGAAGCGGCGCGCATACAACGTCGCGAGTTTGGCGTAGCGTTCACCCGCTTGCTGCGCCAGATCGTACAACAGCGCCACTTGTGCCGCATCGGCCAATGTGGTCAGCGCATCTTTGCTGAACCACTGTGCGTCATCCGCGTCAAGCGAAGCCAGCTGTTTTAGCGTTTCCTGCAAGCGCTGCCGCGTTCGATCGGCTTCGGGTGTGCCCGCGCGTTGCAGCATTGGCAGAACTTCGTCGAGAAAATCTTCGTGCGCGTTCTTCTTGCGTATCGCTTCCAGCATATCCAGCGCTTGAATGTTGCTGGTGCCTTCCCAGATCAACGTCACCAACGCTTCACGATGCAACCGCGCGATGCCGAAGTCGTCCAGAAAACCCAGCCCGCCGAAAATTTCCATCGCCAACTGTGTGGCCGCGGTCCCGTGTTCTGCCGTGCGATTCTTAGTGAGGTGCGACAGGAAGCGCGCGTAATGATAACGATCGGAATACGGCGGCGTTTCGTGCCACACCCGATCGAACCACTCGACCGCGTGGAACAACAATGCCGATCCGGCCGCAGTGCGCACGGCCAGATCGGTGAGGTCGTAGCGCACCAGCGGATGATCGACGAGGGGTTTGCCAAAAGCCGATCGGGCCTGCGCGCGATACAGCGCTTCCAGATGCGCCTTGCGCGCCAGTCCCATCGCCCCGGCCGCATTCGCCAGGCGCGACACCGTGAGATTCTCCAGCGTGTAGTAAATGCCCAGCGCCGCTTCGCCGATCAAAAAGGCTTGTGCGCCGTCGAACTCCACCTCGCCGCTGGGCACAGCGCGCGTAGCGCTTTTTCACTTTGAAGCGCCGCACGTGATAATTCAACTGCCCGTGATCGTTCAGGCGCGGCACCAGAAACAGCGCAATACCTTTCGGGCCGGGTGGCGCACTTGCAGGCCGCGCCGTGACGATCGCCACATCGGCCAGACTGGCGTTACTCGCAAAGTATTTATCCTCGCCATACAATTTCCAGCCACCATCTTCAAACTTCGCCAACGTCTTGTTCGCGCCGAGATCGCTGCCGCCGTGCGTTTCCGTCATCCATGTCGCGCCCCAGGCTTCACCGGACAACAACGGTTCCAGCCACTGTTTCTGATCGAGCAGGTACTTGTAGATCGCATACGCCGTTTGATTGGTGACGATCAACGAACAGTACAACCCCGGATCGGCCAGCAAGTAACCGTAGGCAAAATGCTGATGCCACGATCCGCCCTCATACGGCGGGCGATTGATGAACGCGATGCGCTTCAGCAGATCGGCGTGCGCGGGGCTGAGCTGCGCCCGATCGATCCGGCGGCCATCGACGTCGTGCATCGCCAGGATCGGCACAGCGCCGCGATCGATGTGCTCGGCCACTTCGTAGGCACGGCCGCCGGCCACTGCGCCGAAATCGATCAATGATGCTTCGTGCCTGGGCAGGTCCGGCCAATATTTACTCAAGATCGCTTTGAGATCAGGCTCCAATGCCCAATGGTTCTTGCCATAGATGTAGGATTGATGTTGCATGATTTGCGCCTTCATTCAACGCACGTTGCATCACAATCAATGTGTCGAGTTGGGCTAGGGGATCGTCAGCGCGAATATTTGATACAGGCTTCCGTAGCGGCCAAAATCCTCTTCCACCATAAACACAACCTGTCGGCTGTCACTGGTCCAGCCCAGGATGTCATCTCCCCGGCCAAAGAGGGCAGGTCCGGCTGTAGAATTTTTGAAGTTGACTTGTGCCACCAGCATACCATTTGTTACGCGCCTGATCGTCAGAGCGGTTAAGTCGAGACTGGCATCGTACTCGCTATTCGGAGAGATATTGTGCGCTCGCAATCCACCGCCTGGCTTTTTTTGTTGTGGCACTTTGAGCGGCGTATGACCGAGCTCTCCATTCTGCGCGATGCGGTCCACCGGGGAATATACCGACCACACTTGGGCGGGAGTGCCGCCGGAAGGGAGTTTAACAAACAGGAATTCAAGTCTACGTGAATTGACATTCTGGTAGACTCGATCAGCTTGCCTGGCAAGCGGCGCTATCGCCGTCGTGAAATCATTCCCCCCACAACCGGTGTTAGGATCGCCACAGTGAACATCCTCGATCGGGCCGGGTTGCAGCGTCGTGACATCGTAGACACACCTGCCCCACAGAAAGAACTGTTCATCAAGCCAGAGGTTGCGAAAGTTAATCAGGGGGCCGCTCGTCGCCGCGAGTCCTGGACAGTCCAGCTTCGTGAGCTTGCCCGCCGCGAAATCAAATAGCCCCTCGCTGGTGAGCATGTATCGGCCGTTGGAGTCTCGAGTCGGCCAGAAGATGTCACTCGAGGCGTACATGAACTCATCCTCAGTCAGACGCTGCACGTGCGGAGGCAGCGGTGCATGCCTAGCCTGCTCCAGTGCTGCCTTGTCCTGCGCGTCCTGGATGCTACTTGACACGTTAGAGATAGTACCCAGCGCAAGACATCCGCCCAGTAAAAGCACAAAGATCACGACACCCAGCGCGATGACGCCCAGGATGAGCTTCAAAATGACATTGAGCACAGTCCATAGCATGGTATGAACATTCACCTCACGTGGTATTAGTGAAAAGCAGATACCAATACAACGCGATTTCATCCGTGCCAGGTTGCAGTCCCTGGTATAAGCAGCGATCGAAGCCGCCCAGCTGGAAGCCGCAGCTTTCGTACAAGCGGCACGCAACGACATTGTTGTTCTGGGTTTCCAGCATGACGCCTGCCAGTTGTCGATCTCTGGCCCAGGCCACGGCGTGCTGTAACAACGCGCGGCCCACACCCTGTCGTCGAAAACTCACGTCGACAACAATATCGTCGATGTGGGCGAACCGATTCCAATACTTTCGCACTATCACTTGCCCAGCTAATTGCCCGTCGGCATAAGCACAAAAGATTGCCTTATCGGGGTGATGAAGATACGTCGGGTAATCCAGTTCCTCGGGAGGATAGCGTTTTTGATACGGCGGCACATTGACGATGGTGTAGCGAATGATGTCGTTCTCGGCGAACACAACCAGCCGGGAATCAACGGTGAAAGTGCCATCGCAACGATTCACATCGTGGAAGTTCTGCTCGTCGAGCTGTTGCAGGGTGATGTTCATGGGGTCGTCGATCTCTCAATCAACTTGATGATCTCGTCGGCGCTGGTTTCGATCGGCTTGTCGGTGACATCGATCACGGCGAAGCGGCCGCGGCGAAAGACCTTCAGCGCGGCCTGCACTTCTTCGCCGATCCGCCGGGGATTGATGTAATCCAATGGGATCGGCACACCCAGTCGGCTGTAGCGCTGCTCGCGAAAAACGATCAGCTGATCGGAACGGATGGTCAGGCCGATGACGTGGCGGCGATCCAGCTTGAATAACTCCGGTGCCGGAGGCACTTCTGGCACGAGGGGAATGTTGGCGACCTTCCAACCCAATACGGCCAGGTACATGCTGAGCGGTGTCTTGCCCGCGCGGGAGACGCCCACCAATACAATGTCGGCCTGCGGCCAACCGGCGCGCTGCTGACCATCATCGTGCGCCATGGTGAATTCGATCGCGGACACGCGTTCGAAGTAGGCGCGATGGAATTGGCGATACAAGCCGGGCTGGCCCACGGCCTCGCGCTTCAACACCGTCTCTACACGAGACAGCAACGGCCCCATCAGATCGATTGCGACGATGTCTTCTGCGCGCGCGAGATCGATCAACGTCTGGCGCAGTCGATCGTCAACCAGGGTGTGCGCGATGGTGCCGCCCGATTGTTTGGCCTGCGCGACTACGCGTTTGATCTGCGTCAGTTTACGTACATTGCCCACGGTGATCACGGGGACGTTATGGTCGGGGAACTGCGCCAGCACGGTCTGCACCAACTGTTCGCCGCTGGCGCCCACGCCGCCTGAAACGATGTAGATGGGTGGCGGGGGTGTTACGGGATAGTGTCCTTTAAATTTCGCAAAA
>PMCF01000112.1 GCA_003154115.1 Anaerolineae bacterium
GCGGATCAAAAAGCGCAGTTTATGCCGCGCACAATATAACTGAATGCCCTGTATTTCTCTCTCTATCCCTCTTTCTCTCCGTCCCCCAATCCCTCTGCCTGAACTTTCTCCACCACTTGCCGCAGCACCTCGTAGGGTTGCGCGCCGGAGACCAGATAGCGGTTGTTGAAGATCAAGGCGGGAACGCCGGTCAAGCCGTATTGATAAGCTTGCTCGATATCGGCCTCGACTTGCGCTTCATAGGTTTCATCGTTCAATGCCGCTAGAAACGCCTCGCGCTCCAACCCGATCGAATGTGCGATCTCGGCGAGTACATCCACATCGCCGATGTTGTTGGCGCGCTGCCAGTAGGCGCGAAACACCGCGTCGTGATAAGCCGCGCCTTTGCCCTGCGCTTCGGCGACCTTCGCGCCGATAAGAGCCGATCGGCTGGAGATGCCCGATGGGCCGCGATTCAACTCCACTCCGTATTGCTCGCGCGCCAGCTGGATGAGGCGCGGCTGCCCCGCTTTGATACGTGCTAAATACTCCGGTGGAATGGGTGGCGAACCTTTGGGGCGCAGTTCATACGAATGCCAGATCACTTCCACATCATGCGCTTGCTTGAGTTTCTCCAAACTGGAGGAAACGAGAAAGCACCACGGTCAAACGAAATCCGACCAGACGTCAATGCGAACAGTCATCACTTCTCCGCTTCGCGTGTATTTGTCGTGATTGTATCATGCGGCATTTCGATGCACAGCTGCCAGCTCTGTTAAGACTTGAGCGCAACCGGCAGCCACACGCGGTATTGCGGCGTGCGCGGTATCGTCGCGAGTTTTGCGACCAACGCGTCAGCATAGGCCCGGCGTTGATCGGCCTGCGTGAAATCCCACGTGTGTACGAAGACGCTGATAGTTTCACTCAGCGTTTGCGCGCCTGAAATAGGCGTGCTGAGATCCAGCGGGACGTAAACCCCTTCACGCGCTCGGCTGCGCGCCGCAAGTTCTTGATAAACGTGGCGCAGGGCTTCCTCGGTGCGGATCGAATCGGTATAGGTGAAGAACTCGCGACCATGCACATCGTCGCTCTGCGGCGTGCGCGGATGATAATCACACGCGGGATAACTGCCGTCGATCTCCGGTGTGGTATGTGTGGCCCAAGGCATTCCCAATCCATCCATCGTGGCGATGCAATCCCGATGCGAGTAGCCATCGGCCAGTGAATGCAAATACGTGGCAAACGCCGGCAGCGATCCGGCCGGAATAGCGGTCGTGATCGACGTGGTCTGTGTGTAACGGCACGTTGCTTGCAGCACCGTGGAGTTGAGCATGCCCGGTTTTCCCCACGCATAAGCTTCATAGGCCACGAGTGTGTTGGTCAATCCCCAGGCCCAATCGTGCAGCGCGCCGATCTCGACCGGCGCCCGCGAGCCGCTGATGTGCGGGAAGTGGAAGTACGGCGAGTACGGCCCGAAGCGCGAAGTGACGCTGGTCGAGATCGTCATATCTTGCCAACGGGGCCAGATGTTGGCGCTATGAATCTTGCCGGCGCAGATCACGTCGGCGTCAGGCACGGGCGGGAAGGCACCCCCCAATCCGTTGGAGTACACGCGTGTTCCCGTCAGAATCTCGGAATCGGTGAGTTGATCCCAGATACGCAGCGTGTGCGCGTCGGTAATCGAAAAGCCCGCGGCCAGCGCCAACACAAACGTCATGTCGTCGTGAACGGTGCTGATTTCGGGCGGCGTGGGATACGTCGTGCCGCCATCACGAAAGCCCAACGGCTCCTCGGCAAAGGCCCCGACCAGTGTGACCCCGATGAACAAAGTCAGGACAATGGTGACGATGACGCGCACGATACGCAGACGATTGGACATGGTACCCTCCTTGGGTGTTGTGGATGAGTTACGGTTCGGCACGCAACGGTAAGCTGGTCAGTGCGGGTTTCGGCGTTAGATCAATGCGCCACAGCCCGAAGAAGTATTCTCGATTGGAAGGTTGTGTACTGAACGGCGCAAAATCAAAGGCAGACCACACGAGCCAGCCAGCGATTCCATCATCTTCAGCTGCGGAGATCACTTGCTGTAACGAATGTGCCTGGTCTGTCTCGCTGGCCTGATCCCACGCTGGATAACCTACTTCCTCCAGCACGATAGGCTTGGAACTCTTTTGGTGCATCGCTTTGATCCGAGCGATAACCGCTGTCGCATCAGTCCAATGATGGAATGACAAGAAATCCACCGCATCGTTCGTCACCGTCGCATCACCCCACCAACCGGCTGTGAGTAGATGATGCGGATCATTCCGGCGAACAACCTCGGCAATATGAGTGATCCAGGTCAATACGGCTTCCGCTGTGAATCGCCCTGTCGTGCGATTGGCTCCATAATCCAGATCGGCCTCGTTACGCAAATCCCAGGCGAGGATCGCAGGCTCATCTCGATAGCGGTTTACGATGAAGACAGTTTGCGCGTCGTAGCGAGCATCATCCGTGTAGAGAGGGCGGAAGTAAAGATCAGGTAAATCGTTCAGCGTGACGATCAGCCGGAGGCCGCGTTCGCGTGCCAGTGCCATGAGCGCATCGAGTTTGGCAAAGCCAGCCGCATTAGGAATTGCTTTCTCGGGATCGCAAGTGAAGAGTGGGTCATACCACACAGCAATTCGTACTGTGTTGAACCCTGTCGAGGCGATGAGATCCAGCTCTGAGGCGACTTCTTGCAGATCACTATTCGTCAGGAATTGTTCCCAGGGCGTATGGCGTGGATAGTAATTGACGCCTCGAAGATGAAAGGGTTGGTTTCTTAGCATGAAGCCGCGATCAGTGATGGTGACAAAGTCACTGGCGGCCGCCAGGTAGGGCGGCACTTCAGTTGGTTGGCAGGGCGGTGGTAGCAACGTAGGCAACGCCTTTAGACGCGCTAATGCTTCAATCGCTTCGCGTCCCCGGCCGTTCACCGCGAAAGCAGCTTGATAGTGCTCAATTGCGGCGGCAGGTTGGCCCTGCGCCTCAAGAGCCACTGCGTAGTTGAAATGGGCGGCATATAATTTGGCTTCGAGCGAATCGCTGCCGCATGATTGTTGCGCGGCTTTCAATTGTTGTAGAACAACTAAGACGGCTGGCCAATCACCTGCAGCCCAAGCTGTATCCAGATCAGCACAGGTCGCGGTCACGGGAGTTGGCGTCTCAGTCGGAGTAACGGTTGGCGTGGGCGTCCTGTGTGGGGATGCAGCGGGCGCTGCCGTTGTAGGTGAGAGGGTCGGCATGGAGGTCGTGCTTGCAGATGAACAAGCACTCGCAGCGAAACAGAAGGCAGCTATGAATAACCAGATGAATTTACGATGCATCATAGTACCGGGATTCTACCACGCCGCTTTCTTTACGCGCATTTTCGTCGTAGTCGCCGATCTTGTGTCGGCTCCGTTGAGAACATTTTGTAAGCAAGTCAATCGACGTTTGATGCAGCACCTAGCAGCCTGTCGGAGAGAAC
>PMCF01000071.1 GCA_003154115.1 Anaerolineae bacterium
GAATTCGCGCAGCGCAACTGGAAGCCCATCGCGGCTGGCTTAGCGCTCTACGTCGTCCACTGGTTCTACGAAATCCTCAATGCGCTCATTCAGCACTTCAGCGGTCACGCCTTGTGGACGGTTCCAACCGGCACGGCCTTTCTGCTATTGATCGGAGTTGGCATCGAGATCAGTTTGATGTTCTCGGTGGCAGGGTTGATCATGAGCAAGTTCCTGCCCAGCGATCCGAAGATGAAAATCGCCGGCCTCAACAATCGCTTGCTTTTCACGCTGGTGAATGCCGCCTTCTTTGCCCTCGTCGAAATCTTCCTGGTGCAGACGCCGACCTTCGTGTGGGTGTATCCGTGGTGGGGCGCGCTGCCGGTCTTTCTCACGGTGTACATTCCCTTCTTCGCCGCCGCTTTCTACGTCCACGACTGGCCGCCGCGCCGCCAGATCATGTTCATCGGCAGTCTCGGCGCGATCGATGTCGTGCTGCTGATTCTATTTGCGGGCATCCTGCGCTGGATTTGAGAAGTTTGCCTTTCTACTCCATTCTCACTACAATCACCGTATCCTCGCGCGGCGTTTGTAACTGGTCGTCGGATAGGACTTTCTCATGGCATCGATTCCACCTGATTTGATCGAACAATTTGCATGCGGAAATGGAGTGTTGGTGGTGGGCGCCGGCCTGGCACGCATCGCGGGCCGGCCTGGGTGGGCGGAATTGTTTGAGCCGCTTGCCGACCGGATTGGATTGCCGTTGGAGCGACGACAAGATCCGCTCAAGGTGGCACAGTATATTGAAAACGAAATCGGGCGACCGGCGTTGATTGAGCAGGTGCAGGAACAGATCGATCGGCCCGGCCTCGCGCCAACTGAACCTCACCGGCAACTGGCGCGTTTGGGAGCACGGACCTGGGTGGCGACCGGCTTTGATGATCTGGCTGAACGGGCCGTACGCGAACGCGGCGAACGAACAGTCGAGGTCGTGCGCGATCAGAATCTGCCCTATACCAGCAGTGAAGCAGTCATGATCTTGAAGATGTATGGCGATGTCCAACAACCCGACACCTTGGTTCTGACCCGCTCCGATTACGACTCCTACTTCCATCGTTTTCCCCATATCCGCGAGAAACTCGCCAGCCTCCTCCTCGAAAAGACTTGTCTGTTCGTCGGTTACGAAGTGGACGATCCAGATTTCAACCAAACTTTGAAACAGGTTACACCGAATTCAAGATCGGCGTCATCCTGCGGCAGGCGCGAGAAGAAGCCGGCCTGACTCAAGAGGAAGTCGCGCGGCGATTACATACTCAAAAGTCCGCCATCTCGCGTATTGAAAATCACGCCGACGATGTGCGGTTGTCTACCTTGCGGCGTTATGCTGAAGCGGTGGGCGCCAACTTGCAGATCAACCTCGCGCACGGTTGAACGCCACACCGACCGGTCGCAACGCTCGATCAGCCGATCGGGCGTTTTTGTTGCTGGGATCGACTTCCTCTCTATTGATTACGACCGTTTTGCCTCGCCGCCTGCCTCGCAGTATACTGATACCATCCTTTCCGCAGGATGTGCGCCATGCCCGATTCCCGCGCCGATCAAATTGCCAAACTCCAGCAGTCTATCGCGACACTTGAAGAACAACAGCGCACTCTGGGCGTCGATCTATCTGCCTCCATTCAGATTCAGCGCGAAGTACTCTCCCAACTTGAACAGGCCGAGGCCGACGCGTCCGTCACTCTCTCCGGTTCCGGCACGATCGTGCAGGGCGCGGACAACGTCACGGCCAGCGCGAGCGCCATCGCCGTGGGGGGCGATGTGCAAGGCCCGGCCATCACCGGCGACGAGAACATCAGCGCGGGCGGCCACGTCATCATCAACGAAGGCGGCACGGTGATCGTCGAGGCGGGCGGCGAACTGCCCGTGAAGATGACGGCGGTCGATCGGGCTTCGGCGCTGGGCCGCTATTTGCAGCACGTCATCAGCCGTAATCGTTATCTGCAATTGCAGGGCATCCGATCGGGTGGCAAGTTGGTCAGCATCGAACTCGATCAGATCTACGTCACGCTGCGCGCCACGCGCGAGCGGACCGTGCACGAAGAAGACGAGTGGCTGAAAGCCGAAGCCGCCCTCGCGCCGGGCGAACTGCATCGCGGCCGAGAAGGCGCGCTTTCACGCGCCCGCGATGGCGGCCGCGTCAGCACCGAAACCGTCGTTGTCAGTGTGAACGAAGCGCTGAGCGCACATCGTCGATTAGTGGTGTTGGGTGATCCGGGCAGCGGCAAGACGACGCTGCTGCGCTACCTGGCGTTGCTGTACGCGCGCGACATTGCCGAGCGCACGACACTAGTGCGCGACAAGCTGGGCTTGAGTGAAAGCGCCGGTCTGCCGATTCTGTTGCCTTTACGCCAGATCGGTGCGTTTCTGCGAAAACAGGACGACGACGGTACAGACGGCCATGCGCTGCTGCTGAACTTCCTCTTCAAATCGCTGCGTAATGAACGGCTTGATCTTCCTGACGATTTCTTCGATCGTGCCTTGCAGCAGGGCGGCGCGGTGATTCTGCTGGACGGTCTCGATGAAGTGGCCGATCCCGATCTGCGGCGGCGTGTGGCGGGCTTGGTCGAGGATTTCACGCGCGCGTATCCGCAGTGCCGCTACGTGGTGACGAGTCGCATCGTGGGCTACACCGGCGCGGCGCGGCTGGGCGAAGATTACCGCACCACCACCGTGCGCGATTTCACCCTAGCCGACGTGGAGCGCTTCCTCATTCACTGGCATCGCCTCGTGGCCGTGGGGCAAATGGGGCCGGGCGACAGCGCCGAGACTTACGCTGCCGATCAGACCCGCCAGTTGCTCGACGCCATCAAGGGCAACGAGCGCATCCGCGAACTGGCGATCAACCCGCTGATGCTGACGGTCATCGCGATGGTGCACCGCGACCGGGTGAAGCTGCCCGATCGGCGCGCGGAGTTGTACGCCGAAGCAGTGGATGTGCTGCTGGGCAAATGGGAAGAAGCCAAAGGTCTGCACGAGATCGCAATCCTGGAAAATCGCCCGTTCGACACCGGCGACCGGCGCGTGATGCTGCAGCAGATCGCATTGAAGATGCATGAGAGGCAGTTGAAAGAAGTAACGGCGGAAGAGTTGCAGCGCTGGCTGATCGCGCTGTTCCTAGAAGTCACCAAAGAGCAGCGCGCCGCCGAGCGGGCTGTGGAACGTTTCTTGCGCGTCATTGAAGAACGCACTGGCTTGCTGACGGCGCGCGGCGAGGGCGTCTATGCCTTTTCGCATCTGACCTTTCAAGAATACCTGGCGGCGTTGGCGATTGCGACCCGCGACGATTACGTGGCTTACACTTTGCCGCACGTGCCCGATGCCTGGTGGCGCGAAGTGATTTTGCTGGAAGCCGGTTACTTCAGCACGCAGGGGCCGGAACGCACCACGAAGTTGATCCGTGCGATTGCAGAGTTGAAAGACGAGCCGGAACTGTATCACAACCTGGTGCTGGCCGCCGAATGCCTGCGCGACGTGGGCGAGGGCCGCGTGACAGGCGACCTGTTGGGTGAAGTGCAGCGTCGCTTGCGGCAGGCCTTATCCTCGCCGCCGCCCTGGCTGGCGCGTTGGTCGAAGAACAAGAAATCGGGCGGCTGGCTGGAACGGCGCAGTGTTGCGATGGAGGCATTGGCTCAGACTGGTGCCGGCTATTGGACCATGCCTTACGGCGAGCCGGAATGGATTACGATTCCGGCAGGTGAATTCTGGATGGGCGGTGAGGGCGTGTATGATGGCAAACCTGTTCATCGTCTGGCGTTGCCAGCCTTCCAGATTTCCAAAGTGCCCATCACCAATGCTCAATACCTGTTGTTTGTGCAGGCCGCGCAACACGCCGTGCCGAGCGATTGGGAAGAGAGCCGTCCGCCCAAAGGCAAAGAGAGTCATCCCGTAGTGAATGTCTCATGGGATGATGCCATGGCGTATAGCCAGTGGTTGAGTCAGGTAACTGGCAAACCGATCACCTTGCCCAGTGAAGCCGAATGGGAGAAGGCGGCGCGTGGCGATCAAGACCAGCGCGCTTATCCGTGGGGCGATACCTTTGAAGCGACGCGTTGTAATTCAAAAGAATTGGGCTTGGGTGACACAACGCCGGTTGGCATTTTCTTGAATGGGGCCAGTCCCTATGGTGTGTTAGACTTGAGTGGCAATGTGTGGGAATGGACACGGAGCATCTACAAAGATTATCCATACAGTCTGAGTGACGGCCGTGAAGACTTGCAGTCACGAGAGGTCCGGGTGTTGCGCGGCGGCGCGTTCGGCTCTGATGGGAGGTACGTGCGCTGTGCGTACCGCGACAGGGACTTTCCGGGCTACAGGGACAGGCTCGGCGGTTTTCGGATTTGTGTGTCGTCCCCATTCTGACTCTGAAGTCTGAACCCTCTGGACTCTGGGGACTCTGAACTCTTGGGGAGTCCAGAGGGGTCTTTGACCCCTCTGGCTGCGCGCAGTACAGCGCAGTTAGCTAGTTGGTGCTGAGGTATTGAATATGAATTCACTCGAGCTGATCGTTACGGCCCTGTTGGCGGATGATGCGGCCGCACAGGCTCTGCAACAGCGTGTGCAAAACAAATATTCCAGGCAGGCCCCGTTACTCTTTGCCTTGCAACAGGCGACGAAGGATCCTGCTTCCACGGCGTGGCAGGCAGCGTTGCGCGAAGAATTGAACAAGGCCGGCGTCGCCGGCGACGCCGAGATCGCGCAGTTGGCGCAGCGGGCAGTGCCTGCACCGCGTGCGAGCGATGTCTATCACGCCAAAGTGCGTGGCAGCGGAACCATCGTGCAGGGCAGGGGCAACGTCACTGCTGGTAAAGGCGGTGTAGCGGTAGGCGGCAATGTCTCTGCCCCCATCATCACTGGCGGCAATAACTTCATCGCGCAGCAGATTGCGTCTGTTGCGCCAACTCAGCAACGCTCGACTACCAACCCTGAATCGACGGCTTGGCTCGACGTGGAGATCCGTCTGGGCGCACGTGAGGAGCGCGGCTATCCGATGGAGATCACCGCCGGGGGGCAGCAGGAATTCGCGCCGGGTTATGCGGCGGGTGATCTGGCCGATTGGTCGCCCAGCGGCGAAGCGGTGGCCGACGGGCGCGATCTCTTTCAACGCCTCTTTGCTGACACTGCGTTGAAAGAAGCCTGGGCCGAGGTGCGCGGCCGCTCGGCCAAACGGCGCATCCGCCTGCGCATCGATCCTGACGCTCCGGAACTGCATCGCTTGCCGTGGGAATTACTGCGCGATGGATCGACGTGGTTGGCGGCCAGCGGCGACACGCCCTTCTCGCGTTACCTGCCCATGCCCACCGTCTGGCCGGAACCGATCGCTCAGCGTCCGCTGCACGTTCTCGTGGCGATCTCCAATCCGATCGATCTGCAAACGAAGTATGATTTATCCGCGGTGGACATGGCGTTGGAAGAAGGCACGCTGCGCGCGGCCTTTGCAGAAGTGGGAGCCGATCGGGTGCAGGTTGAATTTCTGCCGCCGCCGATCACGATCGAACGCCTGGGGCAGCGTCTGTTAGCAGGCCGGCATCACGTCCTGCATTTTTTAGGGCACGGCGGCTTCAACGAGAAGCAGGATAAGGCCGCACTATATCTGCAAAACGACGACGGCACGGCGCGGCGCGCCACTGCCGATCAACTGGCCGGGTTGTTGACCTCGCACCTGATCTTGCTGGCGGCCTGCCAGAGCGCCAGCAAGATCAGGTGCGATGCCTGGGCGGGACTGGCCCCACAGTTGGTGGCCGCCGGTGTGCCCGCTGTGCTGGCGATGCAAGATCAGATCTCGACACACAGCGCGCGGCAATTTAGCGCAGTGTTCTATCGACAAGTGCTCGCTCACGGCGTGGTCGATGCGGCCTGCAATGAAGCCCGATCGATCCTGGCGGCGACCGGGCGGCCCGATGCGGCCGTGCCCGCGCTGTTCATGCGTTTGGAAGCGGGGCGGTTGTGGGCGATCGAAAAATGAGGATGCGATGATTGTCTGTTCCAAGTGCCAAACCGAATTGCCTTTGAGTGAGGCCCACCATGCCATTTGAACTGAATACCTGGAAGCAGGAAGCGTCAGCAAAATTCAAAGGTTTAGGCCGCTGGCTGAAATGCCGCGCGCAGAACGATGTGCCCTACTTTGCTTACGGCGCATTATGCGGTGCAGCGTTGCTGCCTGCCGTTGAGGCCGCACAACAGGGACAATTCCTGCCGGTGATGATGGCCCTGGGCAGCGTGGCCGGCGGTGTGGGCGGCAATCTACTGGCCGAGCAGATTCAACGCTGGAAAGATCACGCCGACACGCTGAATGAAGATCAAATCGCGCAATGGGTGGACGACAACCTCGATCACGCCGAAGTGCGCGCCGCGCTGGATGAGGTCTTGACTAAGTTGGACGTGATCCCGCAGGCCCAGGCCGCGCTCGGCGCTGCCGATCGCGAATGGTTCAGCGCCGAACTGCAAAAAGAGTTGAAAGCGCTGGGCAATCTCGATCGATTTGAAGCGGTGCTGACCGGCAGCGGCCTCATCGTGCAAGGGCATGATAACCTGACGGCACAGACCGGTGGCGTGGTGGTTGGCGGTGAGGCCCACGCGCCGATCACAACTGCCGGCACTTACATCGCTCAGCAGCACGTCTATCCGCCGCCTGTGTCTTCCCCTGAACCATCGCCCGCTGCACGCGCGGAGGCGCGCTATCGCCAGAATCTGGCGCAGCGTTGCAACGTGTTGCCATTGGCCGCGCTGGGTGGCGAAGAAGACACTGCCGTCGACGTGGGGCTTGATCGGGTCTATATTGATCTCGATACGCAAACACGCGTGCCCACTGAACAGGACGGTGCTGGTAAAAAGACCGCCGACGGTCGCATCCAATTGAATCTGGACAAAGAAAAGGAACGGGCTTTGCCCGCGCTCGAAGCAGCGGCGCAAGAAAAGCGCCTGGTCTTGCTGGGCGATCCGGGCAGCGGCAAGAGCACCTTCGTGCGCCAGTTGAGTGTGTGGCTGGCTCAGGGCAAAACGCTGGACGGTTGGGAGCCGGGCCTGACGCCGGTGCTGACCACGCTACGCGATCTGGCTCCACGCCTGGCGGACCTGACGTTGCATGGTTTGGCAGAGGCCGAGAGTCAGCAGCGCTTGCTCGATGCCGTGTGGGAACAATGGCGGACCGATCTGCATATCTTGTGCGCCGACGACTATGCCACCGTGTTGGAAGATCGCCTGAGCGATGGCCAGGCCTTGTTGATCTTTGATGGGCTGGACGAAGTGCCGGAGCGGGTGCGTCTGCGCGTGCGTGAAGCGGTGCGCGCGGTGCTGCACGCTTATCCGCGTGTGGCGCGCGTCATCGTTACCTGCCGTATCCGTTCATACGCCGGCGCAGCCATCCTGCCTGGTTTTACCGCGCAGACACTGGCACCTTTCGACGAGAATAAAATCACAGCTTTCGTGCAGACGTGGTATCGCGCGCAGGCCGATCTGCACAAGCGGTTCGATCGAGACACGGCAGAAACGCGCGCCGCCGACTTGCAGCAGGCGGCCCTGTCGACCGATCTGCGCGAACTATCCTCCAATCCCATGTTGTTGACGACGATGGCGATCATTCATCAGCGCGAAGTGGGCCTGCCGCGCGAGCGGGTGCGCCTCTATTCACTGGCCGTGCAGGTGCTCATCGGCCGCTGGCAGAAGCGCAAAGGGATTGCCGTGTCCGATCAGCTGGCCGCTGTCTTAAGTGATGATCTGCGGCTGCGCGCCATCCTGGAACGCGTGGCGTATGAAGCCCATCGCCTGCAGAGCGGGCGGGCGCAGGGTGCGCCAGGGCGCGGCGTGTCAGAACGCGGCGCTGATCTTTCGCGGCGCGATCTGTTGGCTCTGTTGGAAGCACCGGAATATCTCGGCGAGGTGGGCCTAGCTTCCGAATGGGTGGACTACGTCGATCAGCGCGCGGGGCTGTTGGTGGGGCAGGGCGGTGATGGCGACAGCGGCCAGAAGCCGCATACCTACACGTTTCCGCATCGCACCTTTCAAGAATATCTGGCGGGCTGCTACATGATTTCCGGCCGGGGCGTGGCGCGCGAATACTGGCAGCGCGCCGCCGAGGGCGACTACTGGTATTTGGCGGCGCGGCTGGGTGCGGAAGAATTGTTGTTCATGCGCCGCAACACTAAAGACCTGCTGGACCTGGCCTACGATTTGTGCCCCGAGCATGAGCCGCGCGAGATTCACGAATGGCGCGCCGTGCTGTGGTCGGGGCAGCTGGCGGCCTTACTCAAACTCGATGACATCACGCGCGACGACGAGCGACCCGGCGGTGGTACGGCCTATCTGCAGCGGCTCAGGCCCCGGCTGATCGAGGTCCTGGGTCACACCACTCTCAAGCCGATCGAGCGTGCGGCTGCCGGGCGCGTGCTGGGCCGCCTGGGTGATCCCCGTCCGGAGATCATGACGGTCGATACGCTGGAGTTGTGCTACGTGCCCGCCGGTCCTTTCTGGCGCGGCAGCCAAGATGATCCGCAAGCGTACGACGATGAGAAGCCGCAAAGCAAAGTCAATATTCCCTACGACTACTGGTTGTCTCGTTACCCGATCACCAATGCGCAGTTCACGGCCTTCATCGGTGCGGGCGGTTACGGCGCGGCCCGTTACTGGACTGAAGCGGCAGCCGCCGATTTCTGGAAGGCTGGTCAGTTTAAGGGCCGCTATGATGAGACGTGGCGCGTGCGCCCGGTTGAGTTTGGCGAGAATTTTAGCCTGCCCAATCATCCGGTGGTGGGTGTCACGTGGTATGAAGCGCTGGCCTTCACGCGCTGGCTGACCGAGCATTGGCAGCAAATTGGCCGATTGTCCAAGTCACACAGCGTGCGCCTCCCCAGCGAGAATGAGTGGGAAAAGGCCGCGCGCGGCGGAGTGAAGGTCCCTGCCACACCGCTTATCGGTTGGCCGCAGACCAAACCGCCAGTGACGTTGATCGACAATCCGCTGCCGCAGCGGGGTTATCCGTGGGGTAATGGGATCGATCGTAACCAGAGCAACTATCTGGACGCAGGCATTGGCTTGACCAACGCGCCGGGCTGTTTTGCGCGGGGCACCAGTCCCTATGGTGCACAAGACCTGAGCGGCAATGTCGATGAGTGGTGCGCGACAAAGTGGCAAGATAACTATAAGAACTACAAAGACGACAATGATGTGCGAGGAACAGACCCCCGGGTGTTGCGCGGCGGCGCGTTCTACGACGATGAGAGGTACGTGCGCTGTGCGTCCCGCTTCGGGCTCAGTCCGGACGTCAGGAGCAGGTACGTCGTTTTTCGGATTTGTGTGTCGTCCCCATTCTAACTCTGGCCTCTGCACCCTCTGGACTCTGGGACTCTGATCTCTTGGGGAGTCCAGAGGGGTCTTTGACCCCTCTGGCCGCGCGCAGCACAGCGCGGTAAGCGGCAACTCACAAAGCCGTTTGGTTCGCTCAGGGGCACATGTGGCGTCACACAGCTATCAGGTGCAATCAATGTGGCCTACATCTTTCACGTCAAACCTTCCAGTTATCAACCGGGCTGGCGTTTTGATGATCGCGTTTCACATCGGCCTGCACGAAGTGGGCGTAGTGTTCCACCATTTCAAAATCTGAATGGCCGAGCAAATCCTTCAAGGCAACCATCTGGCCGCCGTTGCGCAAATACTCAGTCAATGTCAGTAAGTTAGTGTGTCGGCCACGTC
>PMCF01000312.1 GCA_003154115.1 Anaerolineae bacterium
CACGAACGCCTTCTCTGGGCCGGGCCATTCGCTGGAATTCGTGGCGACGTTTGGAGCGAACACCAGTCAGCATGTGGGCTTCGGGAATGATCTGAACTCCGCCCCGTGGGCCATCTTCAGCACGGGTTATCCGGGCGGCACCTCGCTTCTGGCGCGCACCAACGATGGTGTGGACATGGTTGAGACCGACCTGGGCGGAACCTACCTGGGCACGCCCCATCGCTATCGCATCGATTGGACCGCAACGAGTGTGACCTACTCCATCGATGATGTCCTGGTCGCCGTGCATGCGAAGGCCATCACCGCGGATATGCGTCCGCTGGCCAGCGATCAGATCGGCGGATTGGTTCTGACTCTCGATTGGCTGCGCATGAATACCACTAGCGGTGTCTTTGTCTCGCGGGTGTTGGATGCGGGCACCACCGCGCACTGGCTGAGTCTGACGACGCTGCGCCAGCAACCCCTCGGCACTGAGGTGACGATCGAGACCCACACCGGAGACACCGCAAATCCGCAGGACGGTACTTGGTCAACTTGGACGACGGTCTCCAACGCCACGATCAACGGTGTCGATAGTCGCTATCTCCAATATCGCTTGATGTTCAGTAATACCAGTTTCACGGTCACACCACTTGTGCAGCAAGTGACGATCACCTATCAGTCATCCGCTCTCTTGGTTGATACCACGGCGGCTGAGTTTGAGGCGGGCACCCCGGACGTCAACATTGACATTGCTCAAAGCGGCGACGGGGAGTTGATCTTGACCCCGATCGTAAGCACGGAGTTCTCTGGCACAGCGCTGCCCACAGGCTGGTTTACTGCGCCATGGGCAGAGGGTGGGAGTGCCATCGTCAGCAGTGGAGTCGTGACGGTCGATGGCGCGCTGATCGGCACGAACGCCTTCTATGGGCCGGGCCATTCGCTGGAATTCGTAGCGACGTTTGGAGCGAACACCAGTCAGCATGTGGGCTTCGGGAATGATCTGAACTCCGCCCCGTGGGCCATTTTCAGCACGGGTTATCCGGGCGGTACTTCGCTCCTGGCGCGCACGGCCAATGGCACCGACGCAGTCGATACCGATCTCGGCGGCGCCTACTTGGGCACGCCCCATCGCTATCGGATCGACTGGACGGCAACGAGTGTGACGTACTTTATCGACGATGTCCTCGTGGCGACGCATTCGATTGCCCTCACTGCGGATATGCGTCCGGTAGCCAGCGATCAGATCGGCGACCCTGCTCTGATTCTCGATTGGCTGCGTATGAGTCCGTATGCCAGCAGCGGTGTATATGTCTCGCGCGTGCTGGATGCCGGCACCACCGCGCACTGGCTGAGTCTGACGACGCTGCGCCAGCAACCCTTCGGCACTGCTGTGACGATCGAGACCCGCACCGGAGACACCGCAAATCCGCCGGATGGCGCCTGGTCCACCTGGACAACCGTCTCCAACACCGCCCTCAACGGTGTCGATAGTCGCTATCTCCAATATCGCTTGACGTTGAGCAGCATCTTGACCATGGTTAGTCCAGCGGTACACCAGGTCGTGGTGGCTTATCAACCGCCGGCGAGTGAAGCGATCATCACGACCACGGCCATTCACTATACCTATGATCCACTGTCTCGCCTGACGGATGCGACCTACTCCACCGGCGAGCGCTTCCAGTATGCCTATGACGCCGTTGGCAATCGCACAGCGCAAACGGCGACGATCACCAGCACGCAAGTGATCACCTATCAGTATGACATTGCCAACCGCATGACGAAAGCGGGCGGCGTCACCTATACCTGGGACAACAATGGCAACTTGATCAACGACGGCAGCGCGACCTATCTGTATGATCGCGCCAACCGGCTGATCAGCACTACGCTGAGTGGGATCACTTCACTGTATGCTTACAATGGCGATGGCGCACGCTTGCGCCAGATTATCGCGGGTGTGCCCACCACTTACACGCAAGACCTTGCTTCTCCATTGCCGGTTGTGCTACAGTCCAAGACAGGCGCGAATGCGACGCGATATGTGTATGCCCTCGGCACGCGACCAGTGGCACAAAACGGCGGAGTGTGGGAATATCTCTTGCCGGATGCGTTAGGATCGGTCCGCCAGATCGTCGATGCAAACGGCAATGTGACCTTAGCCGAATCCTACGAACCCTACGGTAGCGTGTTGACTAACACCGGCACGGCCAGTTCGATCTTCGGCTACAGCGGCGAACAGATCGGTGGCCTTGGGCCATTTTCTGCCACAGGGGTTGACCACCGTCATTCTGATCGGATTCACGTTGAGCAAGGCCGCACTGGTGATGCTGTTTTACATGCACCTCAAGTACGAGACCAAGTGGTATTCGCTGGCGTTGGTCCTTCCCTTGTTCATGGTGGTGGTGTTATTCGTCATCGTGCTGATCGCCTCTGCGAATTGGAACATCGTTTAACCGATCGCGCGCCGTTCAATCCGAAGTCCGATTCTTTACAAGAGGATCGGACTTCTTTTGTTGTTGCGTGATTGTTCAGCCCACCGTCATTGCGAGCGCTTTCGCCCGGCGCGCCCCCGCCGCTTTGCGGCGGGCAGGGCGTGCGAAGCAACACTTGCACCCACTGCATGCAGTGCGGTGTCTCGGTGCTGACCAGTAAACATCGCCAAGCATGCGGGAGACTGCTTCGTCGCCAAAGACGCTCCTCGCAGTGACGGCGGTACGATTAGTTGCCGCGTGATAAAATGACCTTATGAATCGTCGCGTTGCAGGTGCTCTGTGTGGATTGATCGCCGCCTCGATCTGGGGCGGCATGTATGTCGTGAGCGATGTCGTGCTCGATGTCGTACCGCCGGCGACCCTGGTGCTGATCCGTTACTTGATTGCGCTGCCGGTGTTGTGGCTGGCGGTGCGCTTCACGCACGATCGCGGTATCCAACGCGCCGATTGGCCGCAGCTGGCCCTGACGGCCTTTGTCGGGTTTGGCGTCTCGCTATTGGCGCAGTTCGCCGGAACAAAATTATCTACCGCGGCGGCCGGGGCATTGATCACGAGCGCCACTCCGGCCTTCATCGTCTTGTTCGCGTGGTTGATCTTGCGGGAGCGCGCTGCGGGGCGGCAGTGGGTGGGTCTGGGTATTGCCACCATCGGAGTGTTGGTGGTGTCGCTATTGGGCGATCAACCCGCCACCGAAGAAGCGACGAATCCGTTGTTGGGCAATTTATTACTCATCGTTGCGGCGGTGTCGTGGGCGTTGTATTCCGTGCTGGTAAAGCTCAACGCGCAGAAATATACGGCGCTGATGATTACGCTGGCGGTGACGGCGCTCGGCATTCCGATCGTGGCGCCGGTCGCCGCGCTCGAGTTGCAAACTCAAACGATCGGGACGCTGACGATCCCGGTGATGTTGGGCATCCTCTACATTGGCATCGGCTCCACGGCGATCGCGTTCTTTCTCTGGAACAAGAGTTTTGAGTTGCTCGACGCGGCCACGGCGTCGTTGTTCTTCTTCGCGCAGCCGGTGGTGGGCGCGCTGCTCAGCGCGATTTTTCTGGGACAGAAATTGGGCTGGTCGTTCATCGTCGGCGGCGGCTTGATTCTGCTCGGCGCGTTGTTGGGCATGTTGACGCCGAAGATGGCCTCGAATCAACCGGCATCGAAAGCACCGGTTTACGAAACAGCGCCCGACGATGCGGGCTAGAGCGAATTCCTAAATCGTTTACGCTCGCAGCGGATGGTCACATCCGCTGTTTGGCCGCCGGATGTGACCATCCAGCTAAATCAAAACGGGAACCGATCTAAAGGATACGAGGCATGACCAAAGACGAACTCATCAAGCAGATCGAAACGGAATGGGACAACCTGCAAGCGGCGTTGGACGGGCTTACCGAGGAGCAGATGCATCAACCCGGCGTTGTGGGCGAGTGGAGCATCAAGGATATTCTGGCGCACATCACCGCCTGGCAGACGCGCTTAATCACGACGCTGTTCAAAGCCGAGAAAGGCGTTACGCCCGATACGACCGAAGCGGGCAAGACAGTCGATCAGATGAACGAGAAGTTCTATCGGGAGATGAAGGATCGCTCGTTCGATCAGGTGTGGGACGATCTCGATGCGAGTTATCACCAGATCCTCAGCCGTTTGGAAGGCTGGAAAGAGAAAGACCTGTTCGATCCGAAGCGCTTCAAATGGATGCAGGGTAAACCGTTTGCGGAATACATTGCCGGCGATTCGTACGAACACTATGCGGAGCATGCGGCGCAGATTCGAGAATGGCGGAAGACAATTGGCAATTAACAATGATCAATGAACAATGATCAATGAAATAGCGGGGGTGAGATGCAATCTGATGTGATAGCCACGATAGAACAGGAATATCGGGCGGCGCAGACGGGCAGCGTGATGATCGAGGCGTCGGCGTGGGGACGCCTGCGGTTCACGGGACAACAGCGCCTCGATTTTCTGCACCGCATGTCGACGAACGATCTGCTCAAACTGCAAGCGGGGCAGGGCGCGGCGACCGTTTTCACTACCCCGATCGCGCGCATCATCGATCGGACGCTGGTTTACGCGCGGGAAGCCGATCTGCTGATGCTGACCTCGCGCGGGAATCAAGGGCGCGTCTTTCAATGGCTGCGCAAATACATCTTCTTCAACGACGATGTGCAGATCAAAGATGTCACGGACGAAACGGCGCTGGTGTCTGTTTATGGTGTGACCGCGAATCAAGTCATGCAACAGGCCAGCGGAGAAGATGTGGCGGCGCTGCCACTGCATCATTGGCGCACCGTCCGTATCGCCGATAGAGAAGCTCAGATTGCGCGGGCTGATCCCATCGCGGATGGCGGCTTTCATCTGATCGTCGAAAAGTCCGTGCTGCCTCAAGTGTGGCAAACTTTCATCGCGGTTGGAGTCGTGCCCATCGGCGAAGAGACATATCAAGTGTTGCGCATCGAGGCCGGGCGTCCTGAATTCGGGCACGAGTTGGGCGACGAGTACATTCCGCTTGAGGCGAACCTGTGGGCCGACGTGAGCTTCAGCAAAGGCTGTTATACCGGGCAGGAAATCATCGCGCGGATGGAGAGCCGGCAGCGTTTAGCGAAACAACTTATGGGACTACGTTTCGAATCAGACATCACCTTACCTGCGATGTTGCTGAGCGGCGAGCCTGAAGCTGGGGTGGTGACGAGTGTGGCTCATTCACCGGCGCTGGGCTGGATCGGTCTGGGCTACTTGAAATCCGCTGGAGCCACGGCAGGCCAGCGGGTGCAATCACGCAGCGGGGAGCGGATAGTGAAAGCAATCGTGTCGGCTCTGCCATTTCACTAGGCTATGCCCCCATTGATTCCAAGTTTTGTTTGTCATTGCTCGGCGCTCATTGTATAATACCGCCCGCTTGGCGCGTGTGTCTGGCGCGTCGACGCACTCAGGCGAAGGATAGGAAACATACATGGATCCTAGTAACATTTTGTTAGGCTGTCTGGCCGGCATGGGCGCGATGCTGGCGGGCTTTTGGCTGGCGCTCATTATCTGGACTTTTCGCGATATGCGTTCACGCTCGCGTGACATCTTCGCGCAGATTCTGGCGGCGTTATTGGTGGCTATTCTCTTTGTGGTGGGCTGGGTGATCTACTTGATGCTGCGCCCCAAAGAAACACTGGCCGAGGGCTACGAACGATCGTTGGAAGAAGAAGCGCTGCTGCAAGGCATCGAAGAAGTGCTGGCGTGCCCCGGTTGTGGCGCGCGTGTGCAAGGCGATTTTGTCGTGTGTCCCAGCTGCCACACCAAATTGAAGAAGCCTTGCCAGGGTTGTGGGCGTGCGTTGAACCTGCGCTGGGGCGTGTGCCCGTATTGCGGCGCACCCTCCATGGGTGGCGTGCAGATACCAGCTCAGCCTCAGTCGCAAGCTGATGCGACTGCAGCGGCTCCCGCGGTGCGCCGTGCCTTACGGTCCGCCGATCCCGTGGCGATCGAACCGCCGCCAGGCGAATCACAAACGGGTATATCGTCGTAACGCAAAACCGGAGTTCTCACTGAACTCCGGTTTCTTTTTGGCGCACATCAAGTCAAGAGAAACCAGGTTTCTCCACGATAAGCGTGCCATTCCAGTTAAGAAGTAGAAACCCGGTTTCTGATTTCGTTATTCGCTGATCGTTTGTACCATCACCAGATTGGTGTGCCGGTTGCTGGGATCGCCGATGCCGGATGCGATAACGATCAGATCACCTTTGTGAGCCAGTCCGCATTTGATCGTGAGTTCGGTGGCGGCGCGCAGCCGATCATCGGTCGTGACATGATGCTCGGTCAGCAGAGGGATGACGCCCCACACCAGCGCCAATTGGCGCTGCACCACCTCGGTAGTGGTCGCCGCCACGATCGGGATGCTGGGGCGATACTGAGAGATCAAGCGCGCGGTGCGTCCGCTGTGCGTCAACGTCGCAATGGCTTTCGCGCCGAGCTCTTCCGCAATGTCCACGGTCGCCCGACCGATCGCCGCATCGACCATGTGCTCATCTAATTTGATGTCGGCCAGCCACGTGTCATAGGGGAAATGCGGTTCGGTCATCTGCGCGATGCGCGCCATGGTCTGCACGGCCTGTACGGGATATTGCCCCGCTGCTGTTTCACCGGACAACATCACCGCGTCAGTCCCATCGAGAATGGCGTTGGCTACATCGCTGGCTTCAGCGCGGGTGGGGCGCGGCGCCGTAATCATGGAGTTGAGCATTTGCGTGGCCGTGATCACCGGGATGCCGCGCAAGTTGCAGCGGCGAATGAGTTTCTTCTGCGTCCAGGGCACGCTTTCGGCGGGAGTCTCTACGCCCAGATCACCGCGCGCAATCATGATGGCATTGCTGCACGCCAGAATATCTTCAAAGTTGTCGATCGCTTCAGACTTTTCGATTTTGGTCACGATGGGGACGGTGCTGCCCAGATCGTCGAGCAGGCGGCGCAGTTCGCAGACATCATCGCCAGTGCGCACGAACGACAGCGCCAGATAATCCACCTGCTGTTCCACCGCGAAGCGTGCGTCTTCACGATCCTTGTCTGATAACGCCGAGAGGTTCAACTGCGCGCCCGGCGCGCTCACGCCTTTGTGCGAGCCGAGCGGCCCGCCCGTAATGACGGTGCAACGCACATCCGGGGGGGTCGCGTCTACGACGACAAATTCGAGTTGGCCGTCATCCAACAGCAGGCGTTGACCGGGATGCACCGCGTGGACCAATTCGGGGTGCGGCAAGCTGACTTCATGGGCATCACCGGGCACTTCGCGCAAAGTCAGAATAATCTCCTGGCCGGCTTGCACCATCACCGATCCGCCCGTGATGTTGCCCACGCGCAGCTTGGGCCCTTGTAGATCGCCCAGCACCGCCAGCACGACGTTTTCTTCTCGTGCGATGCGCCGCACCCGTTCGATGCGCGCGGCGTGCGTGGCATGATCGCCGTGCGAGAAGTTGATGCGAGCCACGGTCATGCCGGCGCGAATCATGGCGCGAATCGTGTCGTCCGTGTCGCACGCCGGTCCTAGAGTACAGACAATTTTCGTTCGAGTCATCATCCACCTCTGTGAAAAATCTTGACGGGTAATCTTGTCGCGCCTCATTTTACCGCAAACTGCCGGGCAACGCGCCTCACTCGGCGTAAAAGGCCACGCCCAGAGCGCGCGGGCCCGTGTGCGCCGAAACCGCCGGACTGATCATGTAAACGGGCACGGCGGGTAAATGATACTGCGTTTGAATTTCGTGGGCCAGCGCCTGCGCCGTCTCTTTGATCGTCGTGTACATCACGGCCACCTGCACCGCCGATCGACCCTGGATGCCCTCGGCCACGATCTCACGCAGGCGCGCTGAGCCTGCGACGTGGTGCGAATACGTTCTGCGCCTTCCACCAGGCCATTTTCAACTTTCAGGATGGGCTTCATTTGCAGCAGCGATCCGATGAATGCCTGGGCATTGCTGACCCGCCCGCCTTTGGCGAGATATTCCAGCGCGTTGACCACAAAATACAGCCGAACTTTGTCGCGCATGAACTCCAGGCGTTGCACGATCTCGGCCATGCTTTTTCCGGCCTGCGCCAGCCGCGCCGCCTCCAACACCAGAATGGCATCGCCCGCGGCCACGTTAAACGTGTCGAAGATGTGCACGTGTTCCTCGTGCAGCTGCTGCTTGGCCGCGTTTGCCGACATGACCGTGCCGCTGAGCTTGTTGGACAACAGCACGCACAGCACCTCATGCCCGGCGGCGGGCGGCTGCGAAGTGGTAGGAAACTGTTTCGATTTCGCCAGCCGATCGAGAAAAGCGGTGGGCGAAATTTCGACGCCATCGCGCAGCGTCTCAGTGCCGAAGTTGACCCGCAGCGGCACGATGGTCAGATCGAGCTGCCGGGCGAGTTCGGGTGAAATGCCGCTAGATGTATCGCCGACAATTTTGACTGCCATGAATTCTCCCCAAGCGTGTGAAAGCAAGAATCGTGAAGGGGCGCCCCAGGCCGATCGGCTCGGGCTATTGCCGCCAGAACATGAACATGCGAAATCCCTGATCGGCCAGCGACGGAGTCACGCTTAAGGTTTGCATCATGCTATCGATCGTATTTTGAAAGGCCGTCCGGATGGAAGGGTTGATGAAGAGCAGCATGAAGATCAAGAGAAAGCCGAAGCTACTGAACGAATAAAAGAGCGTGCGCAGGTTGGCGCTCAAAAACGGCGCGAGGATGCCGAAGCCATCCAGCGGTGGAATGGGTAATAAATTCAGCACCACGGCGGCGCAGTTCAGGTAGACCATTACAGAACAGGCTTCCCACAACAATAGATTGTCAACGTAGTGATCCAGGCTAAAGACGAACGGCAGCGAGAACAAAACCGCCATCAGGGCTGAGGCGGCCGGCCCGGCAAACGAGACCGCGCTCTGCCACTTGGGGCTGCGCAACCGCGCGGTTTGAATATAGACCGCCCCTCCCGGCAGCCCAATGCCGCCTAGCATCATGAATAAGAGCGGCATGATGATGCTCAACAGCGGATGAGTGTACTTCAATGGATTGAAACTCAAATAGCCATTGCCGCGCACGCTGCGATCGCCGCCCAGATCGGCCAGCAGCGCATGTCCGAATTCGTGCGCACACAAACTGACAATCCAACTATCCAGCACGAAGACGACCAGCCCGGCCCGCGCGATATTGGAATTATCCTGGACCATCAAGGTGGTGCTGATGATCAGCGCGCCTAGCATGACGATGACGGCCGGCCAACTGATGAGCCGCGGCAGTAATTTCTTGAGCGGCTGACTTTCCAATAGAATAAGACGTTCATCGCGCATTTTCGATTGAGGCGGCGTTGCCGCACGGGCCGGCGCAGCCGTACTGCCCGCCACTGGAGCAGTCGCCTGCGGCTGGCGCAACCAATGACGCAGTTTCATCGCATCGAACCCGCTGCGGCGCAGCATTTGCCCGGCCGCGC
Organism: Anaerolineae bacterium; assembly: GCA_003154115.1. Taxonomy (GTDB): domain Bacteria; phylum Chloroflexota; class Anaerolineae; order Fen-1058; family Fen-1058; genus Fen-1058. The sequence goes on from PMCF01000312.1 coordinate 9,424, forward strand.
CGCCTTCGTTGAGCAGGCCCAAGAGCAAGTGCCCCGTGTCCACCTGGACATGCCCGGCGCGCTGCGCTTCCTCTTCGGCTTCGCTTAACGTGCGCTTGATGCGAAACCCGTAAGCGGGCGGCGTGTTCTCTGCCGTAGTGAGCGCATCCGCCAGCACAATGCGCAGCCCTTCTTGCATCGTGGCCGGATTGCGCAGCGTCTCCGCCAGCAGATTCCACGCCGTTCCCGATTCAGGCGTCAGCAGTGTCAGCAGCAAATGCTCGGGCTGCACCTGGGCGTGTTGCAGCGTGGTGGCTTCGCGCGAAGCATTAAGCACGCAGGTCTCTGCGGCGGTGGTGTAATTGGCAAAAGAAAGTTCAGCGCTCATTCAACTCTGTCGGTCTAAAGGTGGACTTGATTGTAGCACACTTCACTGGCTGATTTTGTCTTCCTCGCGTTCCAACGCGCTGAGGTGCAAGTTCAATGCGCCGACCGATACTTGCAACTCGCGGATGGACAAGATCAGCGAGATGACCAGCAGCACTAGGCTGAGGATGAAGATAACTTTGCCCATCTCCAGCAATCCGAAGAACAACACCAGCATGCACACCACGCAGCCCAGAATGCTGGCCGCGCCGAAGATTTGCATGTTGCGGATGAGCACCACGCGATAGCGCAGATTGGCAATCTGTCCCAGGATGATCTCATCGTGCGTCTCTTGATAACCCTTGTGCAATTCGCGGATGAGATTGGCTAGCGCCAGAAACCGATTGGTGTACGCCAGCATCAACAGCGACAATGCCGGAAATAAGAGCGCGGGAGTCGTGAGTGTAATATCCAGGGGGGTCATCCTACCACCAGCACTTTCGCGCCGCGCAGCTGCCGCGCTTTCAAATCGATCAAGGCTTGATTCGCGTCGGCCAGCGCGTAGGTCTGCACTTCGGGTTTGATGGGAATCTCAGCGGCCAGCGCCAGAAACTCGCTCACGTCGCGGCGCGTGACGTTGGCGACGCTCTTGATTTCTTTTTCCAGCCACAGATGTTTGGTATAGTCGAGTTGGGTCAGCACCGCTTTGTCCGCGTTTTCTTTGCGAATGGCATTGATGACCAGCCGCCCGCCCGGCGTCAGGTTTTTCAGCGCTTCGACCATGGGGGTCCACACGGGCGTCGTATCGATGATGGCGTCGAGCAGCTCGGGTGATTCGTCGGCGGTGTCGCCCGCCCAGGCCGCGCCGAGTTCGCGTGCAAAAGCGCGTTCGGCTTCGCTGCGCGCAAAGACAAACACCCGCGTCTGAGGATACCGCTGGCGCACCATCTTCAACACCAGATGCGCGGAAGCGCCGAAGCCGGTCAGCCCCAGATTTTGACCTTCATGCAAGCCGGTGAGCAGCAAGGAGCGGTAACCGATCGCGCCGGCGCAGAGCAGTGGCGCGGCTTCGATGTCGGAGAACACGTCGGGAATGCGATACGCAAAGTTTTCCGGCACGGTCAGATATTCGGCATAGCCGCCCGGGGCGTCACGTCCCGTCGCCCGAAAGTCGCGGCACAGATTTTCGTTGCCGGCCAGACAGGCGGCGCACTGCCCGCACGCCGAATGAATCCATGCGATGCCGACCCGTTCGCCGGGTTGAAAGCGCGTCACGTATTCCCCGATCGTTTCCACCCGCCCCACCACTTGATGCCCCAACACGATCGGCAACTGCGGCGGCGTGCGCCCTTCGATCTCATCCAACTCGGTGTGGCATACGCCGCAGGCCGCCACTTTCACCAGAATCTCGTTGGGTTGTGGAACGGGATCGGGCAGGATGGTTAGCTGCAAGGGATGAGGATTATCGGCCAGATTAACGAGGTGGTTGAGAACCAGTGCCTTCACGTTCGATCGCTTTCTGACGTTGCCTGTCTTTGATCAGCGTGACGATGAACACAACATACATTACTCCGGCCAACAGCAAGCAGGCTGTCACCAATGTAGACCGCCCAGTAAAGGCGAAGAAACAGGCGGCGGCCAATAGCATCCATATCAGCGTGTGAAACCAGCGCAGGATCGATTGCACTGCGACCGGGCGCGGTCGATATTGGGGCAGCTGCTTGAACGGCTCAGGAGTCTTATCTTTGGGCCACACGTCATACCACAACACCGCCAGGCCCAGGCAGATCACGCCGACGGTAAAAAGGAGAACGCCAAGCACAGCGCCTTCGAACATGGATCTCGCCTCACATCATTCGGGAATGAACGCGGCTGCCAAACCGGAACCACGCGATCGATCCGTCGGAGTTCCGCAAGAACTCGCCGCGCGAGCCGTTGAAGGGCTCGTCCAACCCGATGATCTTGTCTTCACCCCAGAAGGCCAATCGCGTGGGCGGCGGCGTTTCGCCGGGAGGCACATCGGGTATTGGAAAGCCGCCTTTGGGTCGTTGTTGCAGCCACAATTCATTATCCCGTACCCGCAGTTCTACCCAATCTTCAGGCGCATCGTAATCGCCGATGTACTGCGCCAGTTGATCGGGCGACACTGTAATGTGCGGCGGGTTGGGCCACTCGATACCGAGGTAACGCTTGAGCACATTGGCGCGCAGTGGGCCGTAGAACACTGAACCGTGCTCGCTGTTGGTCAGCGTCACAATGGCGAACTGCCGCGACGGCACGAGCGTGAAATCGGCGGTGAAGCCGTGCGTCGCGCCATCGTGACGTAAAACATGCGTCTCGCCGATCGGGATGATGAACCAACTCAGGCCAAAGACGTTCAGACCGCTGCCCGGTACTTGCGGCGTTTGCATCAACTTCAATGTTTCGGGCTTCAAGAGACCATGACCATCACCCATGTGAAAACGCGCGTATTTGAGCAGATCATTGACCGTGCTGACCACTCCGCCGATCGGATGTCCCGCCCGTCCGATCGGCCACGGATGTGCAACGTGAGGCTGTTGGTCGATCACTTGATGTCCAACCGCAAAGCGATGAACCATCACGTCGTGCGGAAAATAAAACGACAGTTTCATGTCCAACGGATCGAGCAGCAACGCTTTGGCCGCCGCTTCATATGTTTGGCCGGTAATCACTTCGATGATGCGGCCGGCGATATTGAAGCCCGTATTGCAATATGACCACACTTCGCCCAGCGGAGTCAATTGTGGCAATTTGGCGATCTCGCTCAGCATCTTCTGCAACGCATCGTCGCCGTAACCGAAGTCGTTGAAGTAGTCGCCCAGCCAACCGCCGGTGTGTGTGAGCAAATGTCGAATCGTCACGCGCGCGGCCACATCTTTATTGCTGAGTTGAAAATCGGGCAGGTAGGTGCGCACCGACGCATCGAGTTCGAGGCGACCCTGTTCCATCAGCCGCATTAAGATCGTGGCCGTGAATGTCTTGGTGATCGAGCCGGTCTGAAACAACGTGTCAGCGGTAACAGGCAGTGGGTTTTCGATGCTGGTTACGCCAAAACCTGCGGTGTAGGCGTGCCCGTCATGCAAGATGCCTACGGCCAGACCCGGAATCGGCACACGTTGCATGCCGGCGGTGATTTCTGCGCAAACTTGTTGAAATTGCGGATTGATATAGTTCATGTCGTCTCACGTAACCTCTATCTTATCCCGCCAAACGCCGCGAACATGGCGTTCTTGTGCAGTACCTCGACCGTGCGGAAGCCGACTGTGCGCAGAATATGAAGTTGATACAGCAGCGGACGCGGCGTGTCTTCCTGCTCGATGTAGCCAAAGACCTGATCGCGATATGCTTCGTCTTTCAACTGCGTCAGGTACTCGCCGTAGCGCTGCCACATGAGTTGTTGCACCGCCGGATCATCATGCGCGATCAGATCGGAAATCCACAACGATCCGCCGGGTTTAAGGGCCGCGTAGCATTTGCCGAACACCGCGTGCCATTCCTCATCGCCGCGCAAGTGATGAAACACCGCCGCGGCCATAATGATGTCGAACGAATTCGGCTCCAGCACGATATGGCGGATGTCTCCTTGCAGCGCGGCAATGTTGCCCGTGGTGAGCGGACTGAGACGTTGCAAGGCCCGATCGAGCATGGGCTTGCTCAGATCGATTAGCGTCACATGGAGATCAGGCAAGCGCTGCAATAATTTTAGAGTATAGTTGCCCGCCCCGCAGCCGATGTCAAGCACGTGCGCGGCCTGAGGATTCGTCGCGGCGGCCACGGCTGTGATCAAGTCCAACACCAGCGGCGCATCGATCGTCGCCGATTGACCGGTGTCGAGATTGGAGAAGCGCTCGACATCATGATCGAAGCGCTGGCGGATTTGCTCGACGGTGGATTTCATAACCGTTCAGGTCGCAATCATGATCTGACGTGGGGTGGAAGAGGAGCGCGGCATTTTCTTGGCGAAGCTGGTCAAATCTTCGACAACGCGATCGACCAGGCGGTTGGCATTCTCGGCAACGTAACCATCCACGTAAGAGTGGCCGTTCGCGCAGATCATCGCGGGGACGTTCCGCAGAGTGACGGTGGTATCGCTGACTTCGTAAGCGAGATCTGTGAAGCCTTCGGCTACTGGCAGGCCGCACTCAGGGCACTTGAAGTGTTTCATGGCATCACCTTATCAGCGGCCACGTTGTCATCGTCTGGTGGATCGGCCATCGTCATTCGCTTTTCATACTGTCTTGATTGTAGCACAGCCGGGAAGGACTATTCAGCAGCAGGCCGTTGGGGGCGAGTTGTCATCTGCCGGCAGGTCTTCACCCACATTACAATTCGTATCCTTGCGCCAGCCAGTAATGCCAGTCTTCAACAGCTTCCTGGGTTTCTTCATCAAGCCTGATACCCTTTAGCTGCGACAGTGGAACACTCAGTGTGCGACCTTCCCACGGCATCGCCACATACATCTCATGTAGGCATTCGTCTTCAGGAGCCATGCCGACGACTTGAACTTCGTCGCCTTTGCGCAAAGGCGATGTTGCTCTTTCGGCGATGCATTTAGCCGGAAACGGAAAGTGCAGCTTCTCTTCCAAATAGTAGTACCAGCCCAGCGCCTGCTCTTCACTGTCATAAGCATCGACAATGACTTCCATCCTGATGCGCTCTTCGCGGGCTTCGTCACGTTTAGTCTTGGGCATAGTTACCTCGTCGAACTGTTTTTTTGCATCACGCTAAACCACTACAACGAATTTGGAATCAAGCGAATTGTGGCAGGCGCGTTTGAATTCGTTACTTTCCCAATTTGCTGTAGTCGTCGTTGATCTTGCCGCAACGAATGGACAACGAATAAACGGATAGCCAATCCGCGCATCCATTCATCCGCTGACGGGAGCACTGCACCCACCGCAGGTGTGTGTTCGCTGCCTATCCGATGACGCCTTACAACCCTCGCTCCCCTCTCACATACGGCACGCCCAATGCCGCCGGTGCACCGAGCCGTTTGCGCAACGCTTCACGCGAACCCAGAATCAAAATGAAGATCGTGGCGAGGTAAGGCAGCATGTCCATCAGCCGCCCTAGCGAGGGATTGTTCGCCGTGGAGATCAGTGGCAGGGCTGGGTTTTGCAGATCGAGCGGCAAGCGACGCAACAGCCCGAAGAAGTACGAGACCCACAAGCCGCGCAGCGGATCCCACGAAGCGAAGATCACCAACCCGACCGCGATCCAACCCAACCCCGACGTTTTACCGTCCACCCAACCGGGATCGGTGATGAGGCTCATCGTTGCACCACCCAAGCCGCTCATCGCGCCGCCAAAGATAACGTAGAGGTAGCGCGTCCTGAGGACATTGATGCCCAGTGAATCGGCCGCGGAGGGATATTCGCCGACCGATCGCAGGTTGAGTCCGGGGCGTGTGCGATTCAGGTAATACCAGGCCAAAGGAGCGAGGATCAGGCCGACCACGATGATGATCAGCTGTTCGGCCGCGACGTGCTCCAGAATGGGTAGAACCAGTGTGGTCGGTGGTGGCGTGCGCTGTCCCACATAGGGCTGGCCCAGAATGCTGGACAGCCCGGTGCCAAGGAAAGTGACGGCCAGCCCGCTCACCACTTGATCCGCACGCAGCGAGATGGTGATAAACGCGTGCAGCAGTGCCAGCAGAGCGCCGAACGCCATACCCGCCAGCAAGCCGAGCAGCAGATTGCCAGTCTTGAACCAGGCAGCAAAGCCGCTCATCGCACCGACGAGCATCATCCCTTCAATGCCCAGGTTCATCACCCCGGCGCGTTCGGAAAAAATCTCACCCATGGTGGCGAACAACAGTGGCGTACCGCTGACCAGTGCGCCAAACAAAATAGTTACGGCGAGGACAAATAGTTCGTTACCCGTCATGGCGAGGCCTCCGGCGCAGCGGTGACTTGTTCTATTTTCTCCACGCGCACTCGATAGTGGAACAACAATTCCGTGCCGACGACGACAAACAGAATCACGCCTTGCAACATCGAAGCGATGCCTTGCGGTTGAATGAGCTGTGTGCCGACGATCAAGCCGCCGAACAGGAAGGCCACCAAGATCGCGGCGAGGGGATTCAACCGGGCCAGCCAGGCGATGATCACGCCCGTAAAACCGAAACCACGCTGGAACCGACCGTTCAACTCGCGCAACGCGGCCACCTCGTTCATCCCGGCCAGGCCGGCCAGCGCACCAGACAGCCCCATCACTAAAATGATGTTGCGGCGCAGGCTGATGCCGGCGTAACGCGCCGCCTTCGGGTTGTTGCCAATGACCCGAATCTCATAACCCCACCGGCTCCGATAGAGAATCCAGGCTAACAAGATGGCTGCGACGATACCCAGGAAAATGCCGGGGTGCACCGTCAAACCCGATAGAACCGGAATCCGATCGGAGAGTTCAGTGAGGCGCGGCCACGATGCCGCAGCCGGAAACTTGCCGGTCGATTCAAAATCGCCGATGCTCCACGGTCCCACCACGACGAAGTATTCCATCCATTTGTAAGCGATGTAATTCAACATCAACGTCGTAATGATTTCGTTGATGTTCAAGCGGGCCTTGAGAAAACCGGGAATCGCGCCGTATAAGAGACCGGCCAAAATGCCCGCCAGCGCCATGGCCGCCAGCATCACCGGTCGATCAGTCGTGGGCGGCAGGAGAAATACCGCCACGCCTGTCGCCGCCCACGCGCCCATGAACATTTGGCCGTCGGCGCCGATGTTCCACAATTTCATCCTGAACGCGATGATACACGCCAGAGCCGTGAGGAGGATGGGCGAGGCTTTCACCAACGTGTCCGATAGCGGACCAAAACACAGCGACCCCTTCGGGCAGTCGGTATTGGCGAGTAACGCCGTGATCCCGGCTTGCCAGTCGGCAGGCGTGCCGAAGCCTTCTTTGAAGATTTCTTGATACGTTCCGATGGGATCATTTGCCCCGGCCGCTCGCAGCACAAAACCGCCCACAATCAGTGCCAACACAATCCCCAGAATGGACGACACGACGCCGATCCACCCTGGGTTGTCCAGGCGTGCTTCGATTCGTATGCGACGGGATAGTAGATTCATGCTTCCGCCTTGACCCCGGCCATCATCAAGCCGATCTGGTGGATGTCTGCCCCTTCGGCGGGCATCTCGCCGACGATCTGCCCTTCATACATCACCGCAATCCGATCGGCCAGCGAGAAGATCTCGTCCAGCTCTTCGGAAATCAATAAGATCGCTGCACCGCGATTGCGATGCTCCATGAGGAGACGGTGAATCGACTCGATGGCGCCCACGTCCAACCCGCGTGTCGGTTGATCCGCAATCAACAACTTGGGCTTCTCCGAAGTCTCACGGGCGAGGATGACTTTTTGCAAGTTGCCGCCCGACAACATGCGCGCCGGCGTCTCAACCGTTGGCGTAGCGATGTTGTATTCTTGCACCAAGCGCGTCGCATTCTGGCGCACCGCCGCCTTGTTGATCGACCAGCCTTTTGCAATCGGAGGGCGCTTAAAGCGTTTGAGGATCAGGTTTTCGGCGATGCTGAGCGAGGGCACGCTGCCCACCGCGGCGCGATCTTCAGGAATGTGAGCGAGATGCTGGCCGATCTCCAACCAATTCGTGTGATTGTCCAAGGGGGTTTTTTCAAAGTGCGCGCTGCCGCTCGTAGCAGAACGCAGTCCGGTGAGCACCTCGGCCAATTCGCGCTGGCCGTTGCCTGCGACACCTGCGATCGCGAGTATCTCTCCAGCACGAATTTGAAGGGATACGTCGCGCAAAGCCGGCAAGCCGCGATCGTTGTAAGCGCACAGGCGATCGGTGGTCAAGATGATCTCACCCGGCTCTATTTTTTCTTTTTCGACTAAGAATAAAACTTCGCGGCCCACCATCAACCGGGCGAGCTGCGACTTGGTCGTGCCCTGGGCGGGCACGTTGGCGGCCGTCACCCGGCCATAACGCAGCACGGTCACGCGGTCGGCGATGCTGACCACCTCATCGAGCTTGTGCGAAATGAAGACAATCGAGTGTCCTTGCTTGATCATGTCACGCAAAGTGAGGAAGAGGGTTTCCACTTCTTGCGGCGTCAAGACGGCGGTCGGCTCATCCATGATGAGCACCTTAGCGCCACGAAACAGCATCTTCAGTACTTCGACGCGCTGCTGTTCACCCACGGAGAGTTCCCAGATTTTGGCGCGCGGATTGACGACGAGGCCATACTGCTCGCCCAGCGCCCGAACCTGCTCTTCGATGTGTGACAGGTTGAGCAAAAAGCGGGGCTGGTTAAGACCCAGCACCATGTTTTCCGCCACCGTGTGAGAAGGGACTAGCATAAAGTGCTGGTGGATCATGCCGATGCCGTGGGCAATGGCATCTTGCGGCGAGTGAAAGGAAACCCGTTGATTCTTGACGAGAATCTCGCCGACATCAGGGCGGTACATGCCCGCCAGAATGTTCATGAGCGTGCTCTTGCCGGCGCCATTTTCGCCCAGCAACGCATGAACCTCTCCCACCTGGCAGGCAAAGTCTACGCGGTCATTCGCCAGCACGCCGGGAAAGCGTTTGACGATACCGCGCATTTCAAAAGCGTTAGGGGCTTCCGTCATTGGAGTCTCTCTTGTCGGCACAACGCGTGGTTTTCCTGGCGCAGGAGGAGCGCTCCTGCGCCAGGAAAATATCGAATCAGGGTTTCTACTGGCTCGGCATAGCCGGGATCGTGCCCTGAATGCCGTCCGCCAACCAGTTCATGCAAATCGTGCACGGCTGGCGATCGGTGATATTGCTGGACTTGATCGTCGCGGCATCAATCCCAAACAGGTCTTCCACCGTCAGGGTCTTGCCATCGGGGATGATGACCTTGCCCGTGTTGTCCTTGATGGGGCCTTTGAAGACATCCTGGAAGGTAAACTTGCCCGCCACCATATCGGCGAGTTTCGCCTGCACCAGCGGGATCACATCCTTGGGCACGCCCGGCTGAGGTGTCTGGCCCGGCATGAACCCATAGAAGCCGACGATGCCCGAGCTCGCATCACGGAAATCATTCCCTGGCTTCCACGTGCCCGCGCGGATCTGCTTGATGATGTCGAGGTAGGCCGGACCCCAATTCCAGTACGGGGTGCCGAGGCACTTGTCCGCGGCCGGCTTGCAGGAGTTGATATAGTCGTAGGTGAACGCCCACTTGCCGCCATTCGCCGCCGCCACCAGCGGCCCGGGCGTGTCAGAGCCGATCAGCACCACATCAACGCCGGCATCCAACAGCGATTGCGCCGCTTGCTTTTCCTTGTCCGGGTCATACCAGGTATTGATCCAGCGGACTTCCATCGTGCACTCCGGGCAGGTCGTCTTGACGCCGATCATGAAGGCATTGCCCAATCGGATCACTTCGGGCAGCGGCCACGGGGCCACATAGCCGATCTTGGTATTGCCATCAGCCTTGGCGCGCGCACCGCCCACCATGCCGGCCAGGTACTTCATGTCTTCTATCGCGCCGAACAGGTTGCCGTAGTTCTTGCCATTGTTGCGGTAGCCCGAGACATGCAGCCAGTTGACCTTGGGGAACTCCTGCGACAGCGAGTCCATCGTCGGGCCATATTCAAAGGTGGTGCCGATGATGAGGTCAAAGCCCTTGCGCGCCAGCGAGCGCATCGCCGACTCGGCATCGGGGCCTGGGTTGATGGTGTCCAGATAAGCCACCGCAATGCTCGAATCTTGCGTGGTTAGCCACTGGGCGCCTTCAGTGTGCGCCTGCGACCATCCGCCGTCGGCATGGAAGCCGACTAGAACGACCGCTACGTTAAACTTACCGGCCACAATATCGGGGATAGTCAGCGCCGCCGGAGCGGGCGCGGTGGTGGCCGCCGGAGCGGCAGTGGCTGCCGGTTGCTGCGGGGCAGGGGCTTGAGTGGGCGCGGCCGCCGGCGTACCGCACGCCGTTGCGAACATCGCCACTACGAGTAATACGGTGATCAAAGACCACAGCTTCTTAGACATCTTACTCCTCCTAACAGAATTTGAGATACGGGGAACTAAAGCGAATTGGACGTGACTGGGTGGTGAACGTTGGGCCTCCTTTCTGAGTACACGGGTGGGACACATTGCTGTTCAGCAGAAAGCGCCAAACAAAACTGACCAACACCCTCGCGCTAATGCTGCACGAACATGCTGATCAGTTGTTGGCATCGTAACACGCTCCAGTGGACTAGCATACGTTTCTACCACTACTTCCCGACTGAAACTGCACCGATGCGAATGATTGTAATCGAGTTTGAGGCAATTGCCAACCGAAGAACGTAACGAGTAACAAGTAACGAGTAACCTGTTTACTCGTCACTCATTACTCGTTACTTGTTATCCTTATTCTACGAACAGCGGCACCTTCTGGAATTTCGTCACATCCACCAGTCCCTGATCCGTAATCTTCAACGCGGGAATCACGGCCAATGCCAGGAACGACATGGCCATGAACGGATCGTGCAATAGCGCGCCGAGGTTGTGCGCGGCGTTGAGCGCTTCGTCCATCTGGGCGCGCACCGTCTCGATCGGCTGATCGGACATGAGACCTGCAATCGGCAGCGGCACTTGCGCCATCACGGTCTCCTTGTTAGCGACGCTCAACCCGCCGCCCGTCTTGGCGATCGCGCGCGCCGCCGTCATCATCGATACATCGTCGGCGCCGATGACGACCAGGTTGTGATGATCGTGCGCGATGGACGAGGCGATGGCGCCCTGCCGCAGCCCGACGCCCTTTACAAACCCGACCGTATGCGCGCCCGTATTGGCATGCCGATCGATTACGGCAATCTTCAAGAGATCAAGCCCGGGGTCTTGCACCGCTTCGCCGTTCTCGATGGTGAGTTCTTCGACGAGGTGCTCGGTGACGATCTGATCGGGCATCACACCGATGATATTGGCGCGGCGGCCCTTTGCCTCGATACGGAAACTGATCTTGTCCCAGTTGACGTTCATTGAGCCGCGTACACGCGCGGGGCGCTTAGGCTTCTCGAAGGGTAATAACTGTCCGTCTTGCGCGACGACTGCTCCGCCACGCAGCACCATCTTCGTGGTGACGTTGCGCAGGTTGTCCAACACCACCAGATCGGCGCGGCGACCGGGTGTAATCGCTCCGCGATCGTGCAGGCCGTAGTAGCTGGCAGGATTGATCGTGCCGATCTGGATCGCGGTCACCGGATCGATCCCCTGGCGGATGGCGCGCCGAATCACGTAGTCGATGCCGCCCTGATCGAGCAAGTCCGCCGGTTCCCGATCGTCGGTGCACCAGCAAATGCGCGGCGAGGTGGCCGGCGTGATGAGCGGCAGCAGCGCGTCGAGGTTGTGCGCGGTGGTCCCTTCGCGAATGAAGATGGTCATGCCCAGGCGCAGCTTCTCACGCGCTTCGGCCACCGTCGTACATTCGTGATCCGATCGGATGCCGGCGGCGACGTAGGCGTTGAGGGGCAAGCCCGTCAGGCCCGGCGCGTGCCCGTCGATGATCTTGTCTTTGAAGAGCCTGATCTTCGCCAGCACTTCGGGGTCGCCGTCGATGGTGCCGGGATAGTTCATCATCTCGGCCAGGCCCAGCACCCACGGATTGTCCTTGAAGGGCTCGATGTCGTACGAGCGCAGCGTCGCGCCGGACGTTTCCATGTCGGTGGCGGGCACGCACGAGGGCAGCATGACGAACATNNTTGGCCGCGTCGAACATGTAGCGGATGCCGTCGAGGCCGAGCACGTTGCCGATCTCGTGCGGATCGGTGATGACGGTGGTGGTGCCACGCGGTACGACGGCGCGCGCGAATTCCGGCGGCGGCACCATGCTCGATTCGATGTGGACGTGCGCGTCGAGGAAGCCCGGCGCGATAACCTTGCCCGTCACGTCGATCGTCTCGTTGGCCGTGAAGCCCCCAGCGGAGAATCCGCCGCCCACGCCCACGATCCGCCCGTCGGCAATGGCGATGTTGGCCTCGTGTACCTCGCCCGAAAACACGTTGACGATCTGTCCGCCCTTGAGTAGCAGATCAGCGGGCGCTTCCCCGCGTGCGATTTTGATAAATTGACTGAGTTCCATTCTCACCTCGTTATTGGACACGGATAAACACAGATTACACGGATTTTGGAATGTGTCAGTGCGAGACGCATTGTAGCGAAGCTGTGACAACTGAACCAATTACTCTTGAGCAATGCAGTCTGGACACAGTTCAATGATGGTTAGTCCTGTTTGTGCAAGCGCGGCATGATGTTCGTTCCAATCAGAATCGACCGCATTCACAATCGGATCAGGGGGATCGCTTGCCAGCGCGACGGTGACAAATTTCTGATCAGAAGGATCGAAGTGTTCGAGTTCCAATTCAACTGGCAGTTGTGATGCAGAACGATAGATCAGCCGACCCGTCTTCATCAGTTCATTCAGGATTTTTTCTCCAAAGCCGCCTTGACGCAGATTGCGCCGGTATTCACCGACGATGGTATAGGTATCATCAACCACGGCCTGGTTTTCACCTGTGCGAAGAGCTACCAACCATCCCCGACAGGTTTCTGCACAAGTCACTAATGGCAAGGTGTCAAGCGTGTGAATTTTCCGATCTGGCATAACCCACACGTTCGTGTCGATGACAAAATTAGCCACGAGACATCAGTTCCTTCTTTCGACGTAGCGCTGCTCGTGTCATCGCATCCAGATCGCCCGCCTCGTCGCCAAAGAAATGCTCGGGCCAGTTAAGGATGGAGCCGAACATATCGGTTTCTACCTGCCGAAGCGTTGAGCCTTGCGACGATAACTCGCAGAAATACAAACGGATAAACTCCGGCGAAGCCAGAGGCAGTTCTGCTTCGGCAATACGGCGCTGTAGTCGGCGGAGCAGATGTTCGCTGTGACTTTCAATGATCAATTGCAGATTCCGTTCGTGCGCTATCTCCAAAAACAGATCGGCCATTTCGGCTTGTACCAGTGGATGTAGGTGTATTTCCGGCTGTTCCAGCACGACAATCGATCCTTCTGGTACGAAATGCAGCAACACGATGATCGGCAGGATTTGAGAAACGCCGAAGCCAACATCGGTGATAATCGCGTCCGCACCCTGGGTTTGTAAGCGGGCTTCATAGATGCGCCGCTCACGATCGATAGGCGTCAGCTGGAATTGTTCAGCCAATTCAAAACGGCTTAGCCAGGACGCCACACGCTCGACAATGGAAGACGTGGCTGAGTGGAGTTTACCGTTGCCGGATTGTCGTTCCGCCGCCAGCAGGGCTTCGATGGCTCCGCGTCCGCGTGGGTCGATGGTTTGAGGCGCAGCGCCGGTCCACGTATAATGCCGATGCGGATACTCACGCAGCGGCCCAAGATAAGCGATGCGCTCCATCAGAAGTTCAAATTGATGATTGAATTCCAGCAGATCAATATCGATAGCCGTGCGCGCCAGTTCGCGCGGAATGCCGTAACAGCTATCAGGTGGTGAAATGATCGAGTTTAATTCGGGATGGTCTTGGCCGGAGCGGCTGAGAGACCACTGATAGAGCGGAAACTTTGTTGTGCTCCGCCGCTTTAGATCGAACTGAACATCCGTCGTCCGGTACTGAATGCGATTTACGATTACATCGTCTTGTAGAGCGCTCCATTCCACTTCATACATGATGGCGCTAGCTGTCACATTCTCCCCCAATGGCGCGGGTACAATTGGATTCCAGCTTAACTGTACAGAAATGGGGCGAGTAATCTCGTGCTGATGAACGACATCACGAAAAGTACCTAGCACGACGAAATTTTGTTCTTTGCCTTCCTCGCCAAAATCAAATGCCTGGCGGCGGTCAAAACTGGCGGACGTCTGCTTCAAGGCCAGCAGCGCTTGTAACAGGCTGGTCTTGCCGGAACTGTTAGCGCCAAAGAAGACCGAGATGCGCCCTAGCGGCACATCTACCCTGGACCAGCTTTTGAAGTTAGCCAAAGACATTGAGGTGATCATCGTATTGCCTTCTTTCGTGACTCGGTGTTATCCGAGTCTGCTATCTTTACCCGTTGATCAACTTCATGGAAATCTTATTATGCCGCTCCATCACGTGCCGCACATCGACCGTTCGCAGTTCGCCATCTTCCACGACGATGCGCCCGTTGATGACGGATAGATCGACGCGCTGCGGAGCGCAGAACACCAGGGCCGATTGCAGATCGTGCTGTGCGCCCGCGTAATCCAAGCGGTTGGCGTTGAAGCCGATGAAGTCCGCGCACTTGCCGGGCTCGATCGAGCCGATGTCGTCGCGGCCCAGCACCTTCGCCCCGCCGAGGGTCGCCAATTCCAGCGCTTCCAGGCCCGTCAATCCCGCCGGATTGCCCAGCACTCTTTGTAATAACATCGCCTGCCGCGCCTCGGCCAGCATATGCGAACCGTCGTTGCTCGCAGACCCATCGACGCCGAGGCCCACCGGCACACCCGCATCGATCATGGCGCGAATGGGGGCGATGCCGGACGCGAGGCGCATGTTGCTGGTGGGGCAGTGGGCGGCGCCGGTTTGCGTGCGCGCCATCAAGTCGATGTCTTGCGGCCGTAAATGGACGCTGTGCGCGTACCATACATCATCGCCCAGCCAGTTGACCTGCTCCGCATATTCCACGGGCAGCACGCCGAACATCTGCTGGCAGAAATCGTCTTCGTCGAACGTCTCGGCCAGATGTGTGTGCAATTGTACCTTGTATTGCCGCGCCAGCGCCGCCGCCTCGCGCATGAGGTCCTGCGTCACCGAGAAGGGCGAGCACGGCGCGACCACCACACGAATCAGCGCGCCCGGTTTGGGATCGTGGAACGTCTCGATCACGCGCACGCAGTCCTTGAGGATCGCGTCTTCGCTTTCCACGACACTATCGGGCGGCAGACCGCCTTTGCTCTCGCCCAGCGACATCGAGCCACGCGCGGCGTGAAAGCGCAGGCCGATCTCCAACGCGGCGCGAATTTCGTCGTCGAGGCGCGCGCCGTTGGGGAAGAGGTACAGGTGATCGCTCGATGTGGTGCAGCCGCTCAGGATCAACTCGGCCATGCCCGTCAGTGCGCTGGCGTACACCGCCTCGCCGTCCATGCGCGCCCAGATGGGATACAACGTCTTGAGCCAGTTGAATAACCCTGAATCGACGGCGATGCAGCGCGTGAGCGTCTGATAGAGATGATGATGCGTGTTGACCAGGCCCGGCAGGATGATCATCTCGCGGGCGTCAATCCCCCGATCGGCTTCGGCAACCCGCTCGGGCGACAGATCAGCGGTCGGGCCGACGTACTCGATGAAGTTGTCGCGCACGAAAATCGCGCCATCGGCCAACTGCTGCCGATCGGCATTCAGCGTAATCAAGTTTTGGATGTTGCGGATCAAGAGCGTGGACATGAATAGTGTGCCTCATTGGAATTAGCGCACGCCGCACTGCCGCAAATGCTCGTCAAGCCAGACCGTTTCTGGTTCTGTGAGCGGAGGCAGGGGACTGCGCCGATAGTCGATCTGAGCGCCGTACGCCCCGCGTTCGTACACGCTGGCGACGATTGCGCCGAGGTCAAGCGTCACATCGGGATCAGGCTCGAGCAGCGGCACGGGAATGATGGGCAAGGCGTCCCGCAATTGAATGGGCCACACTTCCACCGTGGGACGGCGCGTGGCGCGGCTGACGGTCACGTAATAGGGTGCGGTGGGCGGCTGGATTTCCAGCGGCGAGCGTTCGCCGCTGCGTAGTAAATCGATCTCGACGAAGTGCGCCGGCGAACGCAGCAATTCGCGCCGCTTGCGTTGATAGTCGCGGTAGGCCTCGTGGCCGGGGCGTTTGTTGACGGGTGAGAGAATTTCGATCGCGGTGATGAGTTCCTGCGCGGCGATCGTGCGAATCTCGACCGAGAGCAGCGCCAGCGGCACTTCCACCGGGATCGCGCTTTCAAACGAACCAGCGCTGGCGGTTGGCGATACCGTATAAGCTGAAACGGCCTCACGCACTTTGCGCCACACGCCCACATCCGGCCGGATGCCGCGCGTCTCGGTGATCTCGATAACCTCATAAGTGACATAGGGCGTTAAGCGTGCGACGTAGGCGGCGGGCAGCGTGTGATTTAACCGCGCGCGAATTTCTGACGCGGCATCGCCGTGAAAATCACTCCACACTTCGGGCGTTTCGATGTAGGGATCCATGCCGGGAAAGGGTGAAGGCATTGTTCGCCTCCTGCTGTGGGAACTATATCACACTTGACGCGAGGGTCTCGCACGGTCAGCCGAGATTCACCGACTTGGGCAGCACGTACAAAATGATCACGACCGACAACGCCCACAACACCAGATCGATCTGCAACGGTCGATCTTTCAGCGCCACTTCATCGGGCGGCGCGATCTCGCCGCGCACGTGGACCAGATACAGGTAACGGAAGATGCCGTACAGCACGAAAGGAATCGTCAGCATCATGGCGTGATTGGGGGGCAGGCCCTCGGCCAGAAAAGTGTACAACGAATAAGCGATGATGGTGCAGGCCATGACGACGTTCTGCATGCCGTCTACAAATTCCAGATTATATTCCTGCAAAATGGCGCGCGAGTTGATGGCGTTGCCTTCCAGCAGTATCAATTCTTGTCGCCGCTTGGCGAAGCCCAGGAACAACGCGAGCAGCGCCATGCACACATACAGCCACGGCGAGAAGCGCACCACGTTCACCAGCGGCACGCCCGCCGCGACGCGCAGCACGAAGCCCGCCGCCACGATCAGCACATCGATGATGACGACGTGCTTGAGTTTGAAGGAGTAGGCCAGATTGAGTAAAGCGTAGAGGACGATGATCCCGCCAAACACCGCGTCCAGCCTGAACGAAGCGAGTAGCGTAAACAGACCGATCGCAATCGCCGCGCCCACTGCCATCGGGATGGGCAGCTGGCCGGCCGGGATGGGTCGATACTTTTTCTTGGGGTGCTGTCGATCGGCCTCCACGTCGGCAATATCGTTGATGATGTAAATCGTGCTGGAAATCAGGCACAGCAGCACGAAGCCGATAATCGTCTTGCCCAGCGGCGTGCTGAAGAACGGGCCGCGCACAAAAAGTTTGGAGTCGAAGACGAGTGCGGCGAAAATAAAGATGTTTTTGGTCAGCCACTGCTTGGGACGCATGGTCTTGAGCAGGGCGCGGAGGATGGTGAGCATGAGGCGATTATACAATGATCAATTAACAATGAACAATGAACAATGAGGAGTGAGGAGTGATGAGTAATGAGTGACGAGTAATGCGTGGCGCGTGATGACACGGATGGTATAATTTGGGCAGTGAGGTGATGAAGATGCCGACGTTAACCAGTTATCAGGGTGTGGTCCACAACGGGGCGATCCAGCTGCGCGATGTGCGTTTGCCGGAAGGCACGCAGGTGATTGTGGTGGTGGCCGAGCCGCAGCCGCTGTCAGTCGAGGAGCAGGTGCAGCGCTTGCAGTCGATGCCGTTGGATGAATGGCGCAAGCCGTTTGACGAACTGGCCGAGCGGGCCGCCGGGCATCCGGCTGAAGTGGACATCGACACGATCAGCGATGCAGAACTCGATGCGCTGGTTCACGAAGTGCGCGCCGAGTTGGCTGAGAAACGGCCATGATCGCGGTGATCGACACGAATCATCTGCTGAGATTAGCGGCGGCCTATCAACGGTCGCCGCTGTTTGCTGCCTGGCAGGACCGCCGATTTGTGCTGGCGATGTCGCGGCCCCTGCTGGCGGAATTTGAGGACGTTCTCCCACGCAAGAAAACGCAGCAGGGAGGCTTCGCACTGCTCCCGTAACCGGATGGGATCGGCGCGGCCCTTATCCGATCATCCGTTTTGGCATCCGCTGAAGACCTTCATCCGTTCCCCAACTTCGCCCGCACCCGTTCCAACTCAGCGCGGATGGCGGATGGTTATTCTTCAGCGGATAAGGGCCTCAAACGGATTAACGGCTGGACCCGGCGCGACCGTTATCCGCTCATCCGTTATCGGCATCCGCTGAGGGCTTTCATCCGTTCCCCAACTTCGCCCGCACCCGTTCCAACTCGGCGCGGTCGCTCTCCAAATCGGGATGACCGATGGCTTCATCCAGTGCTACGTTCTGCTCTAGATATTCGACGGCTTCAGTGGTGCGGCCCAATTCATCCAACAGCACGCCGATGTTGCCTAGCAAAGTTGATTCACTCCAGCGATCACCGACTTCTCGAAAGATAACAATGGCCTGCTCGAGGTAGTCCAGCGCCTCGTCCAGCTGGCCGCGCGCTTTGTAGATCAGGCCGATGTTGTTGAGGGTGGTGCCTTCGCCCAGGCGGTCGCCCACTTCACGCAGGATGGCGAGCGCCTGCTGGTAGGTGTCGAGCGCCTCGTCCAGCTGGCCGCGCGCTTTGTAGATCAGGCCGATGTTGTTGAGGGTCGTGCCTTCGCCGGAGCGGTCGCCCACTTCGCGCTGAATGGCAAGCGCCTGCTCGTAGGTGTCGAGCGCCTCCTGCATCTGGCCGCGCTCATAGTATGTGGTGCCGATGCAATTGAGGGTGCTACCTTCGCCGGAGAGGTCGCCCACTTCGCACCAGATGGCAAGCGCTTGCTGAAAGAAGTCCAGATCCTTATCTAACACGCCGCCATGCTGATAGGCGAAGCCCTGCCCATACAAAGCCTGGCCCATGTCGCGGCGGATGCCTGTCTTGGCGGCGGTGGCTGCGGCGGCCTGATAGGCGTGTAGGGCGCGGCTCCAATGCACACGGCCTAGGCATTCATGGCCCAATTTCATCTGCAATTCAAACAGCCGCAGCAGTTCAAAACGGTCGTCGCCCACATTGGGAGCCAGGAATGCTACATGCCATTCGAGTGCATCCAATGCTGACGCAAAATCAGCGGCGCGTTGGTACTCCGCTGCACGAGCCGGGTCGCTACCCTCTGTGTAGAGTCGCGCCAATGTGCGAGCAACACGCTTGGGGTCCGGCCACCACAGGTTTTCCAGTGTGCGGGCTAGCTGCAGGCTCCACGTTTGGCGCTGTTCTTTGTCTACATACTTGAGCCAGACGTGCTGCAAGTAAGGCTGGGAAAAGGCATAGCGGTGCAGTTCAAGTTCGGTGTCGTTGCGCCCCACGCACTGAAAGCCTAAATCGTCGAGGATGCCATCTACTTCATCCGTCTCAAGCAAATCATCGTCGAAGAAGTCGATCACGTCGTCGACTTCAACGTTCAAGACTTTCGCCACCGCTTCGACGGTGAACGTTTCGCCTTCCAGCGCCGCGATATGCAGCATCTCCTGCGCTGCATCAAAGTCAAAGGCACTGCTTTCATCCAGGCAGTCGGCCAACAGGCTTTCGGCCAAATCCTTCATATCGCCCCACACCCAATGCTCTTCAAAAGGCCGGGCAGCGATCCAACGGCCTTGCCGTTGCTCCACGACTTCCTCGCGTGTCCACTCCTGCCACAACGTTTCCACCAGCAGCGGAATGCCGTCGGCCAACGTCCACAACCGTTCGATGATCGGCGTCTGTGCTGGGCCGGTGAATACGGCAACCTCGGAGGTTGTCACCGTTTCAAAGAAGCGGCTCTCTGCCAATCCGCGCTTCTGCATTTCTTTGACGAACCACAACGCTTCGTGCAAATCGTCCTTGGCGACTTGCGCGATAGGCTGGCGGGTGGCGACGGTGGCGATCAGCAGCAGCGGCACATGATCGATGGCGCTTTCTTCCAGTAGCGCCTTGAGTAGCGTAATCCACAACGGGTCGGAAGCGAGATCGAGGTCTTCAACTGATAGGATGACGGCTTGCTGTTTGGCGGCCACGCGCAGCAAGTGATTCAACGCGCGCGGATCGTCTTGACGATTTTCTTTCAATAGCGTCGGAACCTGGCTGATCAGTTGCGCCATCAGCACCAGCCACGGTGCCCCCGCGATTTTCACGGCGTGCGGATAACGTTGATTGATGAGTGCGGCGTAGTCGGTCAAAGCGGGCTGCCAGCGCGGATCGACTTCCCACAATGCGGCGATCTCGTCGGCCTGTAACCCTTCGACAGGAAAGAATTGCAGCGTCAAGGCGATGCTGTCCTCGTGGTGCGCTTCGCAAAAAGCGCGGGCGACGGCCTTGCGCCCAAACCCAATCGGCCCGGTGAGAAACACCGCGCGCCTGATGCGCGTTGAAGTGACTTGTTGCCAGGCAGCTTGCAAAGCATCGAGTTGCAGACGTTGCCCGATCAACGTCTGTAACTCGCGACGCAGACGAGGCGGTCTGGGTGAGGCGACCTCTTCGGGCTGAGCGCTCGCGAAAAAATTGAGAACGTGATTGGTGACTTTGTCACCTTCGACATGATCGCCGTGGACATTGGTGATCTTATCGCGCCCGACGACATCGCCGCGAATGTCGGCATCGCCGTTGATGTTCACTCCGCCGGTGACGTTGCTGAGCGACGGGCCTGCTGTGCTGGACATGCCACAATAAACGCACTTGGATTCGCCAACGATCAGGAGCTTGCCGCAGTTTGCACAGTAAGGCATACCATCACCTGCATGAGGGATTGTAAGCCATTATACTATCGCGCCGAGCAAAAGTAGAAATGCAGGCAGAGCGAATGAGGGAATGAGAGAATGAGAGAATGAGAGAAGGAGGGAATGAGAGATCGCCTTTTCCCTCCGTCTCTCTATCCCTCCGTCTCTCTATCCCTCCATCTCTCTTTCCTCCTGCCGATGTATAATCGCCTCCATTACGGAACTCGCCATGATCAATTCCTTCACGATAGTCCAGCTCCTCCTCATCGCCCTCGCCGGTATGGCAGGCGGCGCGGTCAATGCCCTGGCAGGCGGCGGCACACTCATCACGTTTCCGGTGTTGACGGCGGTGGGCATTCCGCCCGTCGCGGCGAGCATCACCAACACCGTGGCGTTGAGTCCCGGTTACTTCGGCGCGACACTGGCGCAACTGAAAGACATCCGTGGACAAGGCACGCGCCTGAAGTTGTTGCTGCCGGCGGGCGCGATCGGCGGCATCGTCGGCGGATTGTTATTACTCAACACCACCGATAAGCTGTTCCGCGAACTCGTGCCCTATTTGATCTTGATGGCGGCGATCTTGCTGGCTTTGCAGGATCGCCTGCGGGCGTGGTTGCTGCGCCGCTTAGCTGAGTCAGGCCGCACGGGCCTGCACGAAGCGTGGGCCATTCCGCCGGTGTTCCTCGCCTCAATCTATGGCGGTTACTTCGGCGCGGGTTTGAGCGTGATCGTCTTAGCGGTGTTGGGCCTCGTGCTGGAAGATACGTTGACGCGCCTCAACGGCTTGAAGCAGGCGATTGCGTTCAGCGTCAACGTCACGGCGGCGATCTTCTTCGTATTCTCCGGGCAGGTGGTGTGGCTGGCCGCGATCGTGATGGCCGTCGGCGCGCTGATCGGCGGATCGTTGGGTGGACGCCTGGCCGGGCGGATCAAACCGAGTTCGCTGCGTCGCATCGTCGTGACCATCGGCGTGATCGTCGGAATCATTTACCTCGTGCGAGGATAGGCCGGCATGTCCGCACCGTTGCTCACCACCAAGATTACCCTTCCACCATTGCGGCCCAACCTTGTCACGCGCCCGCGCTTGATCGAGCGGCTTGAGGCGGGCTTGCAGCAGGGCCGCTGTGTGACGCTCGTCGCCGCGCCGGCGGGTTACGGCAAGACCACGTTGATTCGCAGTTGGATCGATCCGCACGCTTCACGCACGGCGTGGGTGGCGCTCGACGCGGATGACAGTCAGCCGCCGCGTTTCTGGTCATACGTGATCGCCGCGCTGCAAACGATCGAGGCGAACTTAGGCCGTGAATTGCAGCAAACGTTGCAAGCAATGCGCTTTCGATCGACGCCATTGCCTGCGGAAGACGATGGGATCGAAGCCGGTCTCGCGGCGTTGATCAACGATCTCGCGCTACAACCCGATCGGTTGATCCTGATCCTCGACGATTATCACCTGATTGACTCAAGCGCCATTCAACAGCACCTGGCGTTTCTGATCGATCATCTTCCCGCTTCGTTGCACCTCGTCTTTGCCACGCGCGCCGATCCGCTAGACCTACCCATCGCTCGGCTGCGCGCGCGCCAACAGCTCACCGAACTGCGCGCCGATGATTTACGCTTCACGCCCGAAGAGGCTGCCGCGTTTTTGAATCAGGCGATGGGGTTGAGCTTGACGGCGGATGATGTGGCCGCGCTGGAAGGGCGCACCGAAGGCTGGATCGCGGGACTCCAACTGGCCGCCCTTGCTTTGCAAGGGACGTTGTCGCTGCCAGGCCGATCGGACGTACCGGGTTTTCTGGCGGCGTTCACCGGCACGCATCGCTTCGTCGTCGATTATCTGATGGAAGAAGTCCTGCGTTGTCAATCCAATGACGTGCAAGAATTTCTCTTGCGAACATCAATCCTCGATCGCCTGTGTGGATCGTTGTGTGAAGCGGTGACGCAACAACCCGGCGGGGCCGAGATGCTCGATCGGCTGGCGAATGGAAACCTCTTCCTTATGCCGCTGGACGATCAACGTACCTGGTATCGCTATCATCAACTGTTTGTCGATCTGCTGCGCGCTCATTTAGCGCAGACGCAGGCCGATCGACTTGCGCACCTTCACCAGCGCGCCTCGGCCTGGTATCTCGATCATGAAATGTATCCCGAGGCCGTGGCGCATGCGCTTGCCTCGCATGACATCGATTGGGCTGCGGAAGTGATCGAACGCGCGGGCATCGTGTGGTTGCTGCGCAGCGAGTTAATCACCGTCATGACCTGGCTGAAGGCGTTGCCGAGTGAGGTCGTGCGCTCACGGCCACGCTTGAGCATCACGCAGGCGTGGGTGCTGCTCGTCTCCGGTCAGCCGCAGGAAGTTGACGCCTGCCTGCTCGACATCGAACACTGGCTGGCTCAGCATCGTCATGACGCAGATGCCGAGACGATTCAAGCGCGGGTTGTCGCCGTCAATGCTTATCGCGCGCGCGTTAACGGTGACTTTCCGCGCGCGATCGAACTGTCACACCAGGCGCTGGAACAGCTGCCACCTAACGATCACCTGCGCGGTTTGATCGGTTTCAATCTGGGCACGACGCATGCCAACCTGGGCCAACTGGATGAAGCCAGCCGCGCCTATGAAGAGTCGGCGCGCTTTAGCGAACAGGCCGGCGATTTTGAGTTGACACTGTTGGCGTTGACGAGCATGGCTCAAGTGCAGGAAGGGCGCGGCCAACTGCATGCCGCCGAGCAGACGTGTCGCCAAGTGCTGGAGCGGGCGGGCCGCGAAGCAGCGTGGTCGCCGATGGTGAGCTTCGCGCTGATCGGTTTGGGCGGCGTGCTGTATGAGTGGAACGATCTCGACGCGGCCGAAAGTCGGTTGCAGCGCGGCCTGCAACTGGCGCAGCGCGGCGGCAATGCCGAACTGTTAGTCGTCGGTTATACCACGCGGTTGTGGCTGCGCCGCGCGCAGGGTGATCGGCCCGGCGTGGTGGAGGTGTTGAACGCTCTCCTGCAGATCACGCAGCGCTATCACGCGCCGCGCCTCGACGAATTGGCCGCTTGCTATCAGGCGTGGATCGCGCTGGATGAGGGTGATCTGCGACCGGCGCAGGCCTGGCTCGACCACACCGGGCGGACGGATGACGACCCGATCGATCTGGCGCACCTGATCGATTACACCGTGCTGGCCCGGGTGCGTTTGGCCACCCATGAACCCGATCGAGCGTTGCGGCTGTTGGAACGATTGCATCAACTGGCCGAATCCGCCGGGCATGGCCGCAGCGTGATCGAGATTTTGATTCTCACCGCGCGCGCCTGGCAAGCCAAGGGCGATCACTCACAAGCGCTTGAGGCTCTGCGCCGCGCGATCGAGTTAGCTGAACCCGAAGGCTATCTCCGCATTTTTGTGGACGCAGGCGAACCGCTGCCAATGTTGATTGCAGAGTGCGGAAGGCGGAATAAAAGACGCTGGAGCGGAACACTCAATGCCTACCTTCAGAAACTATTGTCGGCCCTGTCCTTGCCTGCTGATCAATCTGGTGCAACCGATTCCGAAATCCGCAGTCCGCATTCCGAATTCCGCACTGGCTTGTTGAGCGAACGTGAACTCGAAGTTCTGCGTCTCATTGCGGCGGGACACTCCAATGCAGAGATTGCCAGGCAGCTCATCATCAGCCTGGGCACGGTCAAAGCGCACACCTCCAACATCTACCGCAAGCTCGACGTGCGGGGCCGCGCGCAGGCTATCGTGAAGGCCCAGGAACTCAACTTGTTGTAAGTGCTTGTCAAAGAATAACTTCCGCTGTGCTCCGGCCTGGATGGTACATCCAGCCGCCGGATGTGACCATCCAGCGAGAGCAAACCGGGAAGTTGTTGTTTAACGAGTCCTAATCCCCCAAATAAACCCCGCAATAAACCTTTGCCCGATGACGCCGAATTTCATCTGTTGTATGCTGAAGATGCTCCTGAATCTCACGAGATGTGGGCAGAAGACACTTTGAACAATAGAGGTCAACCATGTGGTACAACCCGTTTCTCATCATGATTCTGCGTTCGCCGCTGCACCCGCTGTTAAGCGGCAGCACGCTGGTTCTCACGTACACCGGGCACAAAAGCGGTAAGGCTTACACCACGCCCGTCAACTATGTGCGCGACGGCGATCGTTTGTTGACGACCAGCAATCGCCAGCGCACGTGGTGGCGTAATCTGCGCGGCGGCGCGCCGGTCTCGCTGCGCCTGCAAGGTCGCGAAGTCAAAGCGACGGGGCGGGTGATCGAAAATGAGCAGGCTGTGATCGACGCGCTGTTCGCGTATCTCAGTCGCAAACCGGGGCTGGCGAAGTATTTCAAGGTGAGCCTGGACGCCACCGGCCAACCCGATCGCGCCGAGGTGGCTCGCGCGGCCCAGCCGTGGGTGATGATTCAATTCCAACTATGATGAACGTCTACACCATCCGCGTGCGCGGACATCTCGATCAGCGTTTGTTGCACTGGCTAAACGATGCGCAAGTGCGCAACGAGCCTAATGGCGAGGCCGTGCTGACGACCAGCATCACCGATCAGACCGAACTGTACAGCGTGTTGATCAAGATGCGCGATCTGGGCCTGTCGTTGATCGCGCTGTATGAGCAAACTGAAACAAAGGACATGCCATGACCCTTCACACAACAACGCTACCACCGGCCGCCACACGGCCACACGATCTACCACTCACGCGCAGTACGATCAAGATCGAAGGTAACACCTTCGCGGTCGAACGCGGTAGCTTGCGCGTACCGGAAAATCGCAGCAAGGCCGCTGCGCGCGAGATCGAAATCCCAGTCATGCGGTATCGCAGCCGCAGTGCCCAACCCGCCGAACCGATCTTCTGGCTCGACGGCGGACCGGGCATGAGCAATCTGTCATTCAAGCCGCCGGTGAAATTGTTGGACCAACACGATGTCGTGCTCGTTGGTTATCGCGGCGCAGATGGTTCATCGATTCTCAAGTGCCCGGAGATTGGCCGAGCCTTGAAGGGCGTCGATGGCGATGTGCTCAGCGTCGCCTCGCGCGCCAACGTCAAGCGGGCCGTGGCGCAGGCCGCGCAGAATCTGATCGCGTCCGGGGTCGATCTGGAGGGCTACACCATTCCCGAAGTCATCGCCGATATGGAGGCGGCTCGCGCGGCGCTGGGTTACGAGCGCGTGAATTTGCTCAGTGGCAGTTACGGCACGCGAGTGGCGCAAATCTACGCGCAGTTGCACCCCGATCGGATCGCCCGCTCGATCATGATTGGCGTCAATCCGCCGGGGCACTTCGTGTGGACGCCGGAAGCGGTCGATGCGAAGCTGGTCGACTTCGCCGCGTCGTGGTCGCGCGATCCGAAATGCGTGGCGCGCACGCCCGATCTGCTCGCCAGTCTGCGCACCGCACTGCACCGGCTGCCACGCCACTGGCTGCTGTTCTCGATCGATTCGGGCTACGTCAAGATGATGACGTTCGTGATGTTGTATCAACGTCCCACCGCGGCGCTGGCGATCGAGGCACTGCTGGCTGCCGAACGCGGCGACGCCAGTGGCGTGTGGTTGATGGCGTTCATGGGCCGCTTGATGCTGGGCCGCATGATGATCTGGGGTGACTTGTTGGCGAAAGGCGGCAGCGCCGATTACGAACCGGATCGTGATTACGTGGCCGATCTCGATCGACCTGAGGCCATCCTCGGTGCACCGGTGTCGTTGTTGATCTGGAGCGCAATCAACGATGCGTGGCCGCTCAAGTTGCTGCCTGATTCGTTGCGGTGCGTGCAGCCATCGGATGTGCCCACGTTATTGATCAGCGGCGCGCTGGATGTCGCCACGCCGGCGGAACCTGTCGAGCGTGAGCTGCTGCCCGCCCTCTCGCACGGACAACACATCGTGCTGCCTGAGATGGGCCATGTGCCTGATGTCTTCAAGGCGCAACCTGCCGCCGTCACACATATGTTGAGCACGTACTTTGATACCGGCATTGTGGACACGTCGCACTTTCGTGATGTGCCAGTGGACTTTCACGCTAAGCCGGGTTTCCCGTGGCTGGCGAAGTTCGGTGTTGGCGCGGCGCTGATGGTTGTCGTCGCGGCGTTGGTGATGGTGCTGAGTCTGTTGAGGTAAATCATGATTCCTAATGGCGGTCTGATTTCAATTCTGGCCCTGCTGCCCAACCTGCTCTTTCTCGTGTTCCCGCCGCGTGACGTTCCACGCGAGTTGAGCCAGCCCGCGCGCGGGCTGGAAATCGTCGAAGGGGTCGGGCGTGTCGGCGTGTTTGCGATCCCGTTCTTCTGCTGGATCGAGATCGCGGGCACATTGGAAATGATCGCCGTGGTGATCATGATCGGCGCATTGGGGTTGTACTACGCGGGTTGGCTGCGTTACCTGCGGCAGGGTCGATCGTTTGCGCTGCTCTTTCAGCCGATGTTGAGCATTCCCTTGCCGATGGCGGTAGCCCCGATTGTGTATTTCTACGCGGCGTCGATCGTGCTGCATGCGTGGCTGCTGTTTCTGGCGACGGTGTTGCTCACGATCGGACATTTGTATGTTAGCCACCTGAGCTGGCAGGACACCCAGGCGCTGAACTCATGACAACGTTGAAGCGTGATCTATCCGGCTGGATCAAGCCGAGTTCGCTGCGTCGCATCATCGTGACCATCGGTGTGATCGTTGGGATCATTTATCTGGTGCGGGGATAGGCCCCTCCTGATCATCCGCAAAAAAGAAACGGGCGACTCACTTGTCGTGAATCGCCCGTTCTCAGCGTTGCGCATGCCGCCTCATAGCTCGGTGTTGCAGATAATCAGATTGAATCGTTTACTTGGCCTCACTCAGCACCATGATGTAGCCGGTGTCAGCCGGGGCAAACTTGATGATCAGGGCATAGTTGCCTTGGGAGTACGCCGCGGCATTCTCGGCTGACTCACCCGCGGTCCAACCCGCTTTGCCCAGCGCATCGGCATAGAACGCCTTAACCGCATCCCATGTCGTGCCTTCGGCAACCGTGTAAGCCTTGCCCTCGGCATTCTTCACACCGCTCTCGCCCTTGAACCCGGTGACCATAGAATTCAACATGGCAGTCAAGTTATCGCTTGGCGTTTCTGTTGCGCCCGAGAACACGGGCAGCGCACTCACAGCAATCGGAGCCGCCGCAGGCGCAGCCGCGCTGCCCGCCGGAGCGCTTGCCGGTGCGGCCGCTGGAGCGCCGCCGCAGGCCGCCAACAGACCGGCCACCAACACAATCAACAACAGGGTGATACTCATTCGCTTGAACACAATCTTCTCCTAGAAAATTTTAGATTGATACCGCCAGCAACTGTTTCAGAGTTTAACTTGTACTGTATCAATTCTTTGCCAGCTACCTCAGCCTTCATTCTTGCCGATTTTTCTCAACATAGAGTAATGTGATAGGAGTCCAGTTTTTACACCGCAGAAAAGTGGCAACGGCGCGAAATGATACGTCGAAATGTCGTCTGTGTCAAGGAAAAACTTCACAATCATTTCTGAAATACTCCTCCCCGGTTGCTAGAGTTCTATCAACGGGGAAGCTATGCCAGGCGGCCACCCTCTCGCCAATGACGGGTGGGATATGGCCGAGGGGGTCGCATGACCTACCGCAACGTCTTCATCAAAGCCGTGTTCTATTTGTTGCGCGAATATTAACCCCTTCACCCCGTGTTTGAATTGCCGATTGACGCAAAACGAGGTGTCGCCTATACTTGAACTGTGACGGAGCGCTGGTCAATCCTGACGCGCTCCGTCACTCTTATCGAACTGCCATACAGAAAAGGAGACTGGCATGAACTTGCCTATTATTATTCAAGGCGGCATGGGGGTCGCGATTTCGGATTGGAAATTAGCGAAGGCGGTGTCACAGTTGGGGCAACTCGGCGTGGTGTCGGGCGTCGGCATCAGCCGTATCGTGTCCTGCCGGTTGAATGATGGTGATTTGGCCGGACATGTGCGACGCGCGCTGTCACACTTTGCGCTGCCAGAACCGGTGCAAGCCATTATCGATCGCTACTACGTACCCAGTGGCCGCGACCCCGCTGAGCCATATAAACCTCTCGTTGCCTATAGCGCACATCCGCCCAAGTTTTTAGATCAACTTACATCGCTCGCCAACTTCGTGGAAGTGTTCCTCGCGCGGGAAGGACATGACGGGATCGTCGGCCTCAATCTGTTGGAAAAGGTGCAGATGCCCACGCTGGCTTCGCTGTACGGCGCGATGTTGGCCGGGGTCGATTACGTGCTGATGGGCGCGGGCATTCCCATGCAGGTTGCCGGCATCCTCGATAAGCTCGCGAACCACGAACCCGTAACTTATCGCCTCGATGTGCACGGCGCGACAGCTAACGACGATGTGCGCATGCATTTCGATCCCGAAGCCATTTTTCCGGGCATCGCCAAGCTGGTCGGGCAGTTGAAGCGCCCCAAGTTCCTGCCGATCATTTCCTCGGTCGTATTGGCGCAAGCGCTGCTCAAGCGCAGTGAGGGCCCCATCAACGGCTTTGTCATCGAAGGTCCTACGGCGGGCGGCCACAATGCTCCGCCGCGCGGTGCGGTGAAGTTGAACGAAAAAGGCGAGCCGATCTACACCGACAAAGACGTGGTCGATCTGGAGAAGATGAAGCAGTTCGGTCTGCCCTTCTGGTTGGCGGGTGGTTATGGCAATCCGGCGCAAGTGCAGCGTGCGTTGGATGCCGGTGCCGCCGGGGTGCAAGTGGGCACGGCCTTTGCGCTGTGCGAAGAATCCGGCATGGAACCGTCACTGAAGCAGCGCTTGCTGCGTCAGGTGCTGGACGAAGAAGCAGAAGTCTTCACTAGCCCCACCGTTTCGCCCACGGGCTTTCCTTTCAAGGTCGCTCAACTGGAAGGTACGCTATCAGAGCAGGCTCTGTACGAAGCGCGCCCGCGCATTTGCGATATGGGCTTCCTGCGCATCTTGTTCAAGAAGGAAGACGGATCGTTGGGCTATCGCTGTGCGGCCGAGCCGGTGGACGACTACGTGAAGAAGGGCGGCCAGATCGAAGACACTGTAGGCCGATCGTGTTTGTGTAACAACCTCGGTGCTACCGCAGGCTTCGCGCAGCGGCGCAAAGATGGCTATGTGGAGGAGCCTATCATCACGACGGGTGATGATCTCGTGGCGGCGGGTCAATATGTGCCGGCGGGCAAGACCACTTACTCGGCGAAGGACGTGATCGATTATCTCCTCAACGGCGTCAAGCCTCGTCAGTCGTTGGGCACCGCGTAATTCGATCGAGTTGTAGACAGTGTGCCTTTGAAAATGCTGGCTCTTTCGGCCTGAGCGGAAAGAGCCAGCATTGTTTTATTCTGCTTCGCTGCGCAGGCTTCGAGGATGAAGATGCGCAGCGGGCTAACTCCGCGAGGAATTCAATGGTGACTGACTATCCTCAAATTCGCTGCATCAGGTGGATGATCGCATTGCTGAGTTGTGTGGGCTTTATTGCCGGCTGCAGCCCAAATACAATATCGCTATCAACACACGTCTCCACTTCATCTAAAACAGTGGGCCAGATCAGCAAGACAGGTACGCCCCCATCGTCGGCGGGCGTATCCATAGCTGAGTGTGCCGGAGATGCACAACCGCCCACCTTGTCTCCAGGTTGGAACCTTATCTGGCAACATACCTTCGATAACCCTATTGCTCTTCCGCCCATCATTGATGGTGCACAAGTCGCGCTGCTGGAACGTGCCGATCCCATCCCGAACCAATATAAAGATACCGTATGGATGCTTGATGCTGCTACCTCGGCCGAGCAATGGCATTTTGATAGCAGCGCGGCTCTCAATCTTACCGATCATTGGATCGATCTCACTGCCTGGAGTCCAAAGTATTTCGCGATCGTCGTGCACGACTCGCATGCGCCTCGAGAATTTGTGATCGTGTTTGACCGAACTACGGGCCAGGTTGTTTATCAGGTTGAACTGCAAGCGCTGGAAATGGCTATCTCGGACGATGCCCTCTTCTATCGTTCGGGCGAACGCCGACTCTACCGGATTGATCTTCCGTCCGGTAAACAGCGATGGAAAGACAGCCGCACCGATTATATCTGGCAGGGTCTATACCCCTCAGGCGAGTGGCTGTATGCCTATGTCGGGGTCACTAGCCCGCAGGATGGGTTAGATATCCTGAAGTACAGGGCAGATAATGGCACGCTCGTCAACTCTGTTGAAGTTGCACCTGTGTATGAAGTGTTGGCAAAGGGGTCGCAAGGAATAGGCCGAACTAATGCTGGGATTGCTTTATTCAATCTCTCCAATCTTACTACCGCTTGGGAGACTGATCTGGGCAGTCAATTTACAACCATAAATGATTCCAATGCGTTCTGGGATAATCCGTCGCGGGTGACGTTAACTCAAGATGCGGTGTATCTCTTCGATGCAAAGCGCAATCTGGTGAAGATCGCTTTGGCTGATGGAAAAATCAAGTGGACCGTTCCGTTTTCTAACGTAGAACCCATGTCAAAGCCGGCCGCTGTGGCAGGTGTCGTCTATGGATTCTTTTCTGATGGAACTGTCCGGGCCTTTTCGGAGGCGGATGGATCGCAACTGGGGAGTGTAATGAAAGTGCCGTTGTGGTATTCGAGAAACGGAGATGGCAAACCATTTCGGAATTTAGTGGGTGGGGTCGGTGCTGTCAATGACACGCTGATCGTCACCACTGGCTGCCGCAGCGTTTATGCTTTACAACGAAAGCCGTGAGAGAAGTTTGTGCAGGCTGAGTGAACTATTCGTTCCTCAGTGTGATCTTCGCAGGTGTGATACGGCTGGCACTTTGCCAGGTTGCTTCACAGCTAGTTGTCATGGGCTCTTCTCCTGAAATGAGCCGATGCGTAACTTTTCCAGGCTCGCATTGCAACGGCGAATGAAAAGTTACGCATCGGCGTACCAGCAATGATGCTAACAATCAATTACGACCGCGTGTAACCTCGCATTCGGCGGCGATTGCCGTAACCCCCACCCGAATAAGTACCGATGTCGGCCAGCAAGCTTAAGCCCACCACGATCCAACCAAACCCGATCACGCCGCCCACAGGTTGCCACACCACCAGATACGCCAGCAGCGTCCACGGCAGGAAGATGAATCCCAGGCAGGGAATGACCAACGTGTTAAACGCATAGTTGAAACGTGCCGGCTGGGCGATGTACCACACCAGCGTCGCAAAACGAGGGCCAAGCAGCAACAGGACGGTAATGAAGCAACACATGGGGAGCCTCCCTTTCAAGAAAGTGATATGGGCCGAAGCCGGGTTACACCTTAGCCCGGCCCGGACATTCCACGAAAAACCAGCGATCGACACCATGCAGCGTGAACGACGAGGAACAGATTATAAGCGCGTCACTCTTGATCATGTCTTTTCTTGCAATTGGCTATCATTTGTTACTACTCAGCCGTCGCGCTANNGCGCTATGCGCCGTGCAGTGTCATTCCCGCCTTCGCGGGAATGACGGCTGAGTAGTAACTATCATTTTAACATTAGCTGAGTCGGAATATCAAGATGCTGGGTAGTTACGGTGCCGGATTATACGAGAGGCGATCATGATCGGGCCTGACGAATGTCATGCGAAAACTGATCGCAATTTCCCCATTGCCAAATGTTCAAGCGCCATTATAATATCGAGAGAGTTTACGGAAATTCTAGCAGAATTTTTAGGCAGAGACCCGGCTGCACCGCGCAGCAGCGTGGCCCTGCCTACCCGTCTGATTGAACGCCAAGCGGTGCGCGGCATCCGTTAAATCACTGGAGGAATCATGCCGAATTCGTTTGTGGTGGGACAGCCCTTAGCCAATCTGCCGTGGGAGGAACGATCGCCTCAGTGCCATGACGTCGTGTGGCGGTACAGCGCCAACCCGATTATTCCGCGCGATGCCATTCCGACTTCGAATAGCATTTTCAACAGCGCGGTGGTGACTTTCAAGGATAGTTTTGCCGGCGTTTTTCGCTGCGACGACAAGACGCGCACGATGAACATTCATCGCGGTTTCAGCCGTGACGCCATCCACTGGGAGATCGATCCCCAGCCGATCGAGTTTCAGGGCGATCCAGAAGTCACACGCTTTGAATATCGCTATGATCCGCGCGTGGTCTGGATCGAAGATCGTTACTATATATCGTGGTGCAACGGCTACCACGGCCCCACGATCGGNNGTGTGCTGGATCGAAGATCGCTACTACGTGTCGTGGTGCAACGGTTATCATGGGCCAACGATCGGCCTGGGCTATACCTACGATTTTGAGACGTTCCATCAACTTGAAAATGCCCTGCTGCCGTTCAATCGCAACGGCGTGCTGTTTCCGCGCAAGATCAACGGCAAGTACGTCATGCTCAGCCGGCCCAGCGACAACGGGCACACGCCTTTCGGCGACATCTTCCTGAGCGCCAGCCCGGACCTGATCCACTGGGGGCAGCATCGGTTTGTCATGAAGCCGATCGGCGGCTGGCAAGCGACCAAGGTCGGGGCCGGGCCGATACCGATCGAGACGCGGGAAGGCTGGCTGCTGTTCTATCACGGCGTGCTCACCTCGTGCAATGGCTTTGTGTATAGCTTCGGCGCGGCACTGCTCGATCTCGATCAACCGTGGAAGGTGCTACATCGCACCGCGCCTTATTTGCTGTCGCCCCAAACAGGGTACGAATGCGTCGGCGATGTGCCCAATGTGGCGTTTCCCTGTGCGGCGCTGGTGGACGCGCCGACGGGCAGGGTGGCGATCTATTACGGCTGTGCTGACACGGTGACCGGGTTGGCCTTTGCCTACGTCGATGAAGTCGTAGAGTTTGTGAAGCGCAATCGGGTCGAGTGAAGTTCTCGGCGCACCGCGTTGATGGTTACGCCATGAGCAAAGACAACTTCCCAAAAATCGTTTTAACGACAACTGCCGGCGCACGTGCCGAAGTGTATGTGTATGGCGCGCATGTCACCTCATGGACTCCGGCGAACGGCAGCGAGCGCTTGTTTCTCAGCGAGAAAAGCGCCTTTCAAACCGGCGCTGCCATTCGAGGCGGCGTGCCGGTCGTCTTCCCGCAGTTCTCTCAACTCGGCCCGCTGCCCAAACATGGACTGGTGCGCACACAGTCGTGGGAAGGTAGTCGGGTTGATCATGGCATGGCTGTGCTGCGCATCCGCGATTCGGATGACACGCGCAGTCTGTGGCCGCATGCCTTTGAAGCACAGCTGAGCGTGACGCTGGAAGAGGCGCGCCTCTCGATCGAGTTAGCGGTGACGAATGCGGACGATCAGCCCTTCACGTTTACGTGCGCGCTGCATACGTATCTGCGCGTCCATGACATTGCGCAGACGCACATCGAAAATCTGGCGGGGCGGCGCTATCGTGATGCGGTGCGTGACAATCAGAACTTCCTTGAAGAAGACGCGGTGCTCCGCTTCGCCGGCGAAGTCGATCGGGTTTATCACGGCCCGGCACACGATGTGATCGTGCGCGAACCCGATCGATCACTCACCGTGCAGCAGCAGGGCTTCGTCGATACCGTCGTCTGGAATCCCGGCGCAGACAAGGGCGCGGCTTTGGCGGATCTGGAAGTAGACGGTTATCGGCGCTTTGTGTGTGTCGAAGCGGCGCTAGCCGATACAGCGATTAATCTCGAACCGCAAGCCACCTGGCGCGGATCACAAATCTTGATGGTGACTGCTTAGCTGTTGCACGGCGCTGTCATTCCCGCGCGTGGTTAGCGGGAATCCAGAGACATTGCCAGCGGCGAATCTGGATGCCCGATACGCCCAGCGCGCCTCCGCCGCAAAGCGGCGGGTAAGGCGAAAGCACTCGGGCATGACGGCTAAATAGTCACTTCTAATGGTGTAAGGCGCATGTCAAACAAACTACTGCAACTCGTTCCTGAATATCGTGACTATGTGTGGGGCGGCCAGCGGCTGCGCCCGGGCACGCTTACGGCCGAAGCGTGGGTGGTGTATGAAAACGATCGGATCGTCAACGGGCCATTGGCAGGTAAGACGTTGGGTGAAGCGGCGCAAGAATGTGGCGCGGCTTTGCTGGGTGAAAATCCCCTGCGCCGCACGGGTACGCGCTTTCCGGTGTTGATCAAATTGTTGGACTGCAACGAGTGGCTGTCGGTGCAGGTGCATCCCAACGACGAACAGGCCGCGCAGATGGAAGGGCCCGATCAATTTGGCAAGACGGAGGCGTGGTACATCCTCGAAGCGCAGGAGAATGCAAAGTTAGTGGCCGGCGTGCGGGCGGGCACGACTGCCGATGTGTTGGCGCAGTCGATGCGCGACGGCACGATTGCGGATCACGTGGAGTATCACACCATTCGCACCGGCAATACGATCTTCATGCCCGCCGGTACTTTGCATGCCCTCGGCCCCGGTTCGCTGGTGTATGAAGTGCAGGAAACGTCCGACCTGACGTATCGCATTTATGATTGGGGCCGGCCGCAGCGCGCCGGGCGGATGCTGCACATCGAGCAATCGATCGCGGTGACGAATCCGCAGGCCACCGGGCAGGTCCAGCCACCGGTTGATCTTCAATCCACTGATCAGCGGCAATTGGTGCAGTGTCCTTACTTCACGCTGGAAATCTTGGTGGCGCAGACCACAGCGCTGAATTTGGATACGCGCGGGCAGAGTTTCCATGCGATCACGTTGATCGAGGGGCAGGGCGCGATTGAGTGTGGTGATGAGCGCGTGACGTTGCATCAATTTGAGACGGGGCTGGTGGCGGCCTCCGCCCGATCGTATCAGCTGCGCCCGATCGGCCCGCACGGCCTGCGCGCCCTAAAATCCAGCGTGGAGGAATGATGAACGATCTGCGTGAACGTATCGAGCGAGAATTGAGAGGCAACCTGCTGCCTTTCTGGATCGAGCATACTCGTGATGAAGAGAACGGCGGTTTCTACGGCGGCTTAAGCAACGATCTGATCGTCGACAACGATCAACCGCGCTCGGCGGTGTTGTGCGCGCGGATTCTGTGGACGTACAGCAGTGCCTATCGGGCGTATGGCGAGGCGTGGCAGCTGGACATGGCGCGCCGCGCTTACGACTACCTGACGCAGAAATTCTGGGATCAGCAGTATGGCGGCGTGTACTGGACGCTCGATCGGCAGGGTTGCCCCATCAGCGATCGCAAGCACATCTACGCCCAGGCGTTTGCCATCTACGGGTTAGCGGAATTCTATCGGGCGACGGGCGAGCCGCAGAGCTTGTGGTTGGCACAAGACCTCTTCCACTTGATCGAGCGCCATAGTTTCGATCCTCTCCACGGCGGCAACCTCGAGTGTTGTTCGCGTGAGTGGGGAACGCTAGCCGACATGCGCCTGAGCGAGCGAGAGCCTAATGCGCGCAAGTCGATGAACACGCTGCTGCACTTGATGGAGGCCTACACCAATCTGCTGCGGGTGTGGCCGGACGGAGAGCTGCGGACGAAGCAGCGCGGCCTGATTGAGAATTTCTTGCAGCACATCATCGATCCGCAGACGCACCATTTTAAGTTGTTCTTCGACGATGCATGGCAGTCGTTGAGCGACCACCTCTCGCCGGGCCACGACATCGAGGGCAGCTGGCTCATCGTGGAAGCGGCGGAAGTGCAGGGCGACGAACAACTACTGGCGCGCGCGCAGGCGGTGTCCGTGCAGATGGCGACGGCGGTCTATCAGGACGGCCTGGACAGCGACGGCGCGATCTTCAACGAAGTGACAGCGCACGGGGTCGAGAGCACCGATCGGCACTGGTGGGTGCAAGCCGAAGGAATGGTTGGGTTCATCAACGCTTATCAACTTTCACGGCGAGCCGAATTCGCGCAGGCCGCCGATCGGTTGTGGCAGATTTGTGAAACACAGTTTGTCGATCGGCAGTATGGTGAATGGTTCAAGATCGTGCGGCGCGACGGCACGCCGGATATCGATCATCTTAAAGTGGGGCCGTGGGAATGCCCGTATCATCACAGTCGGGCTTGTTTGGAAATGCTGCACCGGCTGGCTTGAAGGACAAGTCATATGACTTTGTTTCAACAGCGCTTGACTCAGCTGCGCGCCGCGCACGCGGCACTCATCGCCCGACCTCGTGGAACGTAGGGGCCGGGCGGTTTTATTTTCGCTCGCGTTCAATCGATGCTATACTACCTCGCAACAACACTATTGCTCCACGCTGTGTTTCTGGTGGGCCAGGGCACAACCTTTTTGCTTGGCGTAGTCACCACGTACAGCGTGAGCAAGACCTGATTGCATGAGGCCGCTTTCTGCCAAATCTGATGGCCTCACGCTGTTACTACTCAGCCGTCATTCCCGCCTTCGCGGGAATGACACTGCACGGGGCATAGTGCGACGGCTGAGTAGTAACCTTACGCTTCGATCGATCCCGCCAGAAGATGGGGATTCTATAGCACTGACCGACGCCTATGTCACCCTCTGAGCATACTGTCCGCAAACAAGAGATCGATCGCGCGTTAGGCGCTGCCGGTTGGCGCGTCGTGAAATATGACCGCTGGCTGAAAGGCGATCGTACTCCTGCGGATGCCATCGAGGAATACCCGACTGACAGCGGGCCGGGCGATTATCTGCTGATGCTAGATGGCAAACCGGTAGGAGATGTGGAGGCCAAGAAGCATGCGGTCAGCCCGGAGAACGTGGTCGAGCAGGCCAAGCGGTATAGTCGGACGCTGAAGGATAGCCCGTTTCACTTCGGTGAATATCGCATCCCCTTTGTGTACGCCACCAATGGCGAGCTGCTCTATACCAGCGATCTGCGCGACACACTGCACTACACGCGACAGATCGCCCACTTCCACACGCCCGATGCGCTGCGTGATTTTTTATTACACGATCTGGGCGCAGCGGATACCTGGTTGCGGACGCACCCGATTGCCGATCCCGATCGCTACTATCAGCAGGAAGCGATTGCCTCGATCGAGAACGGCATTCGCCAGGGGAAGCGGCGGATGATGGTGGCGATGGCGACGGGCACTGGCAAGACGCGCATGGCGATCGCGTCGATGTACCGATTGATGAAGGCCGGCACCGTGCGGCGGGTGTTGTTCCTGGTCGATCGGCGCGCACTGGCTGCACAGGCCGTGAGTGCGATGTCGGCTTACGAGCCGGAGCCGGGCTTGAAGTTCGATCGGATTTACGAGGTCTACAGCCAGCGCTTCAAGCGTGAAGACCTTGAGGACGACGACACGCCGTTCGATCCCAAGGTGCTGCCGGAAGAGTATTTGACCAAGCCCACGGCTTCGCACGTGTTCGTCTACGTCTGCACGATCCAGCGGATGCGTATCAACCTGTTTGGGACGCCGGAGAATGTGTCGTGGGCCGAGCAGGATGATGAGTCCGACGCGAACGTGCTCGATATTCCCATCCACGCGTTTGACATGATCTGGGCCGACGAATGTCATCGCGGCTATACCGCTACTGAAGAAAGCAAGTGGCGGGAAACGCTGCAACACTTCGACGGGATCACGATGGGGCTGACGGCGACGCCTGCGCTGCACACCAGTACGTTCTTTGGGCGGCCGATCTATGAATACGGCTACAACCGCGCAGTGAGTGATGGCTTCCTGGTCGATTACGACGAGGTGAAGATCGACTCTGAGATTGCGCTGAAAGGCCACTTCCTAAAAGAGGGTGAAGAGGTGGGCCTGCGCGATACCGCCACGGGTCAACTGAAGTTGGACTTTGTCGAGGATGAGCGCGAACTGCCGGCCGGGACGTTGGAGCACGATTGGACTGCGCCCGATCACAATCGCAAGGTGGTAGACGAACTGGCGAAACATCTGCGCGAACAAGAGCATGACTTGGGCCATTTCCCCAAGACGCTGGTGTTTGCCAGTAACGATCTGCCGCATCGCTCGCACGCCGATCAACTGGTGCGGATGCTGCGCGACGAGTTCGGGCGCGGCGCCGACTTCGTGCAGAAGATCACGGGGTCGCCCAGTGTCGATCGGCCATTGGAGAAAATCCGCCGCTTTCGCAATCGGCCCGAGCCGGGCATTGTGGTCACCGTCGATCTGCTCTCCACGGGCGTCGATATTCCGGCGCTGGAGAACATCGTCTTTCTGCGCGGCGTGAAGTCGCGCATCCTCTTTGAGCAGATGCTGGGGCGCGGCACCCGCCGCTGCGAGCCGATCCACAAAACGCACTTCACCCTCTTCGATGGCGTCGGCGTACTGGAATACTTCCGCCAGGCCAGCGAGTTCACGCTCGAGCCACCCGCCAAACCGACGCGCACCAATCGCGAGATCGTCGCAGCCATCAACAACAACGAGGATCGCGACACCAACGTGCGGGTGCTGGTGAAGCGCTTGCAGCGTGTGGCGAAGAATATCTCGGCCGAGGGGCGCGCCCTGATGAAGCAGTACGTCCCGGATGGCGACATCGGCGGCTATGCGCGGACCTTGGGCCAACGGCTGGACGAAGAATGGGCGAATACGATGCGGGTGCTGCGCGATCCGGAGTTTTTGGCGCTGCTGGAAAAGTATCCACGCCCACGGCCGATCTTTATCGAAGCGTATGACGCGGTCGATGACGTCACTTCGCAATACTTGTTTCGCACCAGCGATGGGCGCGAGCTGAAGTCCGCCGATTACCTCACCGCGTTCAGCCAGTTTGTGCGCGAGAATCCCGATCAGATCACGGCGCTGCAAGTGCTGCTCGATCGGCCGCGCGACTGGAACACGACGGCGCTGGTGGAACTGCGGAATAAGTTGGCTGATCGGCCGGAGAAGTTCACCGAGGCGAATCTGCGCCGGGCGTATCAACACCAGTTGGCGGACATCATTTCAATCGTACATCACGCCGCCGAGGGCGAGCCGCTGATGTCGGCCGAGGAGCGGGTCGATCGAGCCATCGCCAAAACGATCGGGGCGCAGACACTGACGCCGCAGCAGAGCAAATGGCTGGAATTGATCCGCCGGCACTTGATCGCCAATCTCGCCATCGAGCGCGATGATTTTGAACTGTTGGAATTCGAGCAGCAGGGCGCGACGTGGCAACGGGTCAATATCGATTTTGGCGGGCAACTGGCTGAGGTGTTGGTGCGATTGAATGAAGCCGTGGCGGAATGAAAAGTAATGAGTAAAGAGTAATGAGTAAAGAGTAATGAGTAAGGAGGGCGGTATGAACTATGAGGAGTGGGAGAAGACTGTGCCGGAGGTTTTTCGTGCGGATTCCTTGTGGAGCATGAAGGCTTATCGGTTGGGCGCGTTTATCGGCGAGGTCGGCTGGTATGATGTCACCAGGTTGATGCAAGACCCGCGCACGGTGCAGTTGGCCGATCAGTTGTATGATGCCTTGGGATCGATCAGCGCTAATCTGGCCGAAGGCTATTCGCGCAGCACCGGCAAAGATCGCGCCCGCTTCTATGAATATGCGCTCGGCTCGGCGCGCGAATGCCGCGAATGGTATTATAAGGGCCGTCACATATTGGGCGAAGCAGTGGTTGAACACTGGCTACAATTCCTGACGGAAATCATCCGGCTGTTGACGGTGATGGTTCCCCAACAGCGCCAGCGTGACCGCATCAAGCCATTGTACGAATCGCGCGCGGAATACATCACCGACGCCGATCAAGATTTACCGGCCGCCCTGCGCGACGCGCCGCTGCCATAGTTACTCTTTACTTTTTACTCTTTCTGATTGGCGCACAGTCATTTGTAGTCACCAATGGTATAATGTAGTCACACGGCAACGCGGGAGGACGGCATGCGCGAAACAACGGTCGGGGTGCGCGAATTGAAAACGCAATTGAGCAAATATCTGCGGCAGGTCAAGGCGGGCCACACCATCGTCATTACCGAGCACGGGCAGGCGGTGGGACGGATTGTGCCGGCCGAAGAATCGCTTGACGATCGGCTGCAGGCCATGGTCAAGGCCGGGCTGGCGCAGTGGAACGGCCAAAAACTGAAGCCGATGAAGCCGATCGCCAAGATGCCGGAAGGCTGCTCGTTGTCCGATCTGATTATCGAGGATCGCCGATGATTGTGTACTTCGATTCCAGCGCCCTGGTCAAACGCTATATCGCCGAATCTGCCTCCGCTCAAGTTGAAATCCTCTTGGCGGAGGCAGGCATTGCCGCCACCAGCCTGATCACTCGCGCCGAAGTGGCGGCCGCACTGGCCAAGGCCGTGCGCGTGAACTGGCTGACGCACGACGTAGCCGCGCGCGCGTTGAAGACTTTTCAGCAACACTGGCCGATGCTGTTTCGCTTGAATATCCGTGAGGCGACGATCGAACGCGCCGAAGCGCTGGCCTGGGAACATGGGCTGCGCGGCTATGATGCGGTGCATCTGGCGAGCGCTTTGCTCTGGCAACAGTCGATTAGCAGCCCCGTCACGCTGGCGACGTTTGATCGGCAACTGTGGGACGCCGCTCAACTGGTCGGATTGGAAGTCTGGCCGGAAGCATTGGGGTGAGGCATGCCTGACGTCGTTCAAAAGCTGTGGGGCTTCTGCAATACGCTGCGCCACGATGGCATCAACTACGGCGATTACATCGAGCAGTTGACGTACCTGCTGTTCCTCAAACTGGCCGATGAAAAGAGCGTGGCGGTGCCGGCGGGGTTCGGCTGGGATAGCCTGCTGGAACGATCGGGCACAGCACTGACCGATCATTATCAGGCCACCCTGAATAGGTTGGGAAAAGAAAAGGGTCTGCTGGGCGACATCTTTGCCGGGGCACTATCGAAGTTCCGCGAGCCCGTCAACCTGAAGAAGTTGATTCTGCTGATCAATGAGACCGAGTGGGCCGAACTCGACGTGGACTTGAAGGCCGAGACGTATGAGGGCCTGCTGCAAAAGTTCGCCGCCGAGCAGAAGGGCGCGGGCCAATACTTCACGCCACGCGAGGCGATCCGCGCGATCGTGCGCTGCGTGAAGCCCGACCTCGGTCAAAGCCCCGATTACACCATCCACGATCCGGCGGTGGGCACGGCGGGATTCCTGATCGCCGCCGCCGAGTTCAATTTGAAACAGCGCGGCCAGCCGTTGACGCGCGAGCAGCAGAAGCACTTGAAGCGTGGCTGCCTGTCGGGCGGCGAGATCGTCCTGGAAACGCGCCGCCTGGCGCTGATGAATCTGTACCTGCACGGCATCGAGGGGGACATCCACTATGGCGATTCGATCGCAGAAGGAGCGTCTTCGACGGGCGCGGGCCAGCAATTCGATTGCATCCTCACCAATCCACCGTTTGGGACGAAGGGCGGCGGCGAAGTGCCCGACCGCGACGACTTCACCGTGGCGACCTCGAACAAGCAGTTGAACTTTGTGCAGCACGTGCTGACGATCTTGAAGCCGGGCGGACGCGCGGCGATGGTGCTGCCCGATAATGTGCTGTTTGAAGATCACGCGGGCCGCGACGTGCGCCAACTGTTGATGACGGATTGCCGCCTGCATACGATTCTGCGCCTGCCGGTGGGCACGTTTACGCCGTACTCAGCGGGCGTCAAAGCGAATGTGCTGTTCTTCGACAAGGGCTGGAAAACTGACGCGATATGGGTGTACGACCTGCGCACGAACGTCGAGAAGATCACTAAGCGCAACCCGATTAGCGCCAAATACTTTGAGGGCTTTGAAAAAGCCTATCGCGGCAAACCGCGCCGTGAAAGCGATCGCTTCAAGCGCTTCACGCGGCAAGAGATCATCGATCGCGATGACAACCTCGATATCTTCTGGCTAAAGGACGATAACCAGGAAAACCCCGACGACTTGCCAGAGCCAGAAGATTTAGTGAGCGAAGCAGTGACACGCCTGGAAACGGCGCTCGATGCGTTGAATGAGTTAGCGGTACAACTTTCAAATGGGCAGAGTGAAGCGTAATGCTTGAAGAGCAATACGATCTACCCGATGAATGGACATGGGCAAAGATCGGCGATGTAATTGCTGATGCTCAATCTGGTTTTTCGTCTGGACAAAAGGATGTGGTCGATGGTATTCGTCATCTACGGATGAATAACATCGGCGCTGATTGCAGAATTAACCTCGATTTAGTACGTACTGTTCCGCGAGATCTAGCGCAGCCCAGACATATTCTTCAAGCGAGTGATGTTTTAGTGTGCCACACCAATAGCGTGAAGCTCGTTGGTAAGACTGCGTTGTTTGACCTAGTTGATGGCCCCTACGCATTCAGCAACCACTTAACACGTCTTCGGGTAATACCTGGCGTAGCTGATCCCAAATGGCTATGGCAAGTTCTTGCAACACTCTGGCGCGAGCGGTACTTCGAGACACGATGTAAGCAGTGGGTCAATCAAGCAACTATTGAGCGTCAAACAATCTTTGATGCGCCGATCCCGTTGCCACCCTTCGACGAACAACGCCGCATCGTGGCCGAGATTGAACGACTCTTTGCAGAAAGTCGCACGGCGCGTGAGGCGTTGGATGGAGTGCCGGCGCTGATCAAGCGCTTCCGACAGTCGGTGCTGGCGAAGGCGTTTCGCGGCGAATTGACGGAGCGTGATCCGAGCGATGAGCCAGCCTCGGTGCTGCTGGAGCAGATTCGGTCTGAGCGTAAGCAAGAATGGAGAGATGATCTCCACGCAAAAGGTAAGGAAGCGCAAAAGGATAGGTATGTCGAACCGCAAAGACCAGACATTACCGATTTGCCAGAACTACCGAAAGGATGGTATTGGGCAAGTCTAGAAGAACTTACCAGTGCTGCGCGGGTAATTTGTTACGGCATTCTGATGCCTAAGCAGCACATTTCTGATGGTGTGCCATACGTGAAAGTCAAAGACATTAAAGGCGACAGGATCGATGTTCCCGCATTAAACCGAACGTCGCCGGAGATTGCGGCAAAGTATGCACGCTCTTCCCTCAAAGAAGGAGACCTTCTGCTTGCCATACGAGGTACCTATGGACGCGTCGCGGAAGTTCCAGAAGGGCTAGATGGTGCAAACATCACACAAGACACCGCTAGGCTTGTGTTGAGCCCTTCAATTGACAGACGTTATATTGCTATTCACTTGCGCTCGACCTTTTCGCAAAACTACTTCAAGGACGTTGCACGTGGTGTAGCGGTAAAAGGCGTGAACATTGCCGATGTTAGGTTGTGCCCAATTGCTGTCGCACCACTTGCCGAACAACGTCGCATCGTTGCCAAGATCGAAGCGCTGTTTGCGCAGGCGGANNGAATTGAGCAGGAACGGGAGAGAGCAGCCTCAGAAGCCAAAGAGACCAAGAAAACCCCCAGAGCGAAAGGGAAAAAAACTATGCAGGAAAAAACAGCAGGTATTCGTACCCCTGATGCCTTAACCGATCTCCTAAAGCGACTACGGGGCAAATCTGGTAAGCGGATAACTCCTGAAACTCTATGGTTAGAGTCAGGTCTCAACATTGATGATTTCTATTATTACTTGAAACATGAAATCAAGGCTGGTCATCTACAGGAACGCCGGCGGGC
The DNA here is from genome assembly GCA_003154115.1 of Anaerolineae bacterium. Taxonomy (GTDB): domain Bacteria; phylum Chloroflexota; class Anaerolineae; order Fen-1058; family Fen-1058; genus Fen-1058. The sequence goes on from PMCF01000312.1 coordinate 53,599, forward strand.
ACAAGATGTTGTATACCTGGAGGTGATTTCATGAGACTGGACAAGTTGTATGTTCGCCGCTTCAAGAACCTGCAAGATTTTTCAATAGACTTCGATGAGACAGTTCTAACGACCGTGTTAATTGGTCAGAACGGTACGGGCAAGTCTAATTTACTCGAAGCGATTGTCATTATTTTTCGTGATCTTGATTTGGGCGAAGACCCAAAATTTGCCTATAAGCTGGTCTATATTTGCCGGAAGCATAGGATCGAGATAGATGCTGATCCGGATCGTTCCGACAAGATGCGGATTTCGGTGGATGATCAGCCTCTTTCTTTCAGGCAATTTAGCCAAGCAGCTGATCGCATCTACTTGCCTAGTAACGTCTTCGGCTATTATTCTGGGCCAAGCCGACGACTGGAGCAGCACTTTGACAAGCATCAGGATCGTTTCTACCACCAACTCCTAGACGGCAACGGTGACGAGGAGCCTTTGCGGCCGTTGTTCTACGCGCGCCTGATTCACAGCCAGTTCGTATTGCTGGCATTCTTCTCCTATGACCAACCTGGATTAACCGATTTTCTCCAAGAGTACCTTGACATTACGGGCTTGGAATCTGTGCTGTTCGTCCTAAAGCAACCGTCGTGGTGGCAAAAACGCAAGTTTCCAGATGACTTCTTTTGGGGTGCGCGCGGTGTGGTGCGTACGTTTCTAGATCGACTCTACGATTTAGCGCTTGCGCCTATCAAGCACAACGTGGCACGTGCTACACAGCAAGCCTATTTGTATGTTCAGGATTTAGCCCACCTTCATCAACTGGCTGAACAGCATGGAACGACTACAAATTTCTTCAAGACACTCGAAAGCACCTACATTTCCGATTTGATACATGAAGTCAGAATCCGTGTCAGCAAGCCCGGCGTACCAGGTGGCCTAACCTTTTCGGAACTGAGCGAGGGGTCGCAGCAATTGTTGACGGTCCTTGGGTTACTTCGCTTCACTAAGGAAGAGGAGTCGTTGTTTCTGCTCGACGAACCGGACACTCATCTCAATCCGGCCTGGAAACTGGAATACATGGACTTGTTGCGCAGATTTGCAATAGATGAAAGTGAATCAAGTCAAATCATACTGGCGACGCACGATCCAATCGTGATTGGAGGACTGAAGAAGGAGCAGGTGCGGATACTGACAAAGAGAAAGGGCAGTCAAATCATCAGCGAACAGCCAGAGAAAGACCCGGCGGGCATGGGAGTGGCGGCCCTCCTGACGAGTGATGTGTTTGGCCTGTCAACATCTCTTGACTTGAAGACCCAGGGAAAGCTTGATCGGCAACGTCGACTAGCGGTGAAGAGCACCAGAGGATCGCTCACGCCTCACGAGGAACAAGAATTTGCCAGACTTAATGATGATTTAGCTGGTCTCGGTTTTACGCAATCATTTCGTGACCCCATGTATAGTCGGTTTGTTGTGGCGCTTAGTGAGCATGAGGCTTTTCAAAAGCCTCTGCTGACTTCAGAAGACCGTGCTGAACAGGCTAGAATTGCCAGAGAAATCGTTAAACAGTTGAAGGAGGAAATGGAGTGATTCATATCGATTTCAGTCATTTCACGCCCCCTTCCGATTGGGTTCAGAGACAGCAGAGAGCAATGCAAAGACTTCTGGAAGCTCGGGTGAACGGGAACTGGAGGGATTACATAGACAGTAGATCTGATCTCTGGACTGACCTCAAACCCTACTTATCTGCCTTATCTCGTCAAAAGTGCTGGTATTGCGAGACAAAAGCACCCAGGTTTGACTATGTCGTTGATCACTTTCGGCCTAAAAAACGCGTTCGCCATGCAAACGGCACAGAATGTGAAGGCTATTGGTGGCTCGCATTCGATTGGCACAACTACCGACTAGCCTGCGATTACTGCAATTCACAGCATGAGGGAGAAGATGAAGAGGTGCGTGGCAAGTCAGACTTCTTTCCATTGCTCCACGAAGATCGCAGAATACACAACCCCGGCGATAACCTTGATGATGAGATGCCTTTATTGCTTGATCCAGTGGTGGATGGAGATTACGCGCTGCTGTGGTTTATGCAGGATGGTTTGCCTTACCCAGCAGATGAAGAAGGCACATTCCAATATCAAAGGGCAGAGACAACTATTCGATTATTGAATCTGAAAGATGAGCGTGTCGCTGAAGCGAGAAAGGCATTGCTGCTGCGGTGCCAAAGACTTATCGACCGTGGTGAAAAAACTTACCTTCATTATTGCAACGGTTCCCCGGCGGGAATGATTGAGTACAAAAACATATGTCGTGAAATTCATGAACTCGTCGCGCCAGACGCGGAATACTCAGCAGCCGCAAAAGCCTTTTTCAAAAGCAGCCCGCTCAAATGGGTACGGGATCTCGTATAGGCGCAGTTCATTGAACAACTTCGCGTTACTGACTGAGGTCAAACGCTGTTCGCACGGACGGACGCCATTGAGACAGCGGTGAACATCGCGCGGCAGTGGGCGGAGAAGGTCGATCAGGCGATCCTCGCACGGGCGTTTCGGGGGGAGTTGTAGCCGCGCTGGCAGAGTTGATCGAGATCACTGTGGCGAAGGGGAGAAAGGCCGACGAGGTAATCTCATCACCATTGCCGCGCCGGAATACGCCATTTCCCTATTGACATCCCACTCTCTTTCGCCTAAACTGCCGTCATCAACTCAAAACCGCTGCTAAGCGGCATAAAACTACCTAGCAGCATCATAAAACAAATACTCAGCGACTTAAAAACGACTGTAATCGCTTCGGAACCGTCTCTAATCGGAGCAAAACAAATACTCATCTGATTAAAAACTCATGGTTCTCTTGGAATTGCTGTGGGAC
>PMCF01000223.1 GCA_003154115.1 Anaerolineae bacterium
TGAGATTAGCCATACCCGATTGATTTATGCTCCGGACTAGAGGCTTCAGCCGGAGAAATGACGCGAGGGCTGTGCTCGGCACGGCCCTCGCGTTTTTGTCGAGCCGGCATGGGCGTCGACATATCACGGTGATCCGCCGCGCCACAAACAACAGCGCCCCATCAAAACTTGATGAGGCGCTGAGGTGAGCCCGCTGGGACTCGAACCCAGAACCAATTGCTTAAGAGGCAACTGCTCTGCCAGTTGAGCTACGGGCCCACAGCGCGCAAGATTTTACCATGCCCCGCTAGACTTGGCAAGGGTAATTTTCCGCCAGGCAATAAGCGCACTGCGCTACTGCCGGGCCACAACCTCCGCGCCGTTGGTCGCAGTGCAGATGTAGATGTTGGGTTGAAGGCCGGTTTCGGCTTGATATTCGGCGGCGACGCCGGCGCTGAACGCTGCCGCGGCGTCCTGCCGAACCAGCGCAACCGCGCAGCCGCCAAAGCCCGCGCCCGTCATCCGCGCCCCGTAACAGCCCGCCTGATGTTCCGCGCATTCCACCATGATGTTGAGTTCGCGGCTGGATACTTCAAAGTCGTCGCGTAAGCTCATATGACTCAACTGCATGAGCTGCCCCAGCTCGACGGCTTCACCGCGCTTCATCGCTTCCGCCGCTTGCCAGGTGCGATCGTTCTCGCCGATGACGTGCAGCGCGCGGCGATACGCCACCCGATCGAGTTGATCATGTTTCTCGTTCAATTGATCCAGCGTCACGTCGCGCAGCGCCTTCACGCCAAAGAATTTGGCGACCGCTTCGCATTGCGCGCGTCGTTCGTTGTAGGCGGAATCCACCAGACCGCGCCGTGTGGCCGTGTCCAGCACAATGACGACCGTGTTAGGCGGCAGTGGCACAGCTTGCGTCTCCAGTGAACGGCAATCGATCAACAGCGCGTGATCGGCCTTGCCGGCGGCTGAGATCATTTGATCCATGATGCCACAGTTGACGCCCACCCATTTATTCTCGGCACGCTGGCCGAGCAGCGCCATCTTGGCCGCATCCCACGCAAAACCCGACGTGACGGCAAACGCGCGTGCCGCTGCTAGTTCCCACGCGGCCGATGAAGACAGCCCGGCGCCGATGGGCACATCACCGGCAACCACGGCATCAAATCCGTGCAGCGTGTAGCCGGCGTCTTGCAGCGACCAGGCGACTCCTTTGAGATATTCTACCCAGCCCGCTTGTTTCTCCAGCCGATCGAGATCGAACTCGGCGGTTTCGTCGAAATCGAGCGAACGGGCCGTGACGATCCGATCGGGGCGGGGCCGCAGCGCGATCCAGATTGCGCGATCGATCGCCATCGGCAGGACGAAGCCGTCGTTGTAGTCGGTATGCTCGCCGATCAAGTTCACACGGCCTGGTGCCCGTACGATCGCACTCGGCGGCGATCCAAATCGTTGTGTAAATTCGGCAGTTACGCGAGATTGCAGATCCATATTCACCCTCTTTACGTACTACGCCATACGCACTATTCAACGTGGTGCGTGATGCGTGAGATTACTCGGCCAGCTTGTAGCCGTGCGCTTCCAGATAACGTTTTTCTTTGTCGCGATGAATCACGGCCAGACTGTCTTTGATCTTGTCCCACGTCGATCCGGCCAGCGGATAAAAGTGCAGCAAGGCGAAACAGGCAAACAGGAGAATGGCGGGCAGCGCCACCCAGCCCACCAGGATGCCGGTCTGCGCCGACGCCGATTGCAAGCCTTTGCCCAAGTCCTGATTATACCCAAAGGCCGCCAACGCGCCCAAGAAGACGGCTTGCGCAATGCTGATGGCGGGCTTGGTGATGAGGCTGTTGACGCCCGCGTACATCCCCTCGCGGCGCAGGCTGGTGCGATGCTCATCCATATCGATCACGTCGCCGTTCATCAACGGGATGAGGTACATGAAGCCGGAGAAGCCGATACCGACGAGCAGGAACGCGCCGACGGCCGGCACGACTTCGCGGCCAAAGAAGAGCAGCAGCGCACAGCCAATGGCGAATTCCAGGCATACGGCGCGCAGGCACTTCTTGATGCCCCACCGATCGCGCTGTTTGATCCAGAGGATCAACCCGCCAACGATCCCGGCAGCTAGAGCCAGGTAGATGGGCAATCCCGGCACTTTCAACTCGTCGAAGTAATACAGCACACCCTGCATGAGCGAAGTCTGAATGTAGATGACGGTGAAGCTGACCACTTCAAACACGATGAACGATTTATTCTTGAATCACTCAAATCAAATGAACGGGCTTGCACCTTGAGCATACATGACATGGTAGCAAAACCATTCTTGACTTCGGCCTTCACCTTTAGATATTCAAGCCAGCGCCGCATTTGCGCGAATGTCGGATGATTTAGCCCCTCTAGGGTATCCTCTGAAAAACTGGCAATGTCTAGGATAGACTCATCCGTGATGATCGCCGCGTTGATTTCTACTTGCAATGCGTCACGCTTGCGGCATTGCGTAGTATAGCGCTTGTCCAGTTCGGCGGCTCGTCTTTCCAGTTGGCGAAAGACTACGCTCGTAGCTTGCGCCCCTCTAGGGATTGCGCCCATCGCCGCTGCTACCTGCCCCGCTTCCGTCTCACAGGCTGTGATGTCATCTTCAATGGCCGTGAGTTTCTCGCGTTGCGGTTCAAGTGCTTTCAGCGTTTCCGCTTGCGCTTCCCTCAGTCGCGGTAGCAATTTGTCACGCTCCAGAATGATGTCTAGCGCATATTGCCAGGCGTAACACTCTACATGTGCCCCGATGACTGTCTTTTCATCGCACCTTTGCTCTAATCCGTCATGGCGGTAGATGTGCGAATTGCATCGATAGTAGACATGCCCATGACGAGTGTAAGCCGTCATCTTATTGCCACAGCCACATTTTACCATCCCGCGCAACAGATAACTTTGTTTCGTATTACGTGCCGACATTTTACGGTTGCTCTCGCGTTGTTCCTGTGCCGCGTTCCACTGGTCACGCTCGATTATCGGCGGTATGCTGATAGCAATTTGTTGTGAACCATAGCGCAGTACCCCGGCGTATGATTCGTTCTTCAAAATCAGCATGACGGTGGAAGTATCCCATATGCCGCTGCCCCGCTTGCTATTCTTGCGGGCGCGGTAGCCCTTTGCCTCTCCCGGCGTCTTAATGCCCATCTTGGATAGTTCACCGGCAATCGACTTCGCGGATAGCGGCCCGCTGCCGTTGCCCGTAACATACCCTTGATAAACCAAACGCACGATGCGCGCTTCATCCTCATCGATCACAAAGTAGGAATTGATAATCTTGCCTGTGCCGTCTTTACTGGCGCGTTCGTGAACGATGTGATAACCGTATAGCGGCGCACCACTGCCGACTACCTTACCACTCGTTGCTTTGGCGTTGCGTCCGCGTGATGTGCGTTCGGCAGTGTCACGCCGTTCCTCTCCCGCCTTGCGAGCGTCAAAAAGCAAACCGATCATGTTGCCGATGTCTGTTTTTAATTCACCCCGGTTGCATACGTGAATCTCCTTTTTTACCTTCGCAAGGCTTTGCACGATTGCGGTAAATTCCCACTCGTCACCATCTTCAGAAGGACGCGCCAGACGATCAACCCGATAAGCGATTAGCGCATCCGCGTCATTGCGAAACATGGCGTATGCCTTTTTACCTTCCGGCCTATACTCAATTGGTATGCTCCCGGTAAAGTCATCTCTGAAACTGCCGACGATTTCAAAGGCGTGATCATGCGCGTATTTCTCGCACGCTTCCAACTGCGTCTGGAGTGAATACCCCTTATCGGCTTGCTCCTCAGTGCTTACCCGGCAGTAGATCACAGCTCGTTTGTCTGTCATGGTGTAACCCCTTTCTGTTGTATCAATCGCTCACCGCTGCCACTGTCACCAATCCGATCGGCGTCGGCAGGCTGATCAAGCTGCTGCGCTGCCCGCTTGTGAATGTCGTCTAACAAAATCTTGACGCAATCAGCCAGGGCGGCCAATTCGTCAGCCGACATGGGCACCGCTTGATCAGTATCTTTCGTTGTCATGATTTAGCCTTTCCAGATTCAGTGTCAATCTCTCACCGCTGCCCAACCTCACCGGCTGGGCAGATGTCAGGGATCAACCTTGCACGCTGTCCAGTACCGTGATCTGTCCATTCCGATGTAACTTGCCCGCCGTTTCCAACTCGTCAAGGTAGTTGTAAACCGTGGGCCGTGACTTTCCAATGACGCGGGCCAGTTCTGACACAGTGGCGTCAGGGTTGCTTGTCAGGTAAGTCACCAGGGCGTCAATCGCTGCGGCTTTTTGCTGGGCGTCACTGTCACCCTTTACAGCCCGCGCTTGCTCGATCGGCATGGGAAACGCTGTCAATGCCTCAGTGTTTAACACGTCCGTCGTCACCTGTGGCACCGTCACCGCCGCAGGCTTTACACTCTTGCTTGACACCTTCACCGCTGCGGTTACATCCTGCCCGACAAGTTCCGCCAGTGCGAATGTAACCAGGCTGATCAGCCCGGTTGCCGCGAGTGACACCACGGCTTGCACAATGTCCAACTTGCCGACGTTGGAAACTGTCAACGCTTCACCAAACTTGACGGCGTAACCCATCGCGATGTTAGCCAGCGCCGAAACCGTCACCACGGCGATCAATGTCGCCACAAAGAAACGGGCGTCCAGGCCGCTGCGCTTCAATTCGCCGATCCGCAGTGACAAGCCGACGATCGAGAGTTCGATCCCCAGCGCCGCCACGTAACCGACAAACGCGGGATTGACGTATTCGGCCAACAGGCCGCCCGTGTGTGTCCAGGTGTAGGACAACAGGCACACGAGAGACAACAGCCCGATCGTGATCTGAATGTTGACTTTTGAGAAATAGCGTTTCATGGTGTGCAGTCCTTTTATAATTCAATAGGTGAATGGTCGTTGTCGTTGCGCTGCACGATCGCCGCGCTTTGCACTTTGGGCAACAGATCGTCAAACCGCTGGGCCGGCGTCGGCGTCGGTTGCGTCACAACAGGCCGCGCGGCTTGCTGCACCCGTTCGCGCCCGCCCAACTTCAAATCAAGCCCGCGCTCGATCCCGGCCCGGTGTGACTTGGCAACTTGCCAGCCCATCAGATAGGCCCCCGGCACCGCGAAGATCAGCGCCGTTGCCAACAGCCGCCGCCCGTTGTCGGACAGATACCCCAACAGCCCATAGACCAGGCCGATCAACAGCCCGATCACGATGACGGCGATCACACACAGCCCGACAAACTTTGCCATGTCGTCAAGAAATTCATGATGCTTTTTCATGGTTCGATCCGCCTTTCTGCCTGCCTGCCTACCCGCTCGATATACACCGATCGCGCTGCCTGCCCGGTTACATCTCGTTTTCGTGTGTGTTTTCAGGGTAGGCAGGCAGGCCGTCATCAGGCAGGCACAAGTCCCAACCGTCACCCCGCAGGGCGTCTAATTGATCCCGGCCCAACTTCAACAGCCGATCGGCGCGGACATTGCCCGGCTTGCCCAACCCCGCCGCCGCCAACGCTTTGACCAACGCGGGCCGCCCGTGCCCCTGGTAGGCATTCGTCAACGATACGGCCAGCTCTGCGCCCGTGTAGGCCGCTGCGCTCGTGTTGCCGCTGGGCACGCCCTCCGCGTTGTATTCCGGCCATGTCTCGATCGCGGGCGTCGAAGTCAACAGTCGATCGATCTCGCGGCGTTCCATGTAGGCGATTTGGACCCGCTGCACCTGACCCGGCACCACGGCGTAAGCATCCCCAGCCCCTAACAGCCAGTCCGATCGCGGGGTTGCCTGTCCGATCGCCACTTCGCTTGCTTTGTAGTCCGCTGTGCGAAGTGCGATCCGGCCCGTGACGTTGCGCTTGATTGACGCATCGTCGCCGAAGGCTTTAGCGGTTGGATGTTGGGTGGCGAGAATGATCGAAACCTGGGCCGCGCGCCCCTGGGCCGCCATGCGCCTGATCAACTCTACGATCGCCGCGTCGCTGATCAGTTCTTGCACCTCGTCAACGACTACCACCACGCGCGCCCCGGCTGTGTCGCCGTGCTCATATCGCTTGATCATCTCGGACACAGCCCACGCCAGCGCCGATCGCGCCGTGTCAATATCCACAGCCAACGGCCCGACCACGCCCGGCAAGTGATCGAGGTTGCGAAGTCCCTCGCCAAACTTGCCGTCAATCAACACCAACCGATCGCCGCGCTGTGATAGTTGCGTCACCATTGATCGCAGGCAAACCGACTTGCCCGATCCAGTCGTGCCCGCGATCAGAAAATGCGGTGCATTGTCGGATAGATGCAACACTACGGCCCGCCCGCGTTCATTCATGCCAGCCAACCAACGGCCCGATCCGTTTGGCCGTGCGTTCAATTGCTTGACGCTGATCATTTTCTGGGCGAGTGAATCATCCCATCCTGCCTCAACTCGCACATAGCGCCCCTGCATGTAGACGGCAGGCTGCCCCACGAAAGACCACGGCACGAATTGACGAGTGAGGGCCATGTCATCAGCCGCCAATGTCCGCAACAGCCGGCCCGCATCGAAACCGGCGTCAAGTTCCAACGCACCGGCGCGCGGCCCGGCGATGATTCCGATCTCACGGATGCTGATCGGCTTGGCGTCACCGGTCAATGCCCCCATGCGCGCGGCTTTGTCGATTGAGGTTGCCCATTGATTGAGTAACGGTTGACGTTGATCGATCATGCTGTGCCTCACTTCAATGCTTGAATGAACGATCCGATCTCATTCGTTGCAATGTGGGCCGCGTCGAATCGCAACACGGCCCCACTGTACTCTGCCCAAAAATCACCCGGTTGCCTGTCGGCTGTAATCTTCACGTTGACCGGCAGATCGATCGGCTCACGTGTTGCCACGATGCAATGCACCCCAACCGCTGGGCCGCGCTCAACCATCGCCCGCAACACCGGCAGATCAGCGGCGCGCGGCTCGTCAACGGCTATCACGATCCGGGGGTCACTGGCAGGCCGCGCGATCAATCGCTGTAGCTCGTGAACCTCTAGCATATGGGGCAGATCACGCAGGCCAGCAAAGCCGCGGCCCATCGCCACGATTTGAACGTGACGCGGCTGGTTGTAGTGGGCCAGTGATAACAGCATGGCGATCATCAGCGAAGTTTTGCCGCTGCCCGCCTTGCCGCTGATCAGCACGTGCCCCACTTCCGGCGATGTCAGCCGCGCCAACAGCGGCGCGCCGTCATCAGCCAAGCCCATCACGGCGGTACACTGTGGCACCCGTGACAAAGGGACACGCTCGATCAGCCCGGCCAATGTCACCGGCTGGGCGTCGCTGCGTGGTACATCGATCCGCACCGTGCCGCCTTGCCGCGTGATGTTGGCATAGGGCACACCCAGCGCCCGCGCGATCTCCGTGGTCAGGGCTTCCACCCGATCGACTTGTTGGGCCGTCGTCATAAACCGCACCCACCGCGGCCCCACATACCCGCCTGTCACTTGGGCCGCTGCATTGTTCCGTGATAACACCATCTCGATCGCGTCCGCTTTCCGTTCTAACTGTTGCTTGTCCATTGTTCGATCCTTTCACTCGCGTTCGATGTAATCCACGGCGTGTTTGTGTACCCAAACGGGGTTGGCCCGTCCGGTCACTTCCAGCCCGATCCCGTAGTTATCCACGCCGACGATAAAGCCGCGCATGATCTCGCCGCTGCGGAGGTGAATCGCGACCGGTTCATTCTCACAGTCAGAGAGAAAACGCGCCTCAGATAGGCCCCAGCGGCCCGGTATCTTTTCGTCCAACTTCGCTGTGTCTGCCATGTGATATGTCCTTTCGTTTGTGGTGGGGCGGGGTGATGGTGGGATAGCACCATCACACCCGCGCCCGTGTAGAAACGAAAAACGGCGTGACCGATGACGATCACGCCGTGTAATGCTGTGGTAAAATTCGCCACAGCCAGCACGTGCCGCTATCCCGGTCGTTCTGGTTAGGGCGTCGTGAGTGCCTTCAACACTTGCGCCGCCCGTTACTACTGATTCAAATGTGACTACTAAGCATATTTATTATACCACAGGTTGTCAAGCTGATGTTTTCGGCCCGCGTTTCGCGCCGTGTTTCTCAGCCGTGCGAACGTAGGCCAATAGACTAGCTCGATCAACCTGCCACTGGATACCCCATTTTATACCCTTGATTTTCTTCTCTCTGACAAGCCGCTGAATATGGCGGGCGTTGTATCCTGTGAGCTGCGCCGCCTCAGCCGTCGTGATGTAGCCTTTAGGCATAATTCACCATCCGCTGTGATGTTACTCGATTGTATAACGGGTTGCGTCGTGATGCAATCATTCACGCGCCAGATTAGAAAACGGTTGTAAAAGTGCTGTGTCAGCCCCTAAATGTGCCGACTAGTCACATTGTCAAAATCGACGCCCCGCCCGTGGTTTCGCCCCTGTTTTGGGCAGGGATTTGCCACATCTAGCCATTGCACCGGCTTTTTGCCTAAAACGTAGCACGGGCGTTCTGTAAAATGGCCGACTTTTCGACTTAATCACCTTTAAGTTCAAAAGTCTGTGTTTCGTCTACTCTTTAGGCTAAACATCAGCATTATCATAGCGCCCGATCGACGCCAGTGCTACCCGCCCGCGTGGGCGTTCCCCTACCTGTAGCCACAACACCGCGCCAAATGCCCCCAGGACGCGCTAGAATCGATTCTGCCGTGAAGGTACACCGGCCCCGCTGCGTGGCGTGGCGACGTTCCTGTACGTGTGCTGCAAGGCTACAATTCGTAGCCACTGCGGGAGTTCGGCGTCTCGGCTGTGAGTTTGGCGAGGGTGCGGGCTTCGATGATCTTCGCACGCAATGCCGGCCATGCTGACTCGAAGTCTTTCGCCTCGCCGCCACTGGCAAGCCAGGCCGCGAGACCCTCGGCTTTCGCTGCGGCGTCGAATCGATCGGCGGTCGCCTTCTGTTCGGCGTCGCGCTGCGCTGCCAATTCGGCGTCGCGCTTCGCAATGGCCGCGTTATTGGCAACGACGCGATCGCGCTGCGCTGCCACGGCGTCGAGGGCTTCTTGCGTGACTTGCCGCCCGGCCTTGCATGACTTTTCGATCTCGGATTCAAGCCGCTTCAATTCAATTTCGGGGGGCGTTAATTGTGACATTCGTTTACCTATCCTTTTCTAAAATGTTTTCATCGGCGCAAGGCGCGCCGTCATACGTCACGCGAAACACCGTCACATCTTCACCGGCATAACGGGCGTCCAGTTCGGCCTTGCTCAGCGCTTCACCGTTGGACCTATAAATGCCACTGTCACCGACTGTGACCCAGATTCGCACCGGCCCGGCGTGCTTCCTTTCAAGTTCTGCTATCCTATTTTCAAGCGATGTGCTCATGGTGCTTCTATCCTTTCATAGGGGATAACTTCTCTGACTCGATCGCACATCACGGGCGGCATACGCCCGGCCATGTCGAAAAGCATTTTTAGATCATCCGCCGTACACGGCCCGCGCTCGGCCAAAATCGTGTCGTGCTCAGCCCGCGTCATGCCGATCTTAGCCAACCGATCATCGTCAAGCGGAATGGACAACAGCCAGCGCATCCACGCCGCGCGCTCGTCATCGGTGGCAAAGCGTTCGAGCCAGGCGTCGTGCTCGTCTACAATCGCTTGTACTTCGGCCTTGTCAGCGGCGCGGCGCTCGGCTTCCAACTTACTCAAACGACTTTCAAGCGTTGCCATGTTTCGCCCCTTGTTCAAGTGCTGCGATTCTTGCTTCCAAATCTGCCAGTTCTGATAGTCGCGCCATTTGAGACAAAATCACATCACCCGCCCTCACCTTAACGCCCGGTGTAGCATCGTTGCTGCTCAGTTGGGCGCGTAACGTCTCAGCCGCTTCTGTGCCCATCGCTGCCAGATTACGCACTGTGGAAGATAGCGCCTCATCTTGTGCCGTCCGCAATGCCTTTTGAAAGACAGGCTCGTCATACAGCCAGCGGTACAACTGGCGCTCGGATACCTTCGCTTCACGCGCCGCCGCTGCCAGAGTAGGGCATGTCATCAGCGCCGATATGGCGCGGCGTTGCCGTGGGTTCAAGTCAGTTTTAGGCATACGGTGTCACCTTTTGCACAGGAATTGTGCCTCACGTTTACTGATTATCGTTGCGTATAATGGGACGAATACGCAACTATCCAGCTTCCACACCACGGCCCATTACACGGCATGACGGCCCCGGCGTGCAGTGGCAGATTCAACGCGGCCAGCATGTCCAGCGCCGCCGCCGCCGTGGGCGACTCAGCACCGATTCGACGCGCCCGCCCATCAGCGCGAACGAGCGTAAACGCTGCGGGCGTGCCAGCGTCGCGTACCAGCACCATCAGCACCACGCACACGGGCGACCCGTTGACGGCCATGACGTAACCCGCCAGGCCGTAGGCCCCAGAGAAGGGCGTTACTTCCACGTCGCGCCCGGCCATGCTGATGTTGGTGGCGCGCTCGATCGCGTCAAGGAATTGATTCATTCCGCACCATCCGGCACAAGATTTAGCCACTCGTCACTGTTGACCACAAAATCGGCCGATTCGACTATCTGCGGTTCATCGTCGCCAGTTTGCGAGTAGTGCGAGTAGTGCGAATTGAAATCCGGCCCAAACGTGTTTGAGATCACACCCTCTAATAATTCCGGTTGCATGTTCTGAAACTCGTTTGGGTTGGTTTTGATACCGCAACTACTCGCACTACTCGCAGAATTGCCCTTTTCGACGTGCCACAAGTTGCGGTTACGGTGCGAATCACGCACCAACACCGCCTTGTAAAAATCGTCATTCGCGCCAAAAGGCCGCCCCTGAACGCGTTTTAGCGCTATTCCCAACTGTTTGGTAAGACTTTTTTCGGGCTTGCCAAAATTCAAGGCAGTGTAGGCGTCTTGCAGATCGCCCGGCAGGGTTGCCGCGAATTTTGGATCCGCTTGCAGTTTCGTGACGATTTCAGCGGCAGATTGCAGCTTGTCGCCGTAGATTTGATACCAGGCCGACAAGAACGTTTCCCACTCTTGCGAATCAGTATCAGCATACAGATCGGCGCGGTTGCCCAAAAAGCCGACGATGCCAGCGTGCTGCAAAATGCCGCCGATGATTCGACTCCAATCCTCAAAGCTGCCCATCGGCACAACGTCACCGACTGGACAGTCAGCGGCATACCACGCCCGCGCCAGGGTAAGCAAGGCTCCCAACATCGCGCCGCGCTTCTCTGCCAGATACCCGATCAAGTCGTGGTGTGCAAAGCCGCTGCGCTCCCACGGCCTCGGCAGATTCGCGTCAAGAGCGATTCTGTAGCATCGGCGCGCCATGTCCCCGGCGATTTCGAGATTGTTCCCGGTAGCAAGCCAAATAGCACGGTTGGGCAATTCGATTTGAGTGTTGCCGCCCAACAAACGATCTTGCCATGTCTCAGTAGTCAGGCATTGCGATAGCACATCGCTCCGCAGAGTGCGAGAGAGATTATCAAACACAGTGAACATGCCGCCTGCCCGCAGTGACGACGTGATGAATTTGCGAAGTTCGGTGTCATCTTCCGGCCAATTAGCGAACGAGACATCTGTACCGGTTGCAATTCGGATAACACAGCGGGCGAGTAGACTCTTGCCACTGCCCGGCGTCGTCGCCGTGATGACGCCCAGAGGAACAGGCCCGCGAATGGCCGTCCGCATGATGGGAGTGAGTAGCAAGCCGATGAAGTTCGCCCGATCAGCGTCACTCACAAAGGGGAATTGTCCAAACGGTTCCGTGATGGTTGCGACGGCTTGCCGCACATCCTCAGCCGTGGGCATCGTGGGCACATCGCCGATGGATAGCCCCGGCGATGGAGCGTAGATCACGCGAGAGATTGCATCATAGCCAGCGTGATCTAGTACGCTGCCGTCCGGCCTTACCTGTGGGCAAGTCACCACGCCCAGCAACGGCGGTAACGGCCATTGTCCAAGATTCAAAATGCCTTCTGCTACATCCCTCGGCGGATGGGTTGCCGTCAAGTTTTCGCGTCCGGCTGTGTAGAAGTTCGCCGCTTCCGATAGCATCACGCGCATAGCCGGCAGTGGCACATCGTCAATCTGGGGCGTCTCGCGTTCGGTGTGCACCAACCGCACTACCCGGCTTGTCCTCACAAACAAAGTGGCTGGGTGATTCCGCTTCACGAGTGCGTCAAGCGCTTCTAGCGTGGTGTCTCGCAGTTGTTTATTTGAGACGATGATACCCGGCAGATCGGGATTGCTCGATTGACTTACTGCCTCATTCAGTCGTGACGCGGGATCGGGCGTTCGCAGTTCTCCAGCGAAGTGGAACAAGTCATCGATGGTCTTACCAGTGGCGAGGAAGTCATCCACGCCCAACTTCGCACCGTCTGTCATAGGCAGATAGATCACCTTGACGATCGCGCCTTTCGATTCGATGAACCGCTTTAGCCTCAGCATGGCTTGATAAACGCTAGACTTCGCTGCTACGTCGTTATCGTAGCAGATGATCACTTGACGGCCTTTCAGTTGGATGTATTCAAAGTCAGCCGACAACGGCCCGGCCTTGTTTCGCCAGTTCCACACCCCCAACAGTCCGATCACACATTCACCACGCGCCGCGAGTGAATCAGCCTTCTTGACTCCCTCCGTGATGAACAGCCGCGTATTGACATCGGCCAATTTGTCCCGGCAGATCGGAGGGCAGTCTATCCGCAGTGCTACACCTTTCGGCGTCTCATACTTGATCACTCTGTTGGGGCGTGTGCCGTCCGGCAGTAGTGGCTTGTCGTGCTTGATTTCAACGCGCGAATTATCTGGTCTGAATTGATGCAGGCTATTTGAACCGTCAACGCCATAAATCGGAATGAGTAGCCCCGGCAGTTGCGCCGTCCTGGTCTGACTCTTAGCAAAGCCTAGCGGTAGAAGTTCGCTTGACGTGGTGACGGTTCGATACCCGCGCTGCGCGATAACTTCATCGGTCAAGCCGCTGCCGTCGCGCAACATCTGGAGATGGTTCAACGCCAGTATATTGACTCCGTGGGCGTTCGGGCTTAAAATAGGAATGTCGATCGTTTCGTTTCCAGCCGCCGTCAGACTGTTGCCCGCAGTCTGGCGGTTTTGCGTTGTCGTCATGGCGTGGTATCCTTCGCTTGGCGATCGTGCTGTGCCTTGCGCTCGGCGCGATTGTCACCGGCCAGATCGGGCGTGTCACCGTGAGAAGTCTCACGCCCGGTCTGGTTTTTTTGCGCCTCACGTTGTCGGCGAAGTTCGCGCCCGCGCTGTGCCGCTTCTAGCAAGATCGTGACGATGGGATCATCGCTGGACATGCGTTACCCCCATCGGTTGCGCCGTGATGGGCTGCGGCTGATCAGAAGGCAACAGGCCCGCCCGCTGCAAGCCGTCACGAACGAATAGCGCCGCTTGATCGCGCATGTCGCGCCGTTCACGTACCGACAATGCGCGCAATGCTTCGCGCTCGTTTTGCTCTAAAGTTACCGTGATTCTTGTCATTGCCAATCACCCCCAAAGTGTTGCCAGCATCATACAAAACAAAAGCGGCGGTGGGATAACCACTGCCGCTTTCTGCCGATGTCTGCCGTTTGTTTGGGCTTTATTGATATGTCGGATTATGCCGCCAATCTCTCAGGGTTCGTTCTGGTATGCCCAAGTCGCGGGCTATGCTTACCCATCCGCGCCCCGGTGTTTCCTTACGCATCTGATTTGCACTTTGCACAATGCCGCGCCTGTACGTCGTATCTTCATCGGTCAGTTTGTTTTTACTCTGCCCATTATCCGCGCTCGTCTGTGGCGGTTGCGCTGCCGTTGCTTCTGGATTGTGATCCGCGAGATACCTAAGCATTTGATAGATACAATCATCAATGGTGTAGATGCGCTCAATCTGATCGATTTGCTGCGTTGACCAGTTCACTTTACCGCGTCCGCGCGTATTCAACACATGCTCGAAGATCGTCTTTTGTGCGACCAAAGAAAGACCAACAATGGGATGATAGCTCAACGAATACTTTCCGAGGGTAGTACCTTCCTGAAAAATGGTGTAGATTATGGCGCTCCCTACGGCTTGCCTTTCAAAGCGTTCGTTGTACAGCAAGCGGGAAACGAGATAATCCACCATCGCTTCATCACACGTTTTGATTGACAGTCCCGCCTTGCCCAACCACCTATTTTCACTTGTAACAGGAATGCCCTTGATCGGCGGCTCCCCTTCTTTTGGCGTCGTCTGTGGCGGTTGCGCCCAGTTGCTTAATTGGCTTTCGATGTGTGGCATGATAACCTTTGCCGCATAGCGCAACCATTCCGCCCACAAGTCGGGATCGTCTGTCAACTGACCGACCGGCTTAACGACTGGCAAGCCGTTTTGATCAGGTTCTACCACGACTCGCGCCACATTCGCGCCGTCTTTTTTGACGGTGTAGACTGTACGTTTA
Organism: Anaerolineae bacterium; assembly: GCA_003154115.1. Classification (GTDB taxonomy): domain Bacteria; phylum Chloroflexota; class Anaerolineae; order Fen-1058; family Fen-1058; genus Fen-1058. The sequence goes on from PMCF01000223.1 coordinate 14,415, forward strand.
GCGTTGACGCGATAATCGAAAGAATAGTGTTTAGGATCGATGACCGATAGAATTCCATCCAAAGCCGTGTTTACATCGTCAAGTGTTGCCGCCATGTCCACACCTCGCACCACAAAATAAAAAGCCGCCTCACGTCGATTGACGCGGGCGGCCATTCTGCCTTATAATCTAGGTGTCAGCGCCGCACCGCGTTGACCATGTGCCCGGACGTTATCAGCGTCGCGGGCACATTCATTTTAGCACTGGCACAGGCAAGTATCAAGATGCAAGTCACATCCTAACGGCAAACTAATTCCTTTAGCCTTGTGTCAAGCCTCTTTGCATACGACTTGATTTCATCCACGCTGGAAGTGCCAGAGAATCGAATGTGAACAACAGCATTACAACGAATGAATGCCAAGTCAGCAGCCTCGATGTCAAGGGTAAGGGGCGCAACTGACGCCCTATCGCCAACATCAGCGATTGGCTTTGCAGTCGAACCCATCCCACTAACGATCACCCGATATGCGTTGTCGATCTTTGACTTATCATCGTAAAGAAAAACGGTTACACCACCTGCTGATGCGTTATCTCTTGCGAATTGCTGGTAGATCGTGTTTTCAGCAGCAGGAAGGGTCTTAAACATTTCGGGCGCAGTATCTCTTATTTGTGCTCCGCTAAGACCAGCAGGTAGGTCGCCGGGTTGTATAAGAAACGATTCAAGTTTCAACTTTGCTAATGGAATCGGTGTTACTGTAAGCTCAACTGTTGGCTCCACGGTGGGCACGACGGTAGATATTGCAGTAGGCTGAGGGGCATTTGTAGGAGCAGACACAGGGGGGGCTGATGCATTTGGACTACATGCAGAGATCAGGAACGCAATAACATAGATAACCGAAAATGCCAATTGCTTGTTCATACTAGCCTCCATACTTCGGTTGCTTTCTGTCTGTGCTGTAAAACAACATACCTGGTACTACTAGCACTTCGTTTTCGTTAGAATACGTCAGTTTCAATGTGGCGTCAATACGTAAAACTACTAGGAATT
>PMCF01000037.1 GCA_003154115.1 Anaerolineae bacterium
GGCCCGGCCCAGAGAAGGCGTTCGTGCCGATCAGCGCGCCATCGACCGTCACGACTCCACTGCTGACGATGGCGCTGCCACCCTCTGCCCACGGCGTGCTAAACCAGTTCGGCGGCAGCGTCGTGTCGGAGAAGTCGGTGCTGAGGGCAGACGTCAAAGCGACTTCGCCATCTTCGCTTTGCACAATGGTGGTATTCGCATCCGGCGTGCCTGCCTCAAAGTCGGCCACCGTCGTGTCGGCCAGAGTGTTCAATGTTCCTGTCGATGAAATAGATGGCCCGTCACTGACACCGGGGGCTGCGAGTGTTTCGGTTACTTGGGTACGGTTGCCAACGCCATCCACCACAAACTGGTAATCGCCCAAGACTTGCCCGTCGGTAAGACGGGTATGAGTCAAACGCGCTACTCGGCTGGCGGCGTCGTAAGTATTGACGGTCACGATCTGGTTGGGCAGCGTGGTAGTAACCAAGCGTCCCAGACGATCGTAGGCATACGTGGTTGTGGCGTTATTCCAATCGAGCACGCCGATCAGCTGATTCGCGGCATCGTAGGTAGACGTGACGACTTTCCCATCGGGATAGATCAACTGCGTGCGATTGCCATTGGCGTCGTAGCGATACTGCACCGTGCCCGTGAAGGGGTCGGTGACCTGCTGCACGCGATTTAATTCGTCATACACGTAACGCGTTACACCCAGCGAGTCAGTCATCTCGCGCAGATTGCCGTTGGCGTCGTAGGCGTAATACCAGACGGTCGCGTCATTGTTCGCTTTGGCCGTGCACAGTTGATTCGCCGCATTGTAGGTGTAAGTGATCACTGCCGACGAACCCAACGTCGGTAATCCACCTGAGCAAGGGGCGGGCGGCCCACCGACCGGCGATAGGAAAGTCGTCGGCAGAGCGCCGGGAAAGTTGCCGTCGCTCAAGTTGGCCTACGGCAGGTTGGGCAGTACAGAGAGATGTTACAAGCAGACTTTAAGGCTTGACCACCTCAATCCACAAGCTTTCTGGAGAGGTTCCCTTTACAACCACGAACCCTTGAACATCTGTATGCCATCCGATTAGAGTTTGGACTTCACCTTGGTCTACCAATTCACTGCGATTCCAATCGAATAACCACAAATTGGCTTTTGCGTCGCAAGTTTCTATCGCAGTAGAAAGAGAATTAGGTGAATCACTTGATCGACAAAGCGTGCCCTTGAGTGAAATAGTTCGTTCAAGGTTACCAGTCTCGGCGTTCATTAACAGCAGCTCGGATACGTCATCTTTCCATCGATGATAGGAAATCAAGAGACGTGTAGGGTTCTGCCTCAATCCAATTATATCCATCGAGCCATCGCGGTTGAGAAGAGTATATGGCTTAAGCGGGTTCGCCGGGTCACTCTTCTGTAATCTGTATCCTCCTGCACCGTCGTCGATTATATAGATCAAACCATTTTGGGCCCACCATAAATCAACAACCCGTTCGCTATTGGTCAGACTTGGCATGACTCTCTGAATTACTCTGGCGTGCTTATCGAGGATTACGATTTCCTGCAGGTTTATGCTGATGGCAAGCTGTGATGCGTCTGGCGACCAAGATAGCGGAGCCCACGATGTGGCAAACATACTTTCAGCATACGTGTAGTGTGGTTCGAATATAGAATAACTTGCAATGGAATCTTTGCCTTGTATTTCATATATGATTACACGATCATAGGGACATTTCTCACAGATATTGTCTGCACCATAAGCCACAAATGCAGAACTATCAGGGGCCCAATCTACGGGTGAAACATATTCACCTAGTTTTGCACCAGCCGGGATCTGTAAAGTTTGGCTTGGATTTGAGGTCGATACAAACTCCACTGCGTGCAAATGGTTTACATTTCGAGCTAGCCATTTCCCGTTCGGGGAAAGTGCAATGTTCAAACCACTCAAACCACCGAATACACTGGACCACCATGCTGGAAGTTGGGCGGGGTTAGTACCGATGGCAGGCATTGGAGTTGCAGTTACACTCGAGGTCGCAGTGCGCGGACTTTGCATGCAAGAAACGAGCATTAGAATCAGCCAAAGAAATGAAGGAGAAATAATTTTTCTGATCATTGGTGTTATCCTATGGTATTGGTTGCGAGCCATTCTGAATAATCACGGCCCATCGATTTGCAAACGCGTCGAAACCCGTTGATTTCAAATCGACATCACGTTCAGGAAACTTCCATACTTCCCAGAAGCTGCTCAATGATATTGTCCAATAGACAAGATCGTGAGGGTTAAGCGTGTTCTCGATATAAATTTGCTGGCTGTCCAAGTCCATTCCTAAGACCCTCGCAAAGTGAGCATAATTAGGGTGAATCGTAGTTGGTGCTTCTGGTGTCGGATTATCATATCTCCCTACCTGTATATCAACGATAACGACATTCTCTTTCAACAGCACTTCATACATTCCTCCAAACGTTCCTTCGTTCTCTTGTCGCACATTGCCTGCGCCAAAAACATCAGACAAAGCTTGAGCGAAAGGTTTAGGTTGAATTCCTTTAGCATCACCGTAATTGTCACCAGCTTTCCCGATAATCTGACCTACCAAGTTCACCCAATTCGATCCACCGAATGCACCCCCAGCGGCCACTGGGCCACAAGCATTTTTTCCGTAAAGGTCTATTATTTCTTGAAGGTATTGGTAGTGGTTTTGAAAGGTAGTTAAATCTACTTGAGTATGGCGATGGGGAAGCCTACGGCTATCCACATAAGCNNCTTCGAGAACTCGAATGGCGTCGGAGATGGAACCGGCGTGGGCGACGGACTCGGTGACGGTGACGGGCTAGGCGATGGCGGCAAGATTGGCTTTTTTGTCGGAGTATTTGGCGGCGTCGAAGGTGTTGGCTGCCCACTACACGCAGCAGTGCTGAACCCCACACTCATCATCAGTGCGATGACCACCCAACCTGTCCAAATCTTGCCCTTCTTCCGGCGGCCCAACAGCGCGAGGATCAAGATCGGCGCGAGAGCCACACCACTCAGCGGCACATACGGATTCTGTCCATCACCCACCGGCGAGAGGAACCGTCCTGTTACCGGATCGTAGTATGCGCCATTGATATACATCAATCCGCTGATTCGATCAAATTGTGCGCCTAAGTATCCATACAGCGCGTCGCCGCCGCCGTTCTGTTTAATAATCTGCCCGAAGGGATCGTACCAGCGCGCGAACACCACATTGCCCGAAGCATCCGTCGTTTGGCGAAGACTGCCGGAGCCGTCGACCAGGTAATACGACGCCTGTGCGCCAAATTCGGCAATGGCTTCCTTCCCATATAGATACGTTGTGGTTGTCATGCCAGACGTTGCTTGCAGGATGCGGCCATCCGCGCTAGTGGCAAACGTCGTGGTTAACGGCAGGCCCAGCACCCAGGTTGTCAATCGAGCGCGCTGGCCCAAGCCATCATACGCCATCTGCGCGAGAGTGCTGTATGAAGTTCCGTTGTGTGTCTCGACTTTGTTCAAGTGATTTGCCGCATCATACGTGTAGCGGATCGCGCCATTGGCCGGACTCGTGCCGTTCGGCGTCATCTCGCGCAAATTGCCATTGGCATCGTAGGTGTAATACCACACTGTTGATTCGTTGTTCACCTTCGCCGTCACAAGTTGATTCGCCGCATTGTAGGTGTACGTCGTTACCTGCGTTGATGTAATCGTCCGCGTCTGCACGGTGCGATTGCCAACGGCGTCGTAGGCATACTGGAACTGCTCGCCGGTGGAGTAGGTCGCATCCGTCAGGCGATAGAGTGGATCATAGGTATAGTGAATGGCCGTGGTCGTGATTATTGCGGTATTCGCAGGCGGTTGATAAGCCACCACGACCTGGTGTACCGCTGGACTAACCATGGTCAAAATGCTGCTCAACGTCAAGCGATATTGGAGATAGCGACTATCGACACCGCTAAGGGCGGTGTTTGAGACGGTTGTCCAGGTGGACCAGGTGCCATCCGGCGGATTTGCGGTGTCTCCGGTGCGAGTCTCGATCGTCACAGCAGTGCCGAAAGGTTGATTGCGCAGCGTGGTCAGACTGAGCCAGTGCGCGGTGGTGCCCGCATCCAGCACGCGCGAGACATATACACCGCTGCTGGCATACGGACTCAGACGCAGCCAATCGAGAATCAGAGCAGGGTCGCCGATCTGATCGCTGGCTACCGGACGCATATCCGCAGTGAGGGCAATCGAATGCGTCGCCACGAGGACATCGTCGATAAAGTACGTCACACTCGTTGCCGTCCAGTCGATCCGATAGCGATGGGGCGTGCCCAAGTAGGCGCCGCCGAGATCGGTATCGACTGCGTCGGTGCCATTGGCCGTGCGCGCCAGAAGCGAAGTACCGCCCGGATAACCCGTGCTGAA
>PMCF01000250.1 GCA_003154115.1 Anaerolineae bacterium
ATATGTTAATTTTGCACCTGTTGGTTATTCTTTGTCAAAGCGCAGGTGGATATCAATCAGTTGGTCGAGTTTGGGCAAAAGCTCCAGGCTGGCGCCTTCCACGCCCATCCGGTAAGCACCTACTGCCTCAAAAATGACCCGACAATCGGGCTCAACATTTGGGAAGCAGACAGCCCGGAAGCGTTTGAACAGGCATTTGCGCCGCAACGGAAATATTACGCTGCCGTCATGGAGATTGTGCCAGTGATTACGCCGCAGGAGGCGCAGAAGATTTTAATGGAGCAGCTGGCCTATCATCCACGTTAAGGTGATCGTGAGCTCGTAGGAGAACAAGACCTCAAGTTACGAATACGCCCAAAAAACCGCCGTGATCGAGGATGGCCGATCGCGGCGGTTTTCATCATCCTGCGGTTGACGCACTACGCGTATTCCGTGCTTAACCGCTCGCATTCCTGCTGCAGCAACTCCCACGCCCGCGCGATGTGCTTCTCTTCCGTGCGGATATTGCCAATCGCCAGATGTAGCACGTAGCGCTCGTGCAACTTGGTGTGCGACAGGAACACCTCGCCCGTGGCGTTGACGGCATTGAGCACGCGCTCGTTGAAATCATCCCACTGCTCTTCCGGCACGCTCGATGGACAGGCGCGGAAATTGATCGTGCTGAACGGCACCGGCGCGACGACTTCCCACTCCGGCGATTCACGCACCCAGCCCTCGAACAGCTTCGCCAATCGCAGATGCTCGCGAATCCGATCGATGATGCCGTCGACACCGTATGTCCGCACGATGAACCAGAATTTCAACGCGCGGAAACGCCGGCCCAACTGCACCCCGTAATCCATGAAGTTCGTCACCGTGCTGCCCTCGGCTGTGCGCAGATATTCCGGCAGAATGCTGAAGGCGCGCTTCAGTGTATCGACGTGGCGTGTGTAGAACGCCGAGAAATCGATCGGCGTGAACATCCACTTGTGCGGATTCATCACGAACGAGTCCGCCCGCTCGACGCCCTGCAACACGTAGCGCATCTCCGGCACGATCGCCGCGTTGCCGCCATACGCCCCATCGACGTGCAGCCAGACTTTCTCGCGCTGGCAGATGTCGGCGATGGCGGGCACCGGATCGATGCTGGTGGTCGATGTCGTACCAACCGTAGCGCACGCAAAGAAGGGCACGTAACCCGATCGGCGATCGGCCTCGATCGCGGCCGCCAAGCGATCGGGCCTCATCCGAAATTCCGCATCGACTTCGATCTTGCGGATATTCTGCTGTCCAATCCCCAGCACGATGCCGCCCTTCTCGATCGACGAGTGCGATTGCTCGGACGTGTACATCGTCAAGCGCGGCAAATCCGATCGGCCCGCCATCCCCTCTTCGCGAATGCGCAGATTCAGCGCTTCGCGCGCGGCGGCCACCGCCACCATCGACGAGATCGACGCGGTGTCCATGATCACGCCCTTGAAGGTGTCGGGCAGACCCACCATCTGGCGTAGCCAGTCCATCACCACTTCTTCCAACTCGGTGGCCGACGGCGAAGTGCGCCACAACATCCCGTTGACGTTCAATCCCGCCGTGAGCAGTTCGCCCAGAATTCCCGGCATCGATCCCGTAATCCCAAAGTACGCAAAGAACGCCGGATTATTCCAGTGCGTGATGCCGGGCATGATGATGTCGTCGAAGTCCCGCAGGATGTCGTCGAACGGTTCCGGCGCATCAGGCGGCTGGTCGGGCAGTTGGCCCTTCACCTCGCCGGGCTTCACGCGCGACAATACCGGGTAGCGCTCGGGCTGATCGAGATAATTCGCAATCCAATCGATCAGCTGCTTGCCGTACTGGCGGAAGTCTTCTGAGTTCATGTCGTGTAGTCGTTCAGGTTGAGTCATCATGTGTCCTTTCAATGTTCTCTCTGTCCCTCTTTCCCGCCGTCAAATTCATTCGTCAAATAGAAACGTCGATTCCTGATAAAACCGCGCTTCCTTATTCGCCATCTTCTCTTTCAGCCAGTCCTTCAAGTAACCGTTCTTTTCAACCAAGGGCCAATCGTCGCGCAGCACCGACAATGGAAAGTTGATGCGCAAGGCGCGCCGCGGAATGACGTGCCGCGTGATGCCCGCCGGCAATCTCGCACCCACGCGCGCCAGTTCGAGGATCTCCGCCGGCTGGTAACGCGGAAAAACAACCAGCACGGTGATCGCGTCATAGTATGGCACCAGCTTATCGACGTGATCCGTATTCGCTCGATAGATTTTGCCGCGCGACTTGTAGATGTTCACAATATCATTCAAGCACGCTGTACGCTGATGTAGATCGCCCTCGGCGTGCACGGTGAAGACCTCACCGTCAGGATAGACGATGTACGCCAACGCCTCGCGCCGGGCCAATTCCGCCCGGGCCTGCATGAGTTCGCTCGGTTCCAACGAGACCTGCGCCAATCCGTCAATGGCTTGATGAAATTCCTCGCGCAGCAGGCCGCTCACCAAGTGATACCACGTGTCGAGAATCAATTCTTCGTCTTCGTAATCAACCACCTGCGCGACAACGTGCGGGATGCCCAGGGCCGCCAGCGCCGTCACCCGGTTGGCTCCGTCGAGCACCACAAAGTGATCTTCATCAGGGATGGGCGTGACAATCGGCGGATTGCGCAGCACCCCATCGACGGAGAGGCGTGTCGCGAGTGGTACGCTGCGCTGCACATCGTGCTGTTCGTGCAGTAGGAGATTCTTGATCGGCAGAATGCGTAAATCGGGAAGATCTTGGAGATGTCCAGTCATGATGGTTGGTAGTGGGCGGCGAGTTATTGGTTGTTAGTTGCTGGCCGCTGGCCGTCGGTAAGCCGCGATGTAATGAGGTTGATTATACAACGATGGCTGAAAACAGAAACCGGATTTCTCGGCGGCGGACGTTCCATTCCGCTCGCTGAAAGAAACCCGATCCTCTCGTGAGGATTAGCGATTTTGCGGTTGGAACTGTTCGCGAATCTGCCCGTCTTCCAAGTGACACACTCGATCGGCAACCGCATCCACCGCGAGGTTGTGCGTGGCGATGAGCAGCGTGGTCTGCTCTCGATCGACGATCTCGCGAAAGAGTTTCATGATCTGTTGGCCCGTCGCCGAGTCGAGTTCGCCCGTCGGCTCGTCGGCCAGGATCAACGCGGGGCGTGTCACGATGGCGCGCGCAGTCGCCACACGCTGCTGCTGCCCGCCCGAAAGTTCATACGGTCGATGCGTGGCCCACTTCTTCAGGCCGACCAGCGTCAGCACATACTCCACACGACGTTTACGTTCGCCGCGATCGTTGATGCCTGCCAGCCGCAGCATCAGATCAATGTTCTCACTAGCCGAATAGGTAGGCAATAGCGCGAACGACTGAAACACAAAGCCGATGCGCTGCCGCCGCAAGTCCACGCGTTCCTGCTCGGACAACTGCGTGACCTCGCGTCCCTCGAGCCAGACTTTGCCCGCCGTCGGTTGATCGAGCCCGCCGATGCAGTTGAGCAGCGTCGTCTTGCCGGAACCCGATCGGCCGCGCAGCGCAACCAGTTCGCCGCGTGACACGCTCAGATCGACACCGCGCAAGGCGTGCACCTCACGCGTGCCGAGGTGATACGCGCGCGTTACACCTTCGACGCGAATGAGAGGAATGGCAGTAGATGAGGATTGAGTACCCAGAGTATTCGTTGCACTTCAACGTCCAATAAAAGCCCATTGATAACTGAGCGTTCCAGATTTCGCGCTTTGAACAGTGACTTCAGCCAAGTGTAAACCTTTAAAGTCTCCTTCCCAACATTGATCTGGAGGCATGGTCGCATAGAATTTACTGGTAGAAGCCATAGGTAAGCCATCAATAGAAAGAGTGGCGAGTGTCGTAGCAAAGTCGTTTTCAGCAGAGCCTGGAGGTCGCATTTTCCACCAAACAGATACACAAACTTGATCGACTACTCTATCCTGTGCTCCAGGCAATGGTCTAACACTCGCTATGATCTTAGGCAGTGGTACGGGATTAACAAGAATGAATTCTGCTTGCTTTATAGCGTAAAGTCTATATGATCCGAACAAAGTAATGGCGAACGCCATCAAAGCAAGAGCAAAAATCAACTTGCGCTTTCGGCGAATCCAGTCTATTGGTTGGTGAGTTTCACTCATGCTGTCAGATTCTCGCATACAGGCGCAGTTGATGAAGCGACAATACAATCCTCACTCCCAGCCCCTCTCCTGATTTGTGTCTTTTCAAATCGGGAGAGGGGGTTGGGGGGTGAGGTCTATTCCGTTATTCCAATCAACAAGTTCGGGATCGACGGATCGACCTGCTTGATGCACTTGCGCTGCTGCTTGACGTCCGACTCCGCTTTATTCTGCACCACGCAGGCGCGATAATCATCGGACATCTTCTGCGCGTCGGCCAGCGTCTGGCTGACTAACACTTCGACATCGCCGTCAGGCGCAGAACCAGGCGCGCCTTCACGCGGGAATGCGCCTTCACTCAACTGGATGTGATCTTCAAGCCCGCTGATGAAACCGAGCGTCATCCACAACAACGGTTCACGGCTCTGCGTATCACCGGCCGGGAACAGGCGCAGTTTATCAGTCTGCACGTGACGCACCAGCAGCGACAGCGGCAAGCCGATCGTGTTGGCCGCTTGCTGCGAGATGTACTCGTCGATGGGCTGATATTTGTCCCGATCGATGTTGCCGTTCCACGTGCCGATATAGCGCCACAAAAACGAGAACGGCGGCCGATAGGTGCCAGCCTCAGTCAGTTCGCCCTGCATCAAGCGCTGCTGCACCGCATCGGCATAGAGCGGAATGCTGGAGAGGATGCCCACCGCGACGATGAGCCCGGCCAACAGGCACTGTCGGACAGGGCATGCGAAGCAATCTCAGCTCTGTCAGGAGGAGATTGCTTCGTCGCACGCCTTGCCGAAGGGACAAAGCGGAGGCGCGCCTGGCGACAACGCTCACCTGCCCCGCGCTGTTGGCGGGGTCGCAATGACGTTTTCGTCCGGTTCACTCCGGGCCTAACAACGCGCGTGCCTCGGCCAATCGTTCGAGCGGAACCAGAATACGCACTTCACCAGCGCCACCAAAAGTCGGGATTCCCAGCACAGTGCTGGTTCCGTCATAGTCCAATACTGAGGGAATCCCGGCGGTTTGCAAGCGCCCTTGAACGGTCTGAGCAGATAGCAGCCCGATCGTCCGATAGACGATCTGCCAATCCTCAACGTGCGCCTTCGGTGATTTTGACATAGCGGCCTCCTGGTGAATAGAAGTTGTAGCAAGCAAGATGACAGGTGGTAAATCTGATCGAATCAAGGCCCAGTATACCGAAGCGGCTTCATCTCAACCTGACATTTGCCCACTTGGAAACGGCCAGATGCAAAGAGCAGCAAGCCTGATCTGAAAATGCTCGCAGCCCTCGTCCCCGAGGGCGTTCCCCGCAGACGGGGAACAGAGCGTTTTCATGGTTCGTGGTGAATGAAGTTCATAGGGTCTGTTTAGAAGATTAGAGCGATGAACGTCGAAAGAAAAAGGGAATTCCTCTCTAACGCCCCTCCACCACAATCACATTCGGCACACCCACCCACGAATCCGTGCCGAGCGTTCGATCGCCGCTGCGCAAGACCAACCCCGACGATGTGCCGCCATCGAGATTCAACGCCGCGTCCAGATCGAGATCGCTTGCCGCCAGCCATTGACCGAACTCGGTCAACGTGAACGCCGAGGTCGGGCTGACTACGAACACGATGCGCCCCGATCGATCCTGCGCTACCGCAGTGCGTGGGGCTACACGCCCGTTGTCGTCGATCTGCATATTCGGCGCGCCGCCCGGCAGCACTAACATCGGAAAGTTTTGCAGCGCATATGTCAGTGGTTCGCCCGCGTAAGGTTCTTTCACATTCCAACGCACGCGCACCTCATTACCACTCACGGCAAACATCCCGCCGAAACCTTCGTAAGGCGCGCCGCTTACGCGGCCGTCTTGAATCACCAGGCTCAGCGCGTGATTTTGCGGATCGAAGTAATTGCCGTTGACGGCGAGCAGCGCTTTCGATTCCGATAGCCACTCGCTGACGCGTTGAGGCCGATCGGGGTTATAGAGCACGCGGAATTTCACTTGCGCCGGATCGACGCGCGCGATGCGCAAACGTTCCGATCGATCGCCTTGCTTGATCGACAATTCCCGATATTCCACGCCCGGCGCGATCGTTTGCCAGCCGGTATCGGCGGGGCGCGTGGTCGCGGTCGGATGTGGGACGATCGTTGGAGCGATCACGGTCGGGGCGGCATCGGCCAGTGCGCAGCCGCCTAACACGATCGCACCGATCAGGATCGCACTCCAGCGTTTCACGGCCATTCGCCATCACCTGATCCGATCGTGCCCAGCACCTTCACATCGACCGTCACTACAGCCGGCACACGGTTGAACGAGTCGAAACCCCACACCCCCGTCGGCGTCCACACCGCCAGGCCCGACGAACTGCCACCGTCAAAATTCAACGCGGTGTCGATATTGAGATCACTGTTGGCGAGCCACACGCCCAGGCCATGCAAGGTGAAGGCGCTGCTGGGCGTGACGATGAACAGCAAATTACCCGATCGATCCACGGCAACCACCGTGCGCCGCGCCACGCGTGCATCGTCGGGAATGTTGGGGTTGAGCAGGCCGCCGGGCAGCAGCAGCATGGGAAACGATTCGACCGATTCGACAATCTGCAAGCCCGCCGGTTTGACCCAGCCTTGCAGCGGCCACACCGCCGCGCCCACGCCGGTGAGATAAAACGCGCCCTCCATGCGTTGATGCACTTGCCCGTCGCTCTTGCCATCGGCCGTCAGTTGCCCCACTGCGTGATTCGCGCCATCGAAGAAACTGCTGTTGATGACGATGAGCGCCTGCGTGTTGCTGTACCAATCGCGCACCCGCAATGGCGCATCGGGTTGATAGCGCACGTGAAAATCGACCTGCGCCGGATCGATCTTGACGACGTCGACGCGCCCGGTCTTGCTGATCGGATCGGCCAGCATCTCGCGAATGTACACGCCCGATCGCACCGTCTGCCAGCCATCGACCGTGAGCGGCGCAACGGTCGGTATCAACGTCGGAGAAGGCTTCAGCGTGGGGACTGGCGGGGCCGTCGAGATCGGCGTGCTGGTCGGCGGCAAAGTGCGTGTGGGTAACAGCGGTCCCGCTTGCGTTGGCAACGCCAACGGCGAAGACGCAGCGCTGATGGTCGCTTCACACGCGGCGAGCGCCATTATGATCAGACAACCTACCAGAATGGCTAAACCCCATTTTTTGTTTCTTGCGTCCTGCATCCTCAGTAGATCACAGAACGCTCTGAGCGGATTGCCAAATCCGCGACATTCCGCTGGATTTGACAATCCAGCGGGAGCAAATTGTGATCCACTGATCCTGCCTCTTGCTTCTTGCATCTTGCTTCACGCCTCTTGCTTATGCTCGTAAAACACCAACAGGGTACTGCTGTATTTGCGCTGCTCGATTTCCTCGAAGTTTTCGAGCGTCACCGCTTCATACTCTTTGGGATGAATCTGCACGATGATTTCGCCATCGTCCGCCAGCCAGCCCGGCTGCTCGTCGATCAACGTCAGCGCGTTCACCCACAGTCGCTCATACTGCGGCGGCGCAACGTAGATGTAATGGAACGGCTGCGGCACGCCCTGTAAATAGCGGAACGCATCGCCGCGCACGATCTCGCCGCGCTCAACCAGCCGGGTATGAACGAGGTTCGCCTTGATCGTTTCCTGGGCCTTGTGGTTCTTGTCGATGAACACCGCCTGCGCCGCGCCACGGCTCAACGCCTCGATCCCGACCCCGCCCGTGCCGCCAAACAGATCGAGGAACTCCGCCTCGATCACGTCCGCGCCGAGAATGTTGAATAGCGCCTCTTTCACTCGATCGGTGATCGGGCGCGTCGAGTCGCCGGGCACGGACTGCAAGTGACGACCTTTCGCTGTACCAGATATCACACGCATCGCTTATTTCTCCGTTGTCCCCAACCACAAATCTTGATACGTTGTCCACTCGTCCTCGCTCATTTCCCAGTAAGGGTAAATGGCGACGCCCGTAATCTGATCGGGCCGAGCATCTGCATCATTCAAACCGGCGAGCAATCCGCGTAGGCCGGTCGTCATATTTTCAATTGCCGGATCGTGCGAGGCAGTATGTTCCTCGGAAGTCGGAAGGCCGATCAACAACCCCGGAGGGGTTGCCCCCAAACTCGACGTTAGGCCAATCACCTGAAAGCGCACCCACTGCTCATACAGCCAACCCGCCGGCAGATGGCTATCATACGCCATCACCGCAATCTGATCGACCCGCTGAGCGACCTCACGATAATAGTCGGCCCGCCACGTAAACCAGCGATTTGCTATCAGATCGGCCTCCGGCACCACTGGCGTGATTTCGCGTCCAGCAATCGACAGCTGCGCCTGTGGCCCGATGGCCTCGCGCACAGCTTCAAGCAGTCGCAGCAAAGCGGCGTTGCCCGTCAGAATGGGTTCAGGATCGAGATGAACACCATCAAAGCCCAAATCGTTTACAGTCGATCGACTGAATTCGGCAATGGTTTGTTGAACAGTCGCATTACTCAGATCGATGTATCCCGATGCGAGCGGCGCACCGGGTGGCGCTTTTACCGGAATTCCCAGCCACGCCTGCACCTCGATCTGGGGCGCAGCCTGTTTCAACGTCGTAACAAACTCGCGCGCGTGATCGTACGTCGGGTTGAAGAGGCCGGTCGGTTTGAGATAACTGACGTACACAAAGATCGTATCGATCTGCCGCCGCTGCAAATCTTCGGCTAACGCGGCGACCTCAGCGGCAGTGTGCGGTTCCATGCTCCATTCGACGCCCAACCAGGCCGCATTGTGGCCGCGATTGAAATGCTCGCCAGCAAAGTTCGTGCCGGGCCGGATAAAACATCCTCGCAAAGTGATCGCGATCACGACAAGCGCGACCAGCGCCAGACCACGTACCCATCTCGTCCGTCGTTTGCTTATTATGGATCAACCGCCTTCAGCGGGAAATGGTCGATCACATGCATAGTTAGTGGTTGGTCGTTTAGTTGCTGGTCACCCGTTCAAGGTGTACGCCGTCCCAGCCAAAGTTCAGCATAGGTCTCCCACTCATCTTCAGTGGTTTCCCAGTATGGATAAATGGCGACGCCCGTAATCACATCAGACCGAGATTCATTGTCATTCAGTCCAGCTACCACGCCGCCCAAGCCAGCACGCACGTTCTCCGCCCAAGGCAAATGCGCTCCGGTCGTCTCTTTCGAAGCGGGTATGCCGATGTAAACGTTAGCTTGCGTCCCGTCAAGCGCTTGAGTCAGTGAAACGACCTGTAATTGCAACCAACTCCGATAAAGGAAAGCCGCTGGCATAGCACTGTCGTAAGTCATCACAGCAACGGCATCCACTTCTGAAGCCACGGCAGTGCAATATTCTTTGCTCCAAACCAGATGACTCAGCAAAGGTATTTCCCCAACTATCGGAAGTCTGGCAGGAATAGCGATCGACAAGTGCTTATTTTCGCCCAATGTGGAACGTATTTCCTTTAACAGTTTTAGCAAGGCCTGATCGTCGCTTCCGATAGGCTCAGGATCAAGATGAACACCATCGAAGCCTAAATCTTTTACAGCCGATCCGCTGAATTCGGCGATGGTCTGCTGAACAGTTGCGTCGTTCAGATCGATGTATCCCGAAGCCAGTGGCGCATCAGGCGGTGCTTTTACCGGAATACCCAGCCAGGCTTGAACGTTGATCTGAGGCGCAACCTGTTTCAACAGCGTGACGAACTCACGCGCGTGATCATACGTCGGGTTGAAGAGGCCGGTCGGCTTGAGATAACTGACGTACACAAAGATCGTATCGATCTGCCGCCGCTGCAAATCTTCGGCTAACGCGGCGACCTCAGCGGCAGTGTGCGGTTCCATGCTCCATTCGACGCCCAACCAGGCCGCATTGTGGCCGCGATTGAAATGCTCGCCAGCAAAGTTCGTGCCGGGCCGGATAAAACATCCTCGCAAAATGATTGCGAGCACGACAAGCGCGACCAGCGCCAGACCACGTATCCATCTCGTCCGTCGTTTGCTCATTGTTAATTGGTCACGAAGTCCCCGCCGCGAAGCGGAGTAGGGTTGTTAATTGTTCATTGCCCATTGCCTATCCTACCACAGCCGCGATCGGTTGACCAACGGCCCGTAGTGGATTCGCTGTGTTTCCTGTGCTACAATTCGCGCCATGACGAAGTATCCTACCCTCAACATAGAAGCCCTGCTGGAACAAAACGTGCCGGCCCTGCGCAGTAAGGCCGGTCATGATCTGGTGCTCAGGGCCTACCAAGCGGCCGACAAGTTACACGAAGGCCAGAAACGCTCGTCGGGCGAGCCGTATGTGCAGCACTGTCTGGCCGTGGCCAACATTCTGGCCGAACTCAGCCTGGATGCGCCGACGATTGCCGCCGGCCTGCTGCATGACGTGCTGGAAGACACGCCTTACACGCGCGACCAGATGGAAAAGGATTTCGGCAAAGAAATCTTGAGCATGGTCGAAGGCGTGACCAAGCTCGGCCAGTTCGACAATCTCAATTCGCAGGTGGTGCGCTCCTACGACGAGCGCGAACTCGAATCGCTGCGCAAGATGTTCCTGGCNNATGGTCGACGATCCGCGCGTCATCTTGATCAAGCTGGCCGATCGGCTGCACAACATGCGCACGCTGGGCGTGCTGCCGGAAGATCGACGACAGCGCATCGCGCGCGAGACGCTGGAAATTTTTGCGCCGTTGGCCAATCGGCTGGGCATTTGGCAAATCAAATGGGAACTGGAAGACCTGGGCTTTCGCCATTTGTATACGGATAAATACAGAGAGATTGCCCGGCTGATCGACGAACGGCGGCCCGATCGGGAAGAGTATATCAATCGGATCATCAACAAGCTACAGGAACACTTGAAAGCCGAGGGCATCACCGCCGAGATTAGCGGCCGGCCCAAGCATATCTACAGCATCTGGAAGAAGATCGAACGCAAAGGCTCATTCGATCAAGTCTATGACGTGCGCGCCGTGCGCGTCATCGTCGATACCGTAGCGCAGTGCTATGCGGCGTTGGGCATCGTGCATTCCATGTGGCGTCCCATCAAGGGCGAGTTCGACGACTACATCGCCAACCCCAAAGACAACTTGTATCAAAGCCTGCATACCGCCGTCGTGGCCGAAGACGGCCGGACGCTGGAAGTGCAGATCCGCACGCCCGACATGCACGAGAGCGCCGAGTTGGGCATCGCCGCTCACTGGCGGTATAAGGAAGGCGGCAAGCGCGATCCACGCTATGAAGAAAAGATCGCCTGGCTGCGCTCGTTGATGGACTGGCGCAATGATGTGCCTGACGCTAAAGAGTTCGTCGATTCGCTGCGCTCGGACGTCTTTCAAGATCGCGTCTACGTCTTTACGCCCAAAGGCAAGCTGGTGGACATGCCCACCGGCAGCACCCCGATCGATTTTGCCTATCACATCCACACGGACGTCGGCGATCGCTGCCGGGGGGCGCGCGTCAACGGCAGTTTAGTCTCGTTGGACTATCAGCTGCAAACGGGCGATCGGGTGGAGATCATCACCGCCAAGCGCGGCGGCCCCAGCCGCGATTGGTTGAATCCGAACCTGGGCTACGTCAAGACGCAGCGCGCGCGCACCAAGATCAAGCAGTGGTTCAAGAAACAGGATCGCGAAGCGAACATCGCGCAGGGCCGGGAAATCGTGGAGCGTGAGCTGCATCGCTTGAGCCTGGACGCGCTGCCGCACGACGCCGTGATGAAACTGTTTGGCTTCGAAAAGGTGGATGATTTCTTCGAGAAAATCGGCTCGGGTGATATCAGTTCGCAAGCCATCGTCAGCAAAGTCATCGAGGCCGATCGCAAAGCGAATCCACCGCCGGAAGAGCCTGTGCCGTTCGTGCCCGTGTCGCGACCGGAAGTTGCCGATCTGATTGTGCGCGGCACCGGCGGAATGTTGACACAACTTGCCAAGTGTTGTCGCCCGGTGCCCGGTGATCCCATCATCGGCTTTGTGACGCGCGGCCGCGGCGTGATGATCCATCATAGCAATTGCGTGAATATCGTGCATAGCAGCGAGGCCGAACGGTTAATCGAAGTGTCGTGGGGACCCAGTCAGCGCACGTACCCCGTCACGATCAAGATTTCAGCCTACGATCGCGACGGCCTGCTGCGCGATGTGGCCACGGTGGTGGCCGGTGAAAACGTGAGCATGAGCAGTGTGCACGTCACCACCAGCAAGAATCTAGCCACTTTTATCGCTACGCTGGAAATCGCCGGGACGGCCCAGCTTTCCAAGGTGATGGATCGCATCGAGCGTCTGCCCAATGTGATTGAAGTGAAACGACAACTCAGCTAAATGGGACGCTGATTGACGCAGATTTGCGCTGATTTTTCTAAGCCAACTGTGTCGATCCGCGCTCAAGAATTGATCCGCGATGAAAATTAAAATCTGCCTATTGAGCTTGGCTCTTCTATTCCTCTCTGCGTGCGGGCCGGCGTTAACGGCCCTGCCCTATGCCGATGATTTCTCCAACCCCAACAGCGGCTGGAAGATCGTCAACGATAGTGCTGTAAAAATCAACTACCAGGATGGTGCCTTGCAGTTCACCATTCCTGAGTTGGACACGTTAGCCTGGTCGGTGCCCAAAGACAAACGCTTCGGCGATTTTGTCCTTGATGTAGATGCGACGCAAGTCGATGGACCGAACGACAACAGCTACGGCGTGATCTTCCGCTACGTCGACGATCGCAATTTCTACCGACTTGACATCAGCGGCGACGGCTATTTTGCCGTATTCAAATACAAGGACGGCAAGTGGACCAAGGTGCAGGATTACACCGATACAACCGCCGTCAAGCAAGGCGCAGCCACGAACCACCTGCAAGTGATCGCCAAGGGCAATCAGTTCACGTTCAACGTCAACGATCAGCTGGTCAAGACCTTTAGCGACGGTGATTTTCCGAACGGCAACATCGGCGTGACCGCCGGGGCGCTGTTTGATAATGCCGATGTTCACATTGCCTTTGATAATCTCCGCGTGAGTGAGATCAAACCATGAGCGGCTGCCTGTTCTGCCGGATCATCGCGGGTGAGATACCCGCCACGATCGTCTATCGCAGCGACGACGTGATTGCTTTCCGTGACGCGCATCCCCAGGCGCCGACACACATCCTCGTCATTCCGACGCGGCATATTGCTTCCCTCGCCGACGTGCAAGCTAGCGACACAGCATTGCTGGGCCGCTTAATCACCGTGGCCGGGCAGGTAGCACAAGCCGAGAAGCTCAACGCCGGGTATCGGTTGGTCGTCAACACCGGAACGCAAGCCGGACAATCGGTATTTCATCTGCACGTGCATCTGCTCGGTGGACGCGCCATGCACTGGCCGCCGGGCTAAAGCACAATTCGGAACTCGGAATGCGGAACGCGGAATCTTTCATTCCACACTCCGAATTCCGCCTTCCACATTCATTCAGGGGTGAACCATGGAACTCAAATTGATCGCCATCGACAAACCGGAAGAGATGAATTTCATTCTGGGCCAAGCGCACTTCATCAAGACCGTGGAGGATCTGCACGAGGCACTGGTGCAGGCCGTGCCCGGCATCAAGTTCGGTCTGGCCTTCTGCGAAGCGAGCGGCCCGTCGCTTGTCCGTGCTTCAGGCACTGATACATCTTTGGTCGAACTGGCAAAGCAGAATGCCATGACGCTTGGTGCGGGACACTCCTTCATCATCTTCTTGGGCGCAGGTTTCTTTCCAATCAACGTGCTGAACATCGTGAAGATGACGCCCGAAGTCTGCCGCATCTTCTGCGCTACCGGCAATCCCGTGCAGGTGATCGTGGCCGAAAGTGAACAGGGCCGCGGCATCCTCGGCGTGATCGACGGCGAGCGCCCTAAGGGCATCGAGACCGAAGATGACGTTGCCAAACGGAAAGGATTCTTGAGGATGATCGGCTATAAGCTGTAATCAGCCGTTAAGCATCGACAGAAGGAAAAACTATGAATCTGCCAACTGTGGTAGGAGTCTTCGTCACCGTCGTTATCATGCTCGTGATGGTGGGACTGTTGGCGCTGCGTGCGCGCCGCGTCAATCTCACCCGCACGACCACACCCGATCAGCCACCCGCCTGGTTGAAGACCACCCCGCCCGCCGAGACTCTCGCGGCCACGCGGACGGCTGGCACAGGCATTGGTCTGTACGCCCAATCTCCGGGTGAACAAATCGCCGCGCCCTTCGCTGAGCAAATCGAGGACGTATTGCAGGCGCACTTGAGCGCTGATCCGGCGTTGGCCGCTTACCAGGTCGATTTGGGAACGGCGTCTGATGGCAGCCTGGAGATCTGGGTCAACGGCAAGTCATATTCCGACATCAATCTTATCTCGGACGAAAAACTCCGTCAGGCGATTCGCGCCGCGATTGAGAAATGGCAAGCGCAATGAAACCCAACGCGCTGCCTCGGTATGGACCGAAGCGGCGCGTTTTGCATCTTGCTTTCTGCATCTTGCTAATCCCTGACCACTCCAATAAATGGCAGATTGCGATACAGATCGTCCAGATCCAACCCATAGCCATACACAAATTCATTCGGAATGTGGAAACCGACGTAATCGAGTTTCACTTCCACTTCGCGCCGCTCGTATTTATCGAGCAGCGTGCAAATCTTCAGGCTGGCCGGCGCGTGCGCTCGATCACATCGCTTTTTGAATTGGGAGGGGTGTTCTATAATTGATTCGTGTCTACACCAATTTTAGCCACCAAACTTTATATCCCTCCACCTCGACCTAAAATTGTCCTCCGCCCCCGCCTGATCGCGCGGCTGAACGAGGGTCTCTCTGCGGGCCGCCGATTAAGCCTCATCTCAGCCCCCGCCGGCTTTGGCAAGACCACGCTGGTCAGCGNNGCGATAATGATCCCACACGCTTTCTGGCGTACCTGATCGCGGCGGTGCAGACGATTGCGCCGAGGATCGGAGAAGGTGTGTGGGGGGTTCTCCAATCCCCTCAGCCGCCGCCCACCGACTTGCTGCTGACAAACCTACTCAATGACATCACCACGATTTCAGACAGCTTCATCCTGGTGTTAGATGATTACCATGTGATTGATTCCCAACCGGTGGACCAGGCGCTTGCCTTTCTGGTCGAGAATTTGCCGCCTCAAATGCACCTGGTCATCGCCAGCCGAGAGGATCCACCGCTCCCGCTGGCCCGCTTGCGCGTTCGAGGTCAATTGACCGAACTGCGCGCCGCAGACCTGCGTTTCACCCCCGCTGAAGCCGCCGAGTTTCTTAATCGGGTGATGGGGTTGAATCTTTCAGCGGAAGACATCACTGCTCTAGAGACTCGCACCGAAGGTTGGATCGCCGGTCTGCAATTGGCCGCGATTTCCATGCAAGGCCATACAGATGTCACGCACTTCATCCAATCTTTTACAGGCAGCCACCATTTTGTGCTGGATTATCTGATTGAAGAGGTGCTGCACCAGCAGTCCGAAAGCGTCCAGACTTTCTTGCTGCGCACTTCCCTCCTCGAGCGCATGTGCGGCCCGCTGTGTGAGGCCGTTCTGCTCGCCCCGGCGGTCCCCGGGCAAGAGACGCTGGACTATCTCGAACACGCCAACCTGTTCATCGTCCCCCTCGATAACGATCGGCAGTGGTATCGCTATCACCATCTCTTTGGAGATTTACTGCGAAAGCGCCTGGGGCAGAGCCTCACACCTGGAAACATCGCCGAACTCCACATTCGTGCCAGCCAGTGGTATGAAGACCATGGCCTGGAGATTGAAGCGTTTCAGCATGCGGCTGCGGCCNNTGCTGGATGCCAGGCCCTTGTTGTGGGTGAGGTCGGCCACGATGGCGTTGACGGCCGGCCAGACGACGGGCATCGAAGAGAAACTCCAAGCGGCTGAAGCAGCCCTACGCACGCAGCACGCGCAGCGAAGCGCTGACTTGGACGACAAGACCCGAGACCTGATCGGACAAATTGCCGCCGCCAGGTCCACGTTGGCTCTCACTCAGTATCAGCCAGAAACCGTGATTATCCAGTCGCGCCGCGCCTTGGAATATCTGCCTCCCGAGAATCTAACTTTTCGCTTTACGGCTAACTGGACGCTGTCGGTTGCCTATCAGCTTCAGGGTGACCGCGCCGCGGCCAGCCGGGTTTTAGCGGAAGCCTTATCGATCAGCGAGGCGTCCGGGGAAATGTTTTCCACGATATTAGCGCTCAGCCATCTGGCGTTGATGCAGGAATTAGAGAACCAGCTTTATCGGGCGGCCGAGACCTATCGGCGTGTGCTGCAGCTGGTGAGCGATCAGCCGCTGCCGAATGCCGCTGAAGCGAATCTTGGCCTGGCCCGGATCTGCTACGAGTGGAACGATCTGGACGCCGCCGAGCAGCATGGGCAGCAGGCCCTGCTATTGGCGCGGCAGTATGGTCACTTACTGGATCGATTCATTCTTTGTGAAGTGTTTCTCGCCCGCTTGAAACTGGCGCAGGGCGATGTGAACGGCGCGGCCACGGTTTTAGCTCAAACCGATCGAGCCACGCGCGAACAGAACTTCGTGCAGCGCATGCCCGAGGTTGCGGCCGCGCAAGTGCTGACACTGCTTCGTCAGGGCGATGTGGCGGCCGCCGCTCGCCTCGTGCAGACTCACGATCTCCCCATCAGCCAGGCGCGGGTCTACTTGGCCCAGGGAGACTCATCCAAAGCACTGGCGGTGCTGGAGCCATTGCGTAAACAGATGGAAGCAAAGGGTTGGCAGGATGAACGGCTCAAAGTGATGGTGCTACAGGCGATCGCTCATCAGGCGCATGGCGAGAAGGACAAGGCTGTGCAAGTGCTGGGTGATACGCTGACGCTGGCCGAGCCGGGCGGCTTCATCCGTCTCTTCGTGGATGAGGGCGAATTGATGAGATTGTTGATTGCTGATTTTAGATTGATGATTGAAAAGCAGGGACTTCGGGAAGGCCAGAAATTGATCGGGTATGTGGATAAACTTCTAGCGGCATTTCTGCAACCGGCGACGATGCCGCAATCAGCAGTCAGCACTCAGCAATCAGCAATGATTGAACCCTTGAGCGAACGCGAGTTGGAAATTCTGCGTCTCATCGCCGAGGGACTCTCCAATCGTGAAATCAGCGAGCGGCTGTTCCTCGCTCTGGACACGATTAAAGGGCACAACCGCAGAATCTTCGACAAACTGCAAGTCAAAAGCCGCACTGAAGCCATCGCCCGCGCCCGCGAGCTGGGCCTGCTGTAAGATTTCCCCTCTCTCTTTCCTGAAACAACACCTCGATCAACACCAAAGTGTCTAGACGCTAACACCG
>PMCF01000396.1 GCA_003154115.1 Anaerolineae bacterium
GCTCTATCAGATATTGGTTGACAAAAACGGCCCCTTTCCTACCAAGTCGGAGAAGGATGATCCAAAATACGAGTGGTTTAGACCAGGAGATTACGTCAGAGATCACCCTGATTGGCCCAGGTCATGGCAGAGGGCGAAGATGGAGAACGCCAAATTAGACTCTAACCTTATTGGGCTGTTTACGGCTGTATTCTCTGCAACCAAGAGGATGCAGTATGATAACCCGAATAGACCGGGTGCAGGTAGCTGGAGAGCAGCGATTGAATACGCTCTTAAGACTCAACCCGTTCCCATTCCCAAGCCATATATACCGCCGCTTCTACCGCCACTCCCTATACCATTGCCACCCAAGACTACAAAGTGCCCCAACCCCCAATGTGGCCATATCAATCAACTTGAAGAGATATATTGCCAAAATTGTGCTCAGCAGTTGCAACCGAACCGTTCCTGTCCACATTGCAAGCACCAGATACCATCTAATAGTCGTTATTGCCCTCACTGTAAAAAGGTTTTGTGAATTGCAGGCATCGAATGCAATGTGCCAATCCTAGCTGTCAGAAAGTAATCCCCGCTAATATTTTGTACTGCCCTTATTGTGGCACACAGGTGAAATCGTCACGCGATACAGCTATAGGCTGCACTTTGCTGGTGATCGTACTTATCCTGATAGTTGGCGGGGTGTGGTTAATCACGCGGGCATCAACTCCCGCACCGACCGCCGAACCAATTGCGACACTGTACGTCGCCCCATACACACCTCCTACATTGACGTCGATTTCCTCCATGCCTACATCTGAACCTGTGCAAGCAACACAAACAAATACATCGGTCAATGTGTCCACCGCAGCCTTTGGCGACTTTTCTTTTGGCAGAGACGGGATCAGCAATCCCGATTGTCGCGTGACAAATGAGGTGACTAGCTTCAATCAGTTGGATATTGCTAACGATCAATATCTATACTTTGCGACGCCTTTTCAACCAGCAGATATTGGGCAGGTTTTCAATTGGTCGGTAACCGGGCCGGATGGCACAAAAATATACGCAGATAATACACGCGAACTTACCACTACTCTATCCCTGTNNTCCCTGTGTTTCTGGCAGGGATTCTCCTTAACACGAGGCTCAACACCGGGGTACTACTCGCTTGAGGTGACACTCAATGGCACGGCGATCTATCAAAGATCCTTTGAATTACAGTATACCGATCCAGCGTTACTTCCAACAAGGCCAGCAACTCGACCGCTAGGCAGCTTTACTTTTGGCCGGGATGGATTGGGTGATCAGTGTAGGATAAGCACGCAAACAACTCGCGTCACTCAAGCCTCGCTTTCGCAGGATGAATGGTTATACTTCGCCTCTTCTTACACGGCAGACCAGATCGGCAGCGCCCTTTACTGGACGGTTTCTGGGTTTGACGGTTCAAAAATCTATGACCATGTTCAGGACCCGTTGGAAGACAAAAATGTTCTGTGTTTTTGGCAAGGCTTTAGTTTTCCAAGCACAATGTCTGTTGGGACATATGTGCTTGACGTTGAATACCAGTCAAATGCGGTATATCACATTGCCTTCACTGTAAAGTAATTATACAATGACTGTATGTCCAATCTGCGGGAAAATAGGCCCGAATGATGTTCGCTATTGTGCGTATTGTGGCGCGTCAATGAGATCGCGTCGGAGCATTGTGCTCTGGATAGTGCTGGCATGCCTAGTGGTTTTTGGCCTTTTCGCATTAGCAAGGGCAGGTTCTTCAGGTCCACCTATCACGCCAGCTCCGCAACCCGGGGTTGATGCGCCTGTGACACCTGTTTCAACGGCTCCGGTTTTGCCGAATGTTACATCTATTCCAGCCTTGCCAAGCGTTACGCCTATCTCGACCTCGCCACCAGCTACGCCAGTTCCATCACCAACGGCTCGAGAAGCTGTGCCCACAAAGAAACCTGTAGCAAAAAAGACCTCAACACCCAAACCCTCAAAACCTTCGGGACCACTTAGTCTCACGTTTGAGGTGAGCAGCAAATCCTGCCAAAGCACTGATCGCTACGTAATCGTGTTTTTGTTATATGCCAGCGGCGGCAAACCGCCATACACTTATTTTCGCGATATTGACCAGATCGGCGGGCCGATCAACGGCAATATAGGCTATAAACTGATTTACGGCACACACCATCCCGCCGTCGGTACGTTTTTTTTGCAGGATAGCACGGGTCAACGCGTATCCATTAAGTTTTTTGTGCCCGGAATCACGTGTTGAAAGGCAGATGTCTTGCGGTTCGAGTCGTACTGTGAAAGATCACGATGCTTGCTAGAGGGATGCCGATAAGCCCATTGTACGATCCATAACTTTAAGGAAATGGATGCTTGACATTGAATTGCGTCTTGCTTATAATCCTGGCATCAACGCTGACAGAGAAGAGTAAGTTCGAGCGGACTTCCAGAGAGTCGCTGGTTGGTGAGAAGCGATAGACGATTGAACTGAAATCCACCCCTCGAGTTGAGCGGCGCTCCCGTTAGCGAGCATGAATGAGGTCAGTAGTAATGACTTAAGTCATTACTACAAGACAAATCTAGGTGGCACCACGGGGCCCCTCGTCCTAGAACCAGGATGAGGGGTTTTGCATTGTATGGCAGGGGTTATGCGCTTTGATTATGCAGGCGCAGCGCCTCGCAGTGGGTGAACACAGGACGAAATCGCTTGCGCGAAAGGCATGGCCGGGCATCTAACCCACCACCGCTCGCTGAGTGCGCCTGGGGTGTTATAATTGACTTAGAACGGGTCAGGCGACGAGAGACGGAAGGACAGACAGACTATGGAACAGGCAATCATCATGCACATCCCGCGTGAATGGCTCACCGGAGTGCCCATCGAAGAGCTCACTTTGCAACATATTTTTCGCATGGGTCTCCAGCAATTCCGGGTTGAACGCGCGCTGGACCTGTATCGCGATGGCGTTGGCTCGCTGGGTTATCTGGCACGGCAACTGGAACTACCCAAGTGGGAGTTGGCGCGCGAGGCGCGGCGGCGCGGGTTGGAACCTGATTTTTCTGAGGAGACCGTGCAAGAGGAACTGGCGTGAGATCGGCGGTCGTTGTCACGAACGCCGGACCCCTCATCGCGTTGGCCAAACTCAATCTATTGCACCTGCTTGAGCCGCTCTATGGTCGGGTGCAGATTTCCAGTGCTGTCTACGACGAAGCGGTCGTGGCGGGAGTGCGCCAGGGTTTCATCGATGCTTACACGCTCCGCGGATTTATGCAACAGCAAGCCTGGGAACCCGTGTCCCCTGTCGAAATCCCCGCTGACCTGCAAGCCACCCCGCTGGATCGTGGGGAGCAAGAAGCCATTGCGCTGGCCCTTGCGGGTCATGGGCTACTCTTGATAGATGAAGAGTTGGCGCGGCAACAAGCACGCCAACGCGGCTTGACCGTGCGCGGGACGTTGGGCGTGTTGATCGAAGCCTATCGACGCGGCCTCATCACCGCCGATCAGCTACGCTTGTATTTCCAACAGATTCAAGACCGTGACGATATCTGGATCAGCCCGCGTCTCTGTCGCGCTTGCTTCAAGAAACGCTGGGCCGCCCGGCAGACGTTCCGCCCGAAGACCCACGGCGCTGATGCGAATAGCACGATGAGACGGCGACGGGCACAGCCGCCATCAGCAACCCAGCGGAGCCGAGACATCTCGGCTCCGCAGTGCGTCAGGCGGAGATGGTTGGGAGTCGAACCCACCGTCGCCCGCTGAGCACGTCTGGGGCGCTATAATTAGGTGAACAAGCGTCAGGAGGCAAGCATGGTCGTAGTGTTGGATGGTTACATCGAACTTACCCCCGAAGTGCGCGGCGGAAAGCCGCGTCTGAGCGGCACGCGCCTGACTGTGGCGGATATTGTGGTGCTGCACCGCCGATTGGGCCAATCCCTGGAAGAGATTGCGGGCAAGTACGACCTGGCCCCGTCTGCCGTATACGCGGCCATGGCCTACTATTACGATCATCGCGCTGAAATCGATCAGAGCATCGAGGAAGACGCCGCCTTTGGCGAGGCATTCCGGCGCAACAATCCATCGCTGTTGCAGGCTAAATTGAAAGCGCTGGGTCAGGCCTGAGCGCATCAAGTTCCACCTCGATGAACACGTTGATCCGGACGTGGCGCGGGCGTTGCAGCGATACGGCATCGACGCGACAACGACGGTCGGGGCCGGATTGCGGTCTCGGAGCGATCTGGCTCAGTTAGACTTTGCGCGACGCGAACAGCGCGTGCTGGTGACACATGATGCTGACTTTCTCCGGTTGGTCGATCAGGGTTTCCAGCATCCGGGAATTGCATCCGGGGCGCGAGTGTCGCGGTCACTGGGCGAGATGATTCGAAGTCTCATCCTGATCTACGAAGTTTTGACTGCTGAAGATATGGCAAACCGGGTCGAATACCTGTAACTTCAATAGAGTGGTGCGGCTGGATCACTGGCGCGATCAATCATCCAGCGGGAGCGTTGGCCGAAAAGTCGCCAATAGTTTTGCGTTATACTCAGCAGGGCGTTTTGCTTGACATCGATTTTTGATGCGCGTATAATCTTGTTATCAACGTTGACAGAGAAGAGTAAGTTCGAGCGGACTTCCAGAGAGTCGCTGTGCCTCTTTAGAGGCAGGGTGCAAGGCGATAGACGGTTGAACTGAAATCCACCTCTCGAGTTGAGCGGCGCTCCCGTTAGCGAGCATGAATGAGGTCAGTAGTAATGACTTAAGTCATCACTACATGGCAAATCTAGGTGGCACCACGGGGCCCCCTCGTCCTAGAACAGGATGAGGGGCGTTTTGTTTGTGGTAAGTAGATGAGGAAATAAGGAAACAAGGAAGAAGGAGGTACTTGTCTACTTGTCTACTTGTTTCCTGACGAAGGAGAGATATGTTGAAGGGTATACTTCCACCACTCCCCACGCCGTTTAAGGAAGACGGCGCGCTCGATCTGGCGGCGCTGCGCTCGAACGTCGAGCAGCTCAATGCGACGGGATTGACGGGCTATCTCGCGTTGGGCTCGAACAGCGAGGCCGTACACGTGACGCCCGAGGAAGCCTCGCAGGTATTTGCGACGGTACGGAAAGCCGCAGCCACCGATAAAGTTGTCATTGGCGGGACGGGGCAGTTCTCGACGCAGGCGACCATTGAGATGACCCAGCGCGCGGCAGAGGCGGGTTGTGCGGTGGCGTTGATCATCACGCCGTTCTACTACAAGAATAGCATGACGGGTGAGGCGTTGAAGAAGCATTACTTCACGATCGCTGATCAGTCGCCGATTCCGGTGATGATCTACAACGTGCCCGCGAATACGGGCCTCAGCATTGCGCCGTCGGTTGTAGCGGAGATCGCGCAGCATCCGAACGTGGTGGGTATTAAGGACAGTGCGGGCGACATCAATCAGATAGCGGAGACGGTGAGACTGACAAGAAGCATGATGCAAGAAGCAGGAGGCAAGCATCCTGAGCGGAGCGTAGCGGAGTCGAAGGATGCGGTTTCGACTGTCGCGACACTTCGTTCAGCGTCCTCTAATGGCTTTGTCGTGTTCAGCGGCAACTATGGAGCGATGCTGCCGTCGTTGGCATTTGGTGTGAATGGCGGAATTCTAGCGGTGAGCAACATCGCGCCGAATGAGTGTGTGGGGATTTACGAACTGTTTCAGCAAGGTCGTATTGCCGAAGCGGGTGAGCTGCACTTGCAGCTCTTGCCGGTGGCGCGCGCGGTGACGACGCAGTTTGGTGTGCCGGGCCTGAAGGCGGCGATGGATCTGCTGGGATATCAAGGCGGTTATCCACGGTTGCCGTTATTGCCGCTGGGAGCGAGTCAACGCGCGGAGTTGGAGAAGGTGCTGAGAGCAGCGGAATTGTTAGTGTGACAGGATGACAAGAAGAAGGGAAGACACGAAGGCCGTCGTGCGAGATCGTCCTGCCTTCTTGTCCTCTTGTCTTCTTGTCCTACAACAGGAGAATACCATGTTAGACCTGACCTACATTCGTGAACATACCGACGAAGTGAAGCAGGCGATGGCGAATTTGTATGCCGATGCGCCCATCGACGAGATTCTGGAACTCGATAAGCAGCGGCGCGTTGTGCTGCAGGAAGTGGAGCAGCTGAAACAGCAGCGCAACGCTGTCTCGAAAGAGATTGGCAAGACACTTGCACCGCACGCAAGTGCAGGTGTGAAGGCCGACGAGCGCGAGGCAAAGAAGGCCGAGATGCGCGCGGTGGGCGATCACATCACAGCGTTGGACGCTGAAGTCAACGAGGTGGAAGCGCGCCTCAATGATCTGATGCTGCGCGTGCCGAACATCCCCGATCCGTCGGTGCCGATCGGCAAGGATGATACGGAGAATGTAGTAACGCGTGTCAGCGGTGAACCCAAGACGGCCAAGGACTTTGGCTTTGAACCAAAGCCGCATTGGGACTTAGGCACAACGCTGGGCATCATCGACTTCGAGCGCGGCGTGAAGGTGAGCGGCACGCGCTTCTATATGCTCATCGGCGCGGGCGCAAAATTGCAGCGCGCGTTGATCAGCTTCATGCTCGACGTGCACATCGGGCAGGGGTACACCGAAGTGTATCCGCCGTATCTGGTGAAGCGCGAAGTGCTGATCGGGACGGGGCAGCTGCCGAAGTTTGCCGAGAATCAATACTACGATCAGATCGACGATCTGTGGATGATCCCCACGGCGGAAGTGCCGGTGACGAACATGTACGCGGGCGAGATTCTGGATGGTGAAAGGCTCACCATCAATCACGTCGCCTACACGGCCTGCTTCCGGCGTGAGCAGATGTCGGCCGGACGCGACACGCGCGGCATCAAGCGCGGTCACCAATTCGACAAGGTGGAAATGGTGAAGTTCTGCACGCCCGAAACGAGTATGGATGAGTTAGCGAAGCTGATCGATAACGCCGAGGAGATCGCTCGGTTGTTGAAGATCCCGCATCGCATCATCCAGATGTGTACCGGCGATCTCTCGTTCACGGCGGCGGTGAAATACGATGTCGAGTTGTGGGCACCCGGCTGCAACGAATGGCTGGAAGTGTCGTCGTGCAGCAACTTCAAGGACTTCCAGGCGCGGCGGGCTAACATCAAATTTCGGCGCGAAAAGGGTGCCAGGCCTGAATATGTCCATACTTTGAACGGATCGGGTCTGGCGCTGCCCCGGGTGATGATTGCGGTGCTGGAGAACTACCAGCAACCCGATGGCAGTATCGTCGTCCCGGAGGTGCTGCGGCCGTACATGGGCGGACTTGAAGTGATACGGGGAGTGTAAGTTTGGAAAAGCCCCGGCGAGCGTTAACGCGAAGCTCGCCGGGGCTTTTTATTTGCATCTGGCAATTGATCTGTAACGGCTTTGCAACACACCAAAACGGCGGGGTGTGTTACTCTATTAGCGGGTGCAAAGCCGCGGCAAGGTGGAGAAATCTATTTCACATCGATCGGCGCATCCAGTCGCACCAGTTCCACCCAGGTCTTGCCGGGCTTGAGCGGAATGGGGTTGCCCTTGGGATCGACGAACGTTAACATATCGCCACGTTCCTTGCGCACCCATTTTCCGCCGAATTCCTGGCCATCACGGAAGACGCGCGCTGGGCCATCGTTCCAGAGTTGAATCTGGATGCCAAACGCTTTGAAGGCGCCGTAGTCTTCTTCCAGATAGCGCATATCTTCGACGTGGGTGGCGTGCGCGATGATGACATTGGCGGCGCTGAGTTGTTGTCCCGTTAAGGAGTCGGTGTGGGGTGAGCCCGCACTCCAGCGCAGCCAGCAACCTTTGACGGGGCCGCAGGTGGCGGCGTTGGGATCATATTTCCAGAGCTCAGTTTCCGAGCCGTACTTTAACTTGATTTCGCTGGTGGGACGACCGGGCGAAAGCGGTTCGGTGGAGAAGGTCAGGCCGCTGAGATTGGGCTTGGTATTGGAGCCACGCTTGTCGGCTTCTTCCCAGACGATCGCTGGGTTTACAAAGAGATTGTGCGGTGCGGGTGCAGTGTCGACCCGATAGTACATCGGCGCACCGTATCCGCCGAACACCCCATCGGGTGTAAGAGTGCGGCCCTCTTGTGAGAAGTCGGCAGGTTTGATGTAGAACTCACGGGTGCCACCTGACATACCGGAACAGGCTAACAGTGATTTGAAGATCGCTGGAATTTCAGTGTCGATGATGCGGCACGATCGGGTACCGCCGACAGACTTGGGAGTTTGACCGTAGAAGATCGCCGTCCAGCGTGGGATGCCGCCTTCCGATTCGTGCTCGAACACCCAATCGGCAAAGCTGGCCCCTGCTTGCGGACGCACGCCGACTTCCCATGAATCGCCGATCTTGATCGCGAGTGGACGTCGATTCAAGATGGCGGGGTCAGCGACCTTTTCGCCGGTCAATGGATTCACATCCGCTGCTGTTAAATTGATGAGACGAGTGTCGGCGGTAGGTGTTAGCGATGCAGGTGGGATGGTCGGGCGGGGTGAAGCGATCGGGGTAACGGTAGACCGATCGGTTGGTTTCACGATCGGGCGCGCGGTTGGGCTAGCGGGAACGGTCGTTGGCGAGGCGGGCGCGCTGCCGCAAGCTGCCAGCAGTGCCGCGAAGCCCATGATTAGGATTAAGGTTAAGCGTTGAGGCGTGGTCATCATCTGTGTGCTCCATCACGAGTAGAAGTCGGTGCGATTATAGCATAGGCATGGAGTGCAAAAATGTGCGGGCTAAATTGACTTGTCATATGAGAGAAGGTATAATCGACGCGCAATGGCAAAGAACTGGCAAGACCGCACTTAGCAGCAATACTGTTTAGTTAGCGCTCG
>PMCF01000002.1 GCA_003154115.1 Anaerolineae bacterium
GCGATCCGGGGCTGACTCCGCCGAATACTGATTCCAATGAACGCCATAGATGTACCACATGTGAAACCGACCTTCGAAACAGTGGACGAAGGGATCGCCCACGAGAAAAGGTTCGTGCAGAGAAGAGGTTAGAATAGGTCCGTCCCCCAGTTTCTTGAAGGTTAGGCCATTGTCGGTGCTGACAGCGAATCCTACACTGGTGTCAACGGAGACTGATACCTTCCGATTCCAACCGCATGTATAGGCATAGANNCTGCTCGTCAAAACAACCCAGGCCTCCCAGTTCGATCACAGTGTCGGTGGAGATTTGCAGGATATTCTTGAAGGTCTTGTCCATATCAACGAAAGAAATATGACTCAGGAACTTGCCATTCCCCGGATCTTTTTTTCGCGTCGAGAAGTAGATTCTTACAAAGTCATCAAAGACAAGGGCCTGGGGCGACTGGGCATACTCCCTGCAATCGTTAAACAGTTGATGCTCCGTCGGATCAAATATCTTCCCCATCTTTTCCCATATCATATGAATAATCTCCCGGCGATCACGCCAGAACTCCATCAAGTCGGGCAGCGCCAAATCCGTAACGTCCGACTTGATTTCCAAGGTAAAGCAGGTATACAGTGCCGTCGAGTTCAAGAACATGGGGATAGGCGAGCATTTCGGAATCCCACCCATTCTCTGAAACATCGATCCCGACCAGCAAGTCGTCCCTGGTCCAATTCATCAGGTCATCAGAAAAGGCATAGCCGATTCGGTAGCTTCGATCCTTGTTCCTTCTGAAATCTGAAGCCTGCCTGTAACAAAAAAACATATGGTACTTTCCCCGGGCAAAGATGACGTCCGGACTTGCCTGTGCTTCATCCTCGCCTAGCCTGTCCGGGATGATATCCTTGTGCAGTTTTGTCCAATTGATACCATCCATTGAGGAGGCCATTCTTATCTNNTATCTTGTAGATTGGTTCTGGTTTACCGTTGGCAATCTTCCAACTCCTGCCCGCTATGTACCACAGGTACCAGGTGTTACCATATCTCCTTACCTTTGGACCGCTCAAAATGAAAGGCTCATCCGGCGAATACGATAGAATTGGCCCTGTGCCAATCTTCTTGAATGTCTCGCCGCCGTCCTTACTCACAGCATACCCGATTGCTACGTTGAACGGTACTGACTCACATCTTGTCCAACCGCCATAATAAGCATGAACATCCTTGCCGTCCCGTATGACGGACACGGGATACGTTCCGAACTCATCGAATGTCCCCAATTCTCCCAGTTCCAGAATCGGCTTTGGACTCACTCGCAATATCCTGAATAGATTGCCCCTGCTCAAATCGATATAAGCGCAACGGCTCACATATTGTCCAGTCGCGTCAGGTTTTGGACGACAACTAAAGTACACCCTGACGAAATCATCAAATATCAAGCATGAAGGGGCCTGCGCAAATTCATGCATCCACGGAATATTCTTGAATTCAGTTGGATCGAAGATCTTCCCAAGTTTTTCCCATTTGAACATCAGACACCCCTCAACGTTGTGACGATTGACCCTACATCAATCTAGATTCCTACACGAGATCGTAATCTCCAAGCATTTCAAGAATACTTTCCCTTGAGCAGTTCATCATAACGTCGATGATCGACAGGCCTGGCATAAATTCAGCGGTAGATTGCTGGTAGAGATTCAATCTCGGTTTGAGGAACGAGAGCTGTATCCCATTTTCCTGGAATCTCTCCTTCGAGTACAGATCCATCCCGCCGATCGGGTTGATATAGTGCGTGCTCCCCAGCGTCATGTTGATCGAAATCACACGGCTCTCCGCCGCCAGCGACTTGTTGAAGGTCAGCTCCGACGAGACAAGGATTTCCGTCCCGATTCCCAGATACCGACAGATCTTGCTGAGTGACGAAATATTGAGACCAGAGACATTCCTCTCGGGGTTTCCAAGCACGTCAGCCACCAACGCCCGAACTTCGGTGAAGTAAGGAGCCTTCGAGTACGACTGATCGATGTTTCTCAGTAACTTTTTGGCCTCAGCTTCGAAGGCGTTCGTGTAGAATCTTTCATTGATATTCTTAGAATAGTCGTCGTGCTTCACGCTGAAGACAAAGGGAAATTTCCGATCATGGACGACGACATAGTTCCGATTAATCCAACCTTGCCGGATGTACTGGACATCGTCGTGCACAACGAACTTATCGCAGGCCGAGATCAACTGAAAGTAACCCATATATGGAAAAAGGTAAGGCTGCATCAGTCCGATCTTCATGTTTTCCACCACGTCAGTTGGACTTCGATTTCATCAACGGCAGGCCTGTAGCTGGTCGCTATCTGACCAACCGAAAAGCGCGACAGAATAAAGAAGAAGCAGTATTTCTGTACTCACCAATAGGCTCCATTTTCCATCTGGAGGTGATTGTCTGGCGTTTCCTCCGGCAACGGCCGAACCCAATACTCGTTCATCAATCTCATGACATCCGGGTTATGATCCCATCGCCGGCCACAAATGCCAAAGAACAGCTGCAATGCACCGCCAAGGTGAATGCCCTGCTTGCCAAGCTTCTTTGCATGCACAGCAAGTGGCAGTGAGTAAGCACTGGCGCCGATGAGTGCAATATCAAAACACTTGTCGGACATCTCTGTTTCTAGAGCGTGGAGCGTCTCAAACCAATCCTGATGTTTGGGCGCCATTAGCGAATGGTGATATGGAACTCGCACACAATCAAGCGTGAACTGCGGCATGACCTGTGTTTCTGCCCAGATTCTGGTTAGATGAAGATGCTGGCTGCAAATCGTGTCACAAAACGGCGAGATTGCCAGAATCCGCTTGCCTGCAAGGGCATTCCACCAGGGAGTTTCACGCTGGTAGGGCTCTAGTGCAAGAAGATCTACCAATCCAGAATTTGGACAGTATCGGTTAACAATTCCCGGTTCACCATGATTGAACCAGACAGACATCAATGTAACCTCCGGTAGTACCTCATCCAGCATATACCGACAATAGCGGGTGTACATCCAATAACTGGCAGGAAAGACAATACAATTGGCACTAGTCTGCCAGTAGTACGCTGAGCGTCCTGCGGCATCGACCTTTCCTTTGGTGACCAGATATTTCCGAATCGCCAGCGTTTCGCCCGAACCCAGCTTGCCAATCGCCTGAGGTTCGCCGCTCATCAGCGCTTCAGAGATGCGCAGATTGCCGGCCTCCCCGCGATAGATGTGCCGACCGATGTAGGCCCAACTATTGACCCGGCGAATCACGTCCCGCACCGTACGAGAACTCTTGAGCTTGCGCAAAAAACGCTGGTACATGCAGCCTCTTTCGAAGGTCAGGATATTTCGACCGGTTCAGGCGTCACCTTGATGTGAACGTGCTGGTGCCGGGCCCGATTGATATAGCCGTAGATCATCAGGAGCCGGGCGAGCCGCCCTAGCAGCGAGGCCCCGATCACCCCGTTGAGACCCAGGCCAGCGGCGATCGCTGCAAGACCTAAGGCCGCAAAAATACCCAGCCCGACAAATGTTACGATATTCTGCGCCAAAGTGTCGCCCGTCGCTACGAGCAAGACATACGGCATCTCTAACATTGTAAAAGGCAGATATAGAAGCGCCAGACCCATGGCAGGGATCGCTTCTACGTACTTGGGCATCAGGACTGGCACGAACAACTGTAGTCCAATTGCCCCACCCACGACCAAGAGCAGCATTCCTGGCATGCTCCACAGAAGTGGTTTACGACATATTCTGAGACCTGCATCGACACTCTCCGTCCGGCCAAATTCTTCAATAATCCTTGGCGTATAAACTGCAACAATCGCCTGAGGTACATGGTTAGCCACCTGTAGGATCATAAAGGCCATTGTCGAGAAACCAAGGGCGACCACACCGAGTTCTTTCCATACCAGGGTTGTTATGAGGAGACTCCAACCTACAGTCGAGCCATATCCAGCGATGAACATGGGCACGCCTTCTTTAACTAAATCAAACCATTTCCTCCAATTAAATCGCCAGTGAATTTTCAGGGGGCGATGAATATGCAGATAGATCAGGCTGGCCAGCGACGAACACCCCGTTCGCATTGCCATAGTTACATAGGGCCATATTAAGTAGAAGGGGAGAAGGGCCAACCCGACAAGACTACTGAGTAATGAGCCTTTTGCCAGATCAATGAAGTCGTGTCCGGTTCGGTACGTTGCACTCAGATAGCCTCCGTAGAAAGTGCTGGCGATTACCACAACCTGAACACCCCAGCCTAGTGAGTCCCTCCAGTTTCCCTGGGCAAGCGTCCATATACTCAGGGCTGCAAAAACCGTTGCACTAAGTATCGCCACCGCAACGTACCAACCCTGTGCAATCTCAGCTATTTCTATGGCCCGATCGCGTTGACCCTTTCCAATATAATAAGGATACCGACGGTGTAATGAGTCCCATACTCCCAGCCCCAGAAAGAACACGTAGCCGCTAGCGATGCCAAACTGGTTGAAGTATCCCAGATCATCAGGGCTAACAAAGCGGGCTTGCACCAATGCTCCGACGATTGCAATCGCCATGGCAAACAGATTTCCACCTGCCAGCATGGAAATTGACCGCACGGCTGGAGACGCAAGTGCCTGCCGCACTCGCCATCTCATGGTCGCAGTGAGTGAAAGATGTTCCATGCTGACCCTAAATAGTTATGCTTTGCCATCGATGCCCGCCATCCCATTGGCTTGCTGCCATGAATCAATAGATCAATTTCAATTCCTTCTCGCATGAACAACTCCGGAGTTTTTGGCAGCCACAGCCCTTTGGTTAATCTACGAATAGAGGCTTCATAGCTGAATATCAGGTTGCTGCCTTCGTCGGCTATAACACTAAAGATCATTCTGCTAGACAAAATCAACGGACACGCCAAACCTGATGGTGTCGATAACTTTGGCGCAGGACAGTCTTAGTTTCTTGCCGGTCTGGCCCTGATGTCACCAGTGGCCAAAATGGGCGTGTCACAATTAAGATAAGCACGGTCTGTGTACCTTCTCCGAAAGGATTGGTGACGACGCATACCACCAATAGCACCACTGATGTCAATGCTAGCAGAGTTTCCCACCTGCGATCCTTCAAAAAACGCAGCCCGGCAGTGACCAGCATGACCAAAACCACACCAGCAAACGCCCCTCCCCCGCCCAACAACCCATAGGCCCCAAAATTATCTAAGAACAATGAATGGCCTCCCACGTAAGGGCTGAGTCGTATACTGCCGCCGCCCATGCCCAGGAATGGTTCAGCCAGAAAACTTTTGATCGAAATATCTGCCAGCAACACGCGCGATACGGCGACATTATTCCCTGCATACCCGCCGCCCTCAAAATTGGTTAACAGGTTTTCGATACGACTATAACTGGCACCGAACAGCGGATTGTCGCGTGTTGCCGAATACCCCAATACCACTGACCCCAGGATAATGAGAACGATAACCATGGCCGTCAGTCGATGCAGCCCTTTAACCGGAAACAATAACACGAGGCCGCCAATCACGCCACCCGCGATGGCCAGCAAACCGATTGGCGTGGCAAACGAGGCAATGGACACGGCTATGCCCGTTAAAATTGCGGCTACCAACAGCAGCACTCGCAGCCAACCGCGCTCGGCCACGGCCCGCCAGATGAGCATCGGCAACAACATCGTCCATAGTGCGTATATGCCCTGATTGCCAAACTCCCAGGCACCCTGCAACTCTGCCCACATCTCGCGGGCGATAGCTACCGTGCTGGATAGTTCGCTGATAGTAACTAATGCCTGCAGCCCCAACATCAACGCCAGCGCAATCTGGAAAGCGCGACAAGCGGACTCATCTCGAAAAAAGCCGACTGCGAAATAGACGCCGATCACCAGCACGATCGGGCTTATCATCAACCGCCAATCGCTCAGCCCGTTACCCCGCAACCATATGTTGAGGACAGCGCCCACACCATACCACACGGCAAACAGCACCAACCATTTATTCTCAGAAACCCCTTCGCGTACCGCTCGCTTCACCCGGCCTAATGAATCTTCCCGCTGCCCGGCCATGACGGCCAGACCCATCACCAGAAAGAAACCCACAAAGCCCCTTAGTAATAGGCCCAGCACTGGAACAACCAGCGAGATAAAGGCCAGACTTACCAACCTGAAAAACCAGGTGTTGGCTAGCGCAACTGGCGGTGGTTGACCGCCAGCCCAATAGTTCGGCTTTCTATATTTGCCTGCTGTGCGCATCCCGGGCTTAATCATTCGGACCTACCGGCTTGAACCGCATTGCTCAACCTGTTTCGCTTTTCGACTGCGGAGCGCGCTCTCATTCGCGCCAGCACTGCGCGCCGCAGCATAAGCCTGAGCTGCACTAGCGCACTGCCTTTGCGCCAAACGCCAATCGCCCAGTTCCAGCCACCAGGTGGCGGGTGGAGAATCCAACTTAGTGATGGCTCGCATTTGCCACATGTCGGCCAGTTCCGGCTGATTCAGACCCGTAGACCAGACTTGTGCCAGAACATGCATGACTGAAGCATCATCCGGGTTTCGCTCCAAAGCCAATTCCAGGTTACGCCGCGCGTTCTCAAACTCTTGCATCCGAAA
Source organism: Anaerolineae bacterium (assembly GCA_003154115.1). Taxonomy (GTDB): domain Bacteria; phylum Chloroflexota; class Anaerolineae; order Fen-1058; family Fen-1058; genus Fen-1058. The sequence goes on from PMCF01000002.1 coordinate 6,586, forward strand.
GTAGGTCAATCCAAGATAGTAATACGGGCGGTCGTATTTGGGATCAGCGTCCCGGGCTAGACTAAGATATTGCAGTGCCTGTTGATAGTCGCCCCGATTTGAATAACCCAAACCTAAATCGGCATAGGCAACAGATGGATAGGGCGTAGCCCCAACTGCCTCTTCATAAGCCGTGACAGCCTGATCCCATTGAGATGTTTTCTCCCAGGCGCGTCCGGCAGATAGCCAGTACTCATACGGATCTGCACTCAGCTTCGCGCCCTGCGTGTAAGCCTCTGCGGCTGCCATCCACTCACTGGCAGATTGATCCAACTGAGCGGTCGCCCACCAGTAGTCGGCGTCGGCGGGCGAGAGACCATCCACCATCTTGTGCCACACCGCTTGAGCCTGTGCCACCTGCCCCTGTCGCTCAAACTGAACTGCCAACGCCGAGGCGCTTCTATGCTGTAAGGCCAAGTCAAACGCTTGTCTATACCATATCTGTGACGCCGGTTGATTTCCCGCATCTCGCAGATTGACAGCTTGATGATAGGCTTGTTCAGCCAGTATCAGGCGTAATTCTGACGGTACCAGATCTACTTCACCCACTCTGGCCAATTCATAGCCGGCAAATGGCTCGCCGCCTTGCACAGCCTGTTGCCAATAATGGATAGCCTCGTTACAATCACCCTGCATCCACAGAGCTCGTCCCAAATGTGTTTGAAGCCTGGGCGGAGCGCTCGCCTGCACAACGCCACTTTGCAGCAAGTTAATCACCGCCGTCATCTCGGCCAGCGGTTGGCAGGGCGGATGAATCAGTTGACCATGGTGGACAAGCCAGGCAGGCAACAACTGTTTCAAAGCCATGTTTTGAGACCAGACAGACTCGATTGCACCGCCTCGTACCACCAGCGTAAATAAAACGATTACAGCCAGCAACCCTAGTCTCTGACGATTCATATACGACTGCCTGAGCATCTGGGCCTACATTCGGTCGCCGCGCCATAATGCTTCGTCAACGCAGTGGGAACCGATAAACTGGGTTAGACTTTGCCCTTATCCGTGGCCGCGATCACCGCGCCGCCATCAACACATTCAGCGTGCCCGTCACGTTGACTTCATTCGTCGTCAACGGATCCTGCACCGAGCGCTGCACCGAAGGCAATGCCGCTTGATGCAGCACGTAATCCACGCCCTCCATCGCCCGCTGCACCGTCGCCAGATCGCGGATGTCGCCTTCAATCAACTCCGCCTTCCGCGTTCCGAATTCCACCTCCTGCAAGTTTTCTCGTCGCCCGGTGCTAAAGTTATCCAGCACGCGCACCTGCTCGCCGCGCCGCAGCACTTCGTCGACGATGTGGGAGCCGATAAAACCGGCTCCGCCTGTAATGAGATAAGTCGCCGTCATAACCTCACCTTTCACGCTTCACCCGCTGCAGCGCAGCGCTGTCTCAGGCGGCCTGTAACACGCGCTGTTCATCTTGAATGATGCTGGCTGGCCTGGGCGTTGGCAGAGGGACGCTCAACGCCCGTTCTCGCCAGAGCGCCAGGTGTTCCTCGATCCCCCCGGTTGCTTCGCGCGCCAGATTCTACTTCAATCTGCCCGGTTCGCTAAACCGCAGCGTCTCAACCTCACGTGACCCTCCAGACAAACGGGTTGCGGCCCCGCCGACGGCCGAGTCCGCAACCCGCCCCTCACACCGGTTAGCTCTTCGTTTCCGTCTTCGTCGCCGCGTGGCCGGGGCGATCCGTCGCCGTCACCGTGATGCGCACTGCCGTGCCTGTCGGCGCCGCCGCCGTCGCCGTGTACAGCCAGCGACCGCTGCCGGGCGGCGTCTGGGTGGCCGCGCCCTCTTCCACCGCCGTGCCATCGGCCTGCGTAATCGCCACCTTCACCGCTGTCACGTCAAAGTCGTCGTGTGCGCGGGCCGTAATCACGTCGCCCACCCGCCCGGCGTACGCGCTCACATCCACCTCGTCCACCGACGGCGCGTTGAAGAAATCCGCCACGGTCAAACTAAAGACCGGCTGTCCCTTCGCCTTCGCCGCCTCTTCGTAGATGGTTTTAGTCGCCGGGTCCGCCATCACCAGCTTGCCGTACAGCGCCGCCTGGCGGAACTTCTCTCGCACGGCCGTCTGCGCCTCAGTGGGCGCCACGCCCGTCATGTCCGGCCTGCGCGCAATCACCGTCTCGCCCAGCACCTCTTTGAAGACCAGATCGCCTACCTTGCCCCGCACCTGCTCGATGATTGGATTCGTCTTGACTTTTGCCATGGGAACTCTCCTTGAAAAGTGGATTGTGACAAACTAAGACAGAGGCCGTTTGCACCCGTTCGCGGGGCCGCCTCGGTCATCCTGCTTAGATCCTTCTTACATCCTTCTTACATCCTTGCTAATCTGTCGGTCACAGTCGCACCGGCTGACCTGCATGATACAACCGGCGCCCGGCGCTGTCAGCCGTGCTTTTACCCGTTTTCGCCTGCCCTTTGTCACTACGTTGTCAACTTGTTCATCACCACGCCGCTGACGCGCGCCCCGGCCTGGTCCATTGGCTGCCGCGCACTTTAGCCCACCACACCCGCCGGTCGTCAGTCAGCGTGCCGGTGCCGATCTGGCCCAAGCGATAGACCTTGGATAGGTTCTCGACACTAATCACTACGTTGCTCATACGGTATCCATGAAAGTGGTTTCTACCCGGTTAAACAGCACCGTCCCCATGAGGAGGGCGACTACCTCACGGTATCTCGCCAGCCTGAGCCATGGCACTGCCTCAAACTCGGCCAGCCGGTCTTGCCCGGCGGCAGGGGTGGAAGTCTGCTCAGGGGTCAGCGAGGGGCAGCACATGGCTACCTCTCCTTCTGATCCGCCAAAGCGCTGGTCTCTGATCCTTCCAGTTCGGCTTGGAGTCGGCGGAAGACATCCTGCGCAAAGCGGTAAAAGCCTGCTGCTTTCTCCTCCGTAGGCTTGCCATAGGGCAGTAGCCCCATTTCGCCTGGGTAACGGGCCTCGATGTAAACGGACTCCAGGCGATCCAGCATGTCCACATCGGCGATCACGGGGTAGTAGGGCCTGACCATCTCGTAAAGCCGGGTCAGGCTGTGTGTTTTGACCAGGCCCAGGTCCAATTCTTCAATCGCGGCTTTGAGAGCCTTTTCCACTCCCTGCTGCGTGTGGAAAGCAACCACGTTGGTCAGTTCTTCCTGGGAAAGCAACACCCTGGCAGCAGCGAGATCATCCGCGGCCCTGGTCAGCCATTCACGCGTGATGGCTTTCATAGAGCACCACGCCTTTCTGCAGGACTTCTCTGGCGAACAGGCTGTCCATTTCGATGAACCGGGCGTGCATCGGTCGCGTGTGCACGATCAAGTCCACCGGCACTTCTTTTCTGATGTCCCTGATCAGCCTGGCGACCTCAAGATAGGCGCTTTCCTGCTCCTGCTGGCTGGCCGGCAGCTGGTCGCTCTGGGTGACGACGATCAAGTCATAGTCACTGTCCATTTCAGCTTCGCCCCGCGCCCGTGAACCGAACAGGATGATCTGATCTGGTTCGTAACGCTGCAACAACCGGACCAGCTTATCCAAATAGGGATCAGTCATCGGCCTTCACCTCCATCAATATCTAACCGCGCCATGAAAGTACGCCAACCTCGATCGCCTGCGGCCAACGGCAGATTGAGTCGCACATTCGCGCGCTAGAACTTGCCCTGCGCGCCTTGCGAAAAATCGTAGGCCTGTTTCATAGTCAGCACCTGGTCGCGGTGCATCAAACGTAGCCGGGATGTCCGTTCCGCTGATCTCAGTCAGACATCACCTGCCCAATTGCTTCCTCACGCTCACACGCCAATAGATTTGCGTTGACCACATTGGCCACGCAGATAAAATCCCGTGACGGGATGCCATCGCCGCAAATCACCGGCGCTTCACCCGCTGCGGCGCAACGCTGCCTCAGGCGGCCTGTAACACGCGCTGGTTCATCTTGAATGATGCTGGCCGGTCTGGGCGTTGGCAGAGGGACGCTCAACGCCCGTTCTCGCCAGAGCGCCAGGTGTTCCTCGATCCCCCAGGTTGCTTTGCGCGTCAGATTCTACTTCAATCTGCCCGGTTCGCTAAACCGCATCGTCTCAACCTCACGTGACCCTCCCGACAAACGGGTTGCGGCCCCGCCGACGGCCGAGTCCGCAACCCGCCCCTCACACCGGTTAGCTCTTCGTTTCCGTCTTCGTCGCCGCTCGGGGCCGGGCCGTGTGTGTTCGGCGTTCATGCACGTCCATTAAGCGTACTCGTACACCGGGACTTGCATGACACGCTTAGGCTTACTTTGTTGCCAAACCATCTTTTGTAGGCGTTCTACTGT
>PMCF01000147.1 GCA_003154115.1 Anaerolineae bacterium
GGCCTGCTGCGCGATCAGGCGCGCCAAACGCCGGGCTTGGCGATGGCGATCCCGAAACCAAGCTTTCTGGGCGGGGGTGTTGGGCCGAACCAAGTCGCGGGCCTGATGGACCAGCCGACTCAACACGCGCGCCGCATCATTCAACAAACTGCTATCGGTGGGATAATGAATGTTGCTCTCGATCACCGTACTATCGACCCGCAAGCGGCTGCCGGTCGTGACCCCTGCGGCTTGACCCAACTGCACGACCTTCGTCTGGATCAGCCTAAGCCTGAATTTCGCACCCTGGCTTGAGCGATAGAAATGGCCTCAGAACGTACTGCTTTTGGGTTATCCAACAGCCTGCGGCGCGCTGAAAAGTATTAGCCAAAGGCCATTTGAGCCGCATTCAACCTCAACCGGGTCTATTCATGCGCTCAAGGTGCGAAATCCAGGCTAAGCGTCTTGGGCTTCAACAACGCCTCGCGATCCTGGGTAGTGTCCCTGTAACGCTGACATGACCGATTGGAGCCTATTTCCATCGAGATCGCGGTGGTACTCGAAAACTCAGCAACTCATCAATCGTTCAAACATGATCCGTCAGCCCGGCGGCCATCGCGGGCGTTACGGGGCGCCATTTCTTGGTGCTAGGTTTATTGTGCGGCCTGGCGATGACACTGTTACTGTTGGCTCCTACTCCATCAGCGGTACAAGCCTTGCCGCCGCGTCCGACGCCGGTAGCGACGATGACACCCACTCGCTTACCGCTGCCTTACACGCGGGAGGGTGGCCTGATCGCACTGCGCGTTCAACCCGCTCAATCCGGCGGGGGAACGATCATCCAATGGCAGGATGCAAAAGGGTTATGGCACGACGTCGAGGGTTGGCAGGGGGCGTTGAACGGCGATAGTCAGGTCTGGTGGGTCGCCCCCGCCGATCTGGGCAAAGGGCCGTTTCGCTGGCAAGTCTATCAGAGCCGAGGCGGGAAGCTGTTGGCAGAGAGCAAACCCTTCTCGCTGCCCGGCCTCAACCGAGAGACGGTGCGGATCGAAGTGGGCATCAAGCCATAACAGCAACCCATGAGTGACGAGCCATCTTCTCGTTAGTCATCACCGCTGACTTGCGCCAAAGACTCGCCGTACAGGAAACGGCGAGTCTTTGTGTGTAGACCTGACTTTGCGCTAGAATAAGATTATCCGTTCAAGACAAGAGACTGCATATGACCGACTCCGAACGCACGTGGCACATTTTGCTGGTGGACGACGAAGAGGCGATCACGGCCAACCTCGCGCCGTTTTTGGAACGCGCCGGATTCAAAGTCTCGATCGCAACCGATGGGGCGCAGGCGCTCGATCGCGTGCAGCACACGCCGCCTGATCTCATCGTGATGGATGTGTTGATGCCTCATCTCGATGGGCGTGAAGCGCTGCGCCGCCTGCGCCGATCGAATAACTGGCTGCCCGTGATCTTGCTCACGCAGGTGGGTGAATCGATCGAACGGGCGATGGCGTTGGAAGAAGGCGCCGACGACTACCTCAACAAGCCGTTCGATCCCTACGAATTGACCGCGCGGATCAAAGCCGTGCTGCGCCGCACGCGACCGGGTCAGCCTCCATTGGCAACGGCGGCGCGCCTGATCAGCGGCGATCTGAGTTTCGATCGACGCACGCATCGCGTGTATCTGGCAGCACAGGAAATCATGTTGACGCCCAAAGCGGTGGCGCTGCTCGAATATTTGCTCACGCATCCCGATGAGTTATTGACGCGCGATCGGTTGTTGGAAGCCGTGTGGGGCTGGGACTATCCCGCGGGTACGCGTACCGTCGATACACGCATCGCCGAACTGCGCCGCGCCCTGAACGATGACGTGAACGATCCGCGTTACATTGAAACCGCGCCGAGTGAAGGCTATCGCTTTGTGGGCAAGGTGGAGGGCAGCGCATGAGAAGCAAATGGTGGATCGTGCTGCTACCGATCGTCGTGGGCGCGGGCTTCTCGCTGATTTTGAACAGCGGCCTGTTCCCCAATCCGATCGTTTATCTGCGCGCCGATGTGGGGGCTTTGTTCGTGCTGAGTGGGACGATCATTGCGATCGGACTGGCCGCGTGGCTGATGGCGTGGTCGCGCGCCAGAAAAAACGTGGCGCGTGAAGCCCGCTGGTGGGCGATAGAAGATCGCCGGCGTTTCGTGCAGCGCCTCGATCACGAATTGAAGAATCCCTTAACGGCGATTCGCGCCGGGTTAGCGAATGTGGCCGCCGCCGATCAACCGGACGCGCGGCGCGCGGCGCTGCGCAGTGTCGATTCGCAAGTGCTGCGCATCAGCCGCCTCACCGCCGATCTGCGCAAGCTGGCGGAATTGGAAACCCGCACACTGGAACTATCGCCGGTCAATCTGGCCGAAGTGTTGCAGCAGGTCGTGGCGCTGGCGCAGGAAAAGCCGGAAGCGGATGATCGCCACCTCACGCTGACGGTGCCGGGCGATCGCGATTTGCTGCTGCTGGCGCTGCACAACCTCATCGACAATGCCCTGAAGTTCACGCGTCCCGGCGACACCATCGAAGTGCGCGCCTTTGAAGATGGCGCACACGTTGTCGTCGAGGTGGCCGACACCGGGCCGGGCATTCCCGAAGCGGAACTACCGCACGTGTGGGAAGAACTGTATCGCGGCGAAACTGCGCGCGGCGTACCGGGCAGCGGCCTGGGCCTGCCGCTCGTGCGCGCCATCATCGATCAACATCGCGGCCACATCGTCATGCGCAGTCTCGTCAATCAAGGCACGGTGATCACACTCAGATTGCCGGTGTGATAGAAACCGGGTTTCCTTGTTCACAGGAGTCGAGGCTTCAGCCGATTGAGTGCGGCTGTATACTCCGGCTGAAGCCTCGACTCCACGATCTCAAGACGCTGTTACCAACTCGTAACACCTTGTGACCGAATGGTGACACGCTTGCCATCAGGGTGTCACATGCGGCCTCTATCATCAAAGTTGAGGAAATCTTTGACATGATGGAGGTACACCATGAAACGCTTCGGATTCTTTGCTCTGTTCTGCGGCTGTCTGTTGTTGGTTGGATGCAGCAGCGCACCCGTCTCGTTCGATCGTACTCCGACGCCTGATGTGATGCTAGCGACCATCGCTGCCTTGCAAGCCGAGAATGCTCAACTGGCAACGCAGGTAGCGGGGCTTCCCGCCACGATCGAGAATCGGCCGACGGCGACGCCGCTGCCCTCGGTCACACCGACGGCGACTTCGACGCCGACTGCAACTCCTACGGCAACCTTCACACGAGTTGTTGCCCGGCGACCAGCTGCGACGATCACCCCCGTCAGGCCACAGATCCTGAGCTTCGCGGTTGATCCGAGGAGCGCAGACTCCGGTCAGTCTGTAACGCTGCAGTGGACCACCCTCAATGCTACCCGTGCCGTAGTTCAACAGTATGGCGCGCTGGATGGATCCTACGCTGAGATCAGTGTCGCGCCTTCCGGCTCGGTCGTGCAGTGGATTCCTGATCGGGAACGGCTGTATCACACGTTTACGCTGGTCGCTTACAATGCCGCAGGTGACAGCACATCCAGTTCGTTCGATGTAAGCATCCACTGTCCCTACACTTATTTCTATGCACTGCCGCAGGATGATTACCAGTGGAATTGTCCCGCAGGCCCGGCCCTTACTTCAGGGGCGGCAGAGCAGTACTTTGAGAATGGCCGCATGATCTGGGTCGAGAGTGAAAAACGCATCTACGTGTTGCTCAATGACAGTGGTCTCTACACCTATGCCGACACTTGGATCGCCGGACAACCGGATGGAGACCCGAGCCTCACTCCGCCACCAGGTCGCTATAAGCCAGTGCGCGGTTTTGGCAAAGTATGGAGCGCCGATCCTTACATTCGTTCACGGCTGGGTTGGGCCATGGCGCAGGAGCAGGGCTATCAGGCGCAGCTGCAGCGAAGTTGGTTATGTTGTGGTTCGCCCTCGAATGCGCTCTATCTGCGTGAATTCGATAATCGCGTGGCACACCTGTGGCCCGGTCAAACTCCGCCCGGATATTGGGAGTTCACACTGTTCTAGCTTAATCGCGTCACGTGAAACTGCGACTCTTGTGAGGTCGAATGATGATGTCTCTACTCAAACGCTCTCTGGCAATGACGATCATCCTGCTGCTCTCCGGTTGCCGCACCTTTGAGGTAGGCTTGGTGCAAACCGCTACGCCCGATCGATCGACGGTGGTGCCAATGAGCACCTTGACTCTGCCGCCGACGGCGGTGATCGATCAAGCGGCCGCCGCGCCGACCGCCACCACTACCGCCGTACCGACGATCACACCAACGGCGCAGCCGGCGCGGCGGCCTACCTCAACCCCGATCGGATCAGCTCAACCGATCGGCAGGTCACCCACCCCCACGGCGACGTTGTCTGTCGCCCGAATCATCAGCTTCACCGTCGAACCGCTTCAAGTCGATCCTGGAGCTAGCGTAACGGTGCGGTGGTCAACTCTCAACGTCGATCATGTCGATATCTATCAACATACGCCCGATACCTTGCCCGCTTATATCACCAGCGGCTTGTCGGCCAACGGCGAAATCACCCAGGTCATTCGAGCCGGGCAACGGCAGTGGCAGGCTTTCGAGTTGTCGGCGTCGAATGGGGCGGGCGCAGTTGCGCAAACGATCACGGTAACAGTGCGCTGCCCGGATCAATATTTCTTCAGCCCGTTGCCAGTGGAAGATCGGGGGCAATGGGACTGTCCCGATGGCGCGGTGCGGACTTCGGCAGCGGCCGAGCAGGTCTTTGAGAACGGTCGCATGATCTGGCTGGAAACAGAGAAAAACATCTATGTGGTGTTGAATGGCGGCGGGCTCTACACCTATCCCGATACGTGGACCACCGATCAGCCAGATGGCAATCCTGACCTAACGCCGCCTGCCGGACGCTATCTGCCGGTGCGCGGCTTCGGCAAGGTTTGGAGCAATGACGCCGCTATTCGCTCTAAGCTAGGTTGGGCCACTTCCGAAGAGCGAGCCTTTGAGGCGCTCATCCAGGGCGGCTGGATTCACTGTTGCTCGCGGCTAGATGCGGTGAATCGGCCGATCTATCTGCGCAACGTCGAGGGGCGCATCATTCGGCTATGGCCGGGCGAAATGCCACCCGGGCAGTGGAGATTCATTACGCCATAAAAACTTTGCGAGGAAAGTGTATGACTCTTTCTAAGTATTTCATCACGCTAATGCTTGTCCTTCTACTGTTATCTGCTTGCACGACATTGGAGATTGGTGTAGAATATACGCCAGATTCCATTCTTCCTACTCCCACTTCTACTATCAGGTTATCGCGGGTCGGCACGGCGGTGCACGCCACACAGCTGGCTGCGCCTGCATACGCGACAGCTCAAGCGCCGGCTTCAATTACACCCTCGCCCTCGCCCACACCTGATCCCCGCGTGTATGTGGGAGTCCCTAAACCGAATACGCTTTATTGGGGTCAGGCCGGGAGAAGGCCGGCGTTGTTTGTTCACAACTCCGGCTCTTTGGAAGATCCCAACCGAGGCTTGCTCCTGTACCTGGATGGTAGCAACAGTTCGTTTGAAAACTCCTTTGACTTTCAAAAACTTTCCCGTCCTTACGCCGTCTACACCAGTGAATTCCGGGTCGATCTGGCCGATGCTAAACAGGATCTCGCAGAAAAAAACGTGTATGTTTCTCTCCTCCTTGACCAGACGCCTCCCTGTCAACCAGGCGGAATCAACGATCAGCCAAAGCCGTGTCCGAAAATTCAGGAGATCAATCGACTGATCGAAGTTGACCTGACAACTCTGGCCTCGCGCGAAATCTGGACGCATAAGCTCTTCAGCGATACTTATCCCGGTTTTGAGGGCAACGTGGTGATCGATCAGGTGGCTGAGCCATTAGAGGCGGGCGGAGATCGGTACCTTATCCTCAGGTTATTGCCGTGCTATGCTTGTGAACCCTATCCGCCCCATGCTATGTTGGTGCTCAATGTCCATACGGGCCAGGAGGTCTATCTGGGCAAAGTGGGGAATGTTCATGTCGACTTCATTGAGAAGGTGGTGGCCTATCAGAATCTGGGCACGCAGCGCCTCAAGTGCGATCCCAATCCCATCTGTGAAGCCAATGGGGATATGACGCTTTATGCGCCCACCGGTGATTTGTTGAAACAACCTTTACCATGAACCCCAGCTTTGTCGCCGCGTAAGCTACCGAGGCAGTGCTATAATTATTTATCCGCAGCCGGGTTTCGTGCATTGCAAGAAACCCGGTTTCTGATCGAAACCTTATTGGGGAGACCAAAATGGATCAAGTCAAAGAAAATACTCTGCGTCAAATCGTTCGTGATCTGGGCCGCGTCCTCGTCGCGTATTCGGGCGGCATCGATAGCACGTTGTTGGCGGTGGTGGCACATCAGGAGTTGGGGCACAACGCGGTGGCGGTGACCGCCGTCTCGCCGAGTTTGCCTTCGTCGGATTTGCAGGAAGCACAGGCGATTGCGCGGCAGTTCAACTTCGCGCACGTGTTGTTGAAGAGCCACGAGCTGGAAGATCCCAATTACCAGGCCAATACCCCGCTGCGCTGCTACTTTTGCAAGCAGGAGGTGTACGGCCAATTGACCCAGTATGCGCGCGAGCACGATTTTCAATTCATCATCGATGGCACCAACCTCGACGATACGGGCGACATCCGACCGGGCCGCAAAGCCGCGGCGGAATATGGCGTGCGCTCACCGTTGATCGAGGCGCAGTTCGCCAAGGCCGATGTGCGCGCGTTGGCGCAGCAGATCGGTTTGCCCAACTGGGACAAACCCTCGGCCGCGTGTTTGTCGTCGCGCATCCCGCATGGCACGCCCGTGACGATTCAATTGTTGTCGCAGGTCGAACAGGCCGAAATGATCTTACACGGTCTGGGTATCCGGCAGGTGCGCGTGCGGCATCATGGCGAGATCGCCCGCCTGGAAGTTACACCAGACGATTTCGAGATCGTGCTGGCCCAACGGGAAAAGCTCGTCGAGCAGCTGCGGGCGATCGGGTACACGTTTGTTGCGCTCGATCTGGTGGGCTATCGCATGGGGAGTTTGAATGAGTTGATTAAAGTGAAGAGTGAAAAGTGATGAGTGAAGCAGGATGACGATTGAGCGATGCAGCATAAGTGTATGGTCGGGTGAGGTATGAGCCGAGAACGATTGGAAACTATTCTCAAAGAAGTCGCCACAGGTTCGCGCTCGATTGAGGCAGCGCTGGATGATTTGCGCGATTTGCCTTACGAAGATGTGGACGTGGCGCTCCTCGATCATCATCGATCGTTTCGCACGGGCGTGCCGGAAGTGGTGTATGGCCTGCACAAGACGCCCGCGCAAATCGCCGCGATTGTGGAACGTATGATGGCGCGCGATGGACGCGCGCTGGTGACGCGGGTCTCCACTGATGCGGTCAGCGTAGTGCGAGAGAAATTTCCTGAGACACGCTATTTCGAAGCGGCGCGCCTCATGGCGGTGGGTGAATTTCCTGCGCCGCAATCCGACCGTTTCGTCGCCGTCGTAACCGCGGGCACGTCCGATCTGTTTGTGGCCGAAGAAGCTGCGTTGACGTTGGAATGGCTGGGCACGCGCGTCGAGCGAGTCTATGATGTCGGCGTGGCCGGTGTGCATCGCCTATTGAGCAAACGCGAATTGCTGTGGCAAGCGTCCGTGGTGATCGCCATCGCCGGTATGGAAGGCGCGTTGGCGACGGTGGTCGGCGGATTGGTGAGCTGCCCAACCATCGCCGTGCCGACGAGTGTGGGTTACGGCGTGAGCTTCAACGGCATCGCAGCGCTGCTGGCGATGTTGAATTCGTGCGCGCCCGGCGTGTCGGTGGTCAACATCGATAACGGTTTCGGCGCGGCGGTCTGCGCGCACATGATTGTGAGAAACAGATGCGAATAGCCTACATCGATTGTGCGGGCGGTGCGAGCGGCGATATGCTGTTGGGCGCACTGGTGGATGCGGGCGCATCCGAAGACGTGGTGCGATCGATCCCGGCGGCCTTACATCTACCCGATTGCGCCGTGAGCTTCGAGCGCGTGATGCGTGGAGCGCTGTCGGCCTTGCAAGCGAATGTGGTGATGCCTCACGAAGTGAGGCCGCAGCATGAAACGCATCGCCACGTGCCCGAACTGATCGCCATCATCGATCGGGCCGAGGTACACGATCGGGTGAAGGTGCAGGCCCGAGCGGTGATTCAGCGTTTGGCGGAGGCCGAAGCGCGCATACACCACAGCCCGATCGAATCCGTGCACCTGCACGAAGTCGGCGGCGATGATGCGTTGATCGATATTGTCGGCGTGCTGGCGGCGTTGGACGATCTCCAGATCGATCGGGTGCATGTTTCGCCCGTGCCGTTGGCGCGCGGCTGGACCACGTCGCTGCACGGCGCGCTGCCCTTGCCGGCTCCGGCCACGCTGGCACTGTTGGAAGGCGTGCCCATTCGTTACGTGGACGAAGTGGAAAAGGAACTCGTCACGCCGACGGGCGCCGTGCTGCTCACATCCATCGCGCACGAATTCGGTGGATTCCCCTCGATGCGCTTGGGGCGCGTGGGGATGGGAAGCGGTCGGCGCGAATTGCCGTTCCCGAACGTGGTGCGCGTGTGGCTGGGTGAAAGCGAGGCGCAGCAAGATGGCCTAACTGTCGAGACGTTGACGTTGCTGGAAACCAACATCGACGATCTGAATCCGCAGGTGTACGAGCATGTGTTGAATCGTTTGTTTGCCGCAGGCGCGCTCGATGTGACGTTGACGCCGCTGCATATGAAGAAGAATCGACCGGCGACGATGCTGAGTGTGTTGTGCCGACCGGGTGACGCGGATGCATTGCTGTCGATCATTCTGACGGAGACGACGACGCTGGGTGTGCGGCGATCGACGATCGAGCGAGTGAGTTTGCCCAGGTCGATCGAGACGGTGATGACGCGCTTCGGATCGATTCGCGTGAAGGTGGCGCGCTGGAATGATCTGGTGCGGGCCGTGCCGGAGTATGAGGACTGCCGGCGGGCGGCGGAAGAATATCATGCGCCGCTGCTGGAAGTGATGGCGGCTGCGCGGGAAGCGTTTGGCGTGACGAGTGAAAAGTGACGAGTGATAGCAGAAACCGGGTTTCTCCAGTTCAAATACTGATTAACAAAGTCAGGTTGCATAGACAGTGTGCAAGCCTATCACCAATTCAGCGGCTTTCTCAATCGGGCGTGCTGTATCGAAGAGTAAATACTGCCCTGCGTCGCGTGGCCTGGCGTGGCTGCCACTGGCGAGTCGCAGATGTTTTTCCAAAATGATTTGAAATCCGTTCTTAACCGCTATGTGACCGGCGACCAACACCTGTTGGGACGTATAATCGATCGAGAGATGTTGAAGCGCAAGTGGCAGTATTTTGGCGTACTCGTCCAATCCATATTCCTGTTCGCATCGGGTGAACAAAGTGGAATATAGCAATTGAAAATCAGGATTGGCCGTTAGGATGAAGCCACGGAGCAGATCGTCGTAACGTGGATCGTCCAGGCCAGTCACAGCCAGATAATGAGTTGCCATGTCATCGTATGAGTCGGTCTGGCTCAAGCGAGTGTACGCACGGCGCAGGCCGTCTACATTTTGGGTGGCCAGAAATGCGTCGGCCTCGGAAAGTTTCTGCTGATGATCCCACGCGAGGACCTTGAGTGCGTTGTTTGCGTTTGCCATGACATCGGCTGCGCCAGCGTGGGTGATACTCACTCCGGCGGCTGTGCGCACGAAAAAAGGGAGTTCCACAAGTAGCTCCATCACTTCAGAACGACACGCACCGCCGCTCAGCGCAGCCTCAAATGCTGGCGTATACTCGCGTGTTCCTTTGCTCAACCCAAAGCCATAGATGTGTGGTAGTTCGTGGTTCCCGCAAAGATAGATAACGGCATCTTCGTAAATCGTCCGTAACTTCAATACATCCAGAATGATTGGTAATGAATCATCTTGAGCCGGTGAGTCTGAGTGGAGTAAGTCGCCTGTGAAGATGAGGTAGTCCGCTTGCCCCTTGGCTTGCAAATCTACAAAGCGATCTTGATAGCGCTGATAGACATCCCTCTCGCCATGCAGATCGGTAACGACCATCGCCATTCCGGCGTCGAGCGACCATAGTCTGGGAAATGTCTTAGTGAGTGCCAGTGGCATAGTTGTCCGTAGTCAGCACATTTTGCAC
>PMCF01000273.1 GCA_003154115.1 Anaerolineae bacterium
GACGCCAGCCGCTTCTGCTCCGTCTCGTACTTCTTCATCGCGGCCGCCAGCTGCTTCTTCAAGCGCGGCAATTGACCATCGAGCGCGGCGCCAACTTTGAGATCGCGGGAGACAGCGGACAGTTTGCGATCGGCCGCGTGCAGGGCTTCCAACACAGTCCGCGCCGCCATTTCGCGCTGTTGCGCGTCCTGGAGACTGCGCGACCCGTATTTCAGGATGTCGGACTGCCACGTGTCGTCGATGGCGGACACGTCTGCCGACCATTCGCCATACTCTTCTTGGCAGTAGTCGCACAACTGTCCTACATCCTCGTCGGCAATCTTCAGCAGCCAGCCACGGAAAACGTCGGCATACTCACCGAACGTCTTCAGCATCTGGGAGGCCTGTCCCGCCAGCACGACGAGAGGTTGATCGTTATCAACACTCAGGCCGCCCGCGCTCTTCAGATAAAACGGCAGGTCTTCGCCGCGCCAGGTGATGCGCTTGGCCGTGGCGACCAGGTTCCCACTCCGCTGCTTTTCGCCACAGACTTCCACGGCTTCATACCGACCCGCCTTCAATTCTTCCTCAGTCGCGTAACGCAACCCCAGCGTGCGCTGGGTCTGCAACAACCAGGTCATGATGGTGTCGGCATCGGCGCGATCGATGACCAGCGCCTGGTCGCGGCGCGAGAGCACGTCATATCCAGGTCCCTCGAATTCCAGGGTGGGATACGTGCCCGGTCCATCGTCACTGTTTTCCCACTGCACCTGATACCCGGCGTAATCTTCAGCGTGCAGCCGCGACCACCCGAGTAACTCGCGCATTACGCGGCGCACATCTTCAATGCCGATATAGCGGTTGAGGCCCCTGATCTCCGTCACGCTGTCGGGCAGCCGGTCAACGTAAGCCTTGATCAGCCCCAACGCATGATCACAGAGTGCCTGAGCGATAATCTGACACGCCGCCTTGAGATGCACGTCCACCTGCAGATCGTTCCGATCGGGCAGTTTGGGCGTTACCCCACAGGCCGGATCAACAAACCAGGTGAACTGCGGATAGTTATCATAGATGCTCCGCAGGCAGACGGGCTGTTTCTGAAAGGCCGTATTCAATTCATCGGCGAAAGCATTGGATTTCAGATCGCGCCATTCCCAAACCGCGGTGTTCGTGCGCGGCTTCTGGTAGTCGCCCTGGTTGAAGTACACCCGGCCAACCGACGTGTTGATCAGGAGCTCATGCTGGGCCAGCGCCGGGTCGATGATCTCGCCGTCGAACGTCACCTTGAACGGGTAGAAGGCTCGCGCCTGACGAATCTCGTCTTTCAGATCGGCGTGCTGCTCTTTGAGATAGAGCGTCAGGCTAAAGCCAACCGCCGGTTCGGCGTCAAACACTTTGGCGGAAGCCAGTTCTTTGGCGGCGCATTTCCATTCAGCGCGCCAGTCAGCAGAGCGAGCGATCACGCGTTCGATCAACTTGCCATTCAGCATGGAGATAAAGCCCATGCCGGCCGCCTCGACGACCTGGGTTTCATCCCAGTCGCTGCGGCCAATGCACATGAGCGCTTCCACCTCCGGGCAGCCGCGCCCGTTGTCCACGATGGTTAGGATCGTTTGCGTCGCATCGAGCGTCACCTGCACTTCGGTCGCGCCGGCGCGATGCGCGTTCTGGAAAACTTCGCGCAACGTCGCCAGCCAGCCGCCGAAGAAGCGGGGAACTTCATGGATGAAGCGTTCTGCGATACTGGGTTTCACAATTCGATGGGTCATAGTGCGTCTCCTTTTGCGCTGAGCCGCTGGCCAGCGCCATGGTGTTTTTGCGGCCGTTCGCTATCGTCGTTCAGTTGAGCGATGACGGCGAGAACCGCCTGACGGTTTTCGGTCAGGATGCGATCGAATTCTTCCGGCCTCAGATCGAAGGGGTAGATCGGTTTGTAGTCTCGCGTGAAATCAGGCAGCGAGACGTAATGGTAGGCGTTACGGCCCCGCCATTTCGTTTCAAACACTCCGATATTTGCCGAGTGATCGTCGCACGACTGCACGACTATTTCAGCGCCCGCGACCTGAATGACGCAACCTTCATAGAAACACCCCATGTCACACCTGGGGTGATCCATACTTGGCAATCACCGCAGCGCGCCAGTGCGTGAGCAATGCCATCACCGTATCCACATCACCGGTGAGTTCCGCCAGCGGCGCAGTGACTAACGCCGCCGACCAGTTCTGCGCCAGCACCTGGGCCGCCTCGAAAGCCGCCCACATCGTCAAGTCGGCATCGCGGATGATGACTGGATCGCCGTCTCGAGCGGAAATCTGGAGCAGATCATTCATGCTCGGGGTGCTTGACTCAGGCTTAACGGTTGTTCGTTCGTAGACCGTTTTACCTTTCAGGTCAACGACTTTGATGTCGCCCGTCACGCCCGCTTGAAACTCAATCTGATCGGCCGCAGCCTGGGCTGTTGTGAGGGTCGAGAATTCGATCGCATGCACGCGCAAGCGATGGCATCCTCCGCGGCTCGACAGGAACCACCCGTGCCGTTCATCCGCCTCTTTGATCTTGATGTGATACCGATCATTCGTTGGAGGCACACTGGCATTCATGCGGTCCCCCCGTTACGCTTGGCGATGCAGGTAGGGCAGATGTCACCTTCCCCATTAGGGCCAGGCAGACACTTGCGCTCATCGACCAGAGCACCGCACTCGAGGCAGTTCACTGAATGAGCGTCGATCCAACCTTCCTCGTCGTCGCGCTTCTCTTCAAGGCGCTGCCAGGAATAAAGCCCCAGCGCAACCTGCTCGCTGTTAGGATGCTCGGTGATCCAGCGATCATGAGCGGCTTCCCAAATCTCACCGTCCGATGGTTCATCGGTCAGCAGATGGTCGCCATTGAGTTGGACCAGATCCGTTGTCCAGGTGTGATCCGACCAGCAGACAGCTAACTCGACGTTGTACTCATTCCTCGTCTCCTCGCCGTCTGCCTCATCGCCGCCAGAATCGCGGCCGTCGACTTCCCACACGTCGTGTTTGGTTCCAGCGCAGTGCTCATACACGTATGAGAAGGTGTTGTTTGTTGCGGCCACGTCCTTACAGGCATTGATCGCAGCGAGGAGGTTATCGAACTCTCCTGCCGGGCCGTCATTCACGCTGAACGAACCAGTCACTTCCGCGAGCTGTTGTTCGTGCATGTCGGCGTAGTCCATGTCGTACAGATCGGCGCAGGCTCGCGAACAGAAGTCATGGCCATCGTCGTTAGTGACGGCCACGCCATGTTCCAGTGGCTTGTCACAGTTGGTGCACAGACCGGGATCGTCGCGCACCCAGACCCAGGCCGCGACATACAAACCATCGTCTTCGCCGCGACTGAACACAGCCTCATCATCAATCTCGACGCTGCCTTCGTGCCCGTACTGAGCACGTGCCGCTGCAATGATCTGCTCGCGGTTGGC
>PMCF01000201.1 GCA_003154115.1 Anaerolineae bacterium
CCCCCACCAATCTGAGGAGAACCATAAAAAATGAGGGGAGCGATTTCTCGCTCCCCTGGGTGATAATTGTGAATAGCGTTTTTCCGCCAGCCATCGACTGGTGGCACTATTCACGGGTTGTAATGTGCTGAAAGTATACAACACTTATTCCTCAGATGTCAACTGCCAAATATTAGCCAGCCTCAGTGGCAAGAGACAAAGGCAGCCACACTTTGAACGTAGTGCCCTGCTTCACCTGGCTGTATACTTCAATCCGGCCTTCATGCAAATCGACGATCTCTTTGACAATCGCCAGGCCCAAACCAGTGCCGGGAGTTTCACTGCGCTGCGAGCGCCGCCCGCGATAGAAGCGGTCGAAGATATTGGGAAGATCGTCGGGATCGATGCCCATGCCGGTGTCTTCGATCTGCAAACAAGCTTCCGTTTTAGTCTGGCTCGTCGTCACCCGGACGGTTCCAGCCGGAGTGTAATTTAACGCATTGATCAGCAGGTTCGTCACCACCTGTGCCAGTTGATTGACTTCGCCACGCACGGGTTGCAGACCTGACCAGGGCACAAACGACAAAAACAAACCGCTCGATTCTGCGCGCGGCTGATGCGCGGCCACAATCTGCTCCACCACAAAATTCAGATCGACCGGCCCGAAAACTACGCGCTGTTTACCCATTTCCAGGCGCGACAGATTGAGAATGTCATCCACCAGCTGCCCCAGGCGCCGTGCCTGCTGCTTGACCACCGTCAAGTAATGATCGTGCTTTTCGGGGCGACCATGCTCCAATAGCTCGACGTGCAACTTCAAATTGGCAATCGGTGTGCGCAGTTCATGCGACACGTCGCTGACGAATTTAGACTTCAACCGATCGAGTTCGGTCAGGCGTTCATTGGCGGCGGCCAATTCGCGCGTTCGCTCGGCCACACGCTGTTCGAGTTCCTTCGCATGCCGCTGAGTCTGCTCCAGCAGGCGCGCGTTCTGGATCGCCACCGCCAGCTGATCGGCGACTTCCCGCACCACCTCGAGCGACTCGCCGCGAAATGCGTTGGGCTGCACGGCCTCCAACCCCAGTACACCGATTTGCTCGCCCAGCACGATGAGTGGTGCATCAACGCGGGACCGCGTCCCGGCCGCCATGAGGCGCTGTTCACGCAGTGCGGGCGCGGCCAGTTGCGTTAGATCCTCCACCACATACAGCTGGCCTGCTTTCAAATTTAACGCTGATCCCAGGGTCCCCAAAGCCTGGCGCTCGCTGGCAGACACTTTCTGCCCGTTGCAGTAGGCGGCCACCACTATGGCGGCATCTGCTTCAAAGTCAAACAACATGACCTCGGCCCGCCAACTGGGAATAGACCGCTGAATACGGCTGAGTGCGGCAGCGGCAATCTCCTCGATCGATTTAGCCGCCAGAATCGCTTGATCGATCTCGTGGAGAATCACCAGGCGCTCGGCGTATTGGCGCAACGCCTCTTCCGATCGTTTCCGCTCGGTGATGTCGCTCGCCATCGAGCCAAGGCGCAGCCCCGCCTCCGACCGCACCGGGAAGATGGTCTGCTGGATGAAACGCCGCTCACCATCGGGTTTTTCGAGGATCGTCTCAAGCAGGTGATTGAACATGGGAGACTCGCCCGTGAACAGCGCTTGCTGCGCCACCGCTTGAAAATACGCCTGCCGCTCCGGCGTGCGTCCTTCGGCCACGATCATGCGCAACTGCACCTCCCAGAAAAAACGCCCTACCGCTTCTTCCCGCGGGATGCCGGAAATGCGCGCTTGTGCTTGATTCCATTCGATCACCTGGCCCGCCGTATCGACCAACACAAACCCTTCCGTTGATTGTTCGATAATGGTGCGGAACTTCTGCTCGCTCTCACGTAATGCATCTTCGGCCCGGCGGCGTTCCGTCGTGTCGTACAGAGTTGTCAACAGGGATGGCGCGCCGTTCAAATCGACCGTTTCGACCGACATGAGCGCCACGCGCATCTCGCCCGTCTTATGCTGGAAGTGCACTTCCAGGTCACGGACAAAACCCTGTTGTGCCATCAGGGTCAACATGCGATCGCGGTCGTGCCTATCCGCCCACAAATGCACCTCCCGTGCCGTGTGGCCGATGAGATCCTCGCGCGCGTAGCCCGTCATCTGTACAAAGGTATCGTTGACGTCCAGGTAGTGGCGACTGGCCGTATCACTAATGGCGATGGCGGCCGGGCTGGAACGGAAGGCTTTGTTGAATTTTTCTTCGGAGGCGCGCAGCGCCTGCTGCATTCGTTCGCGTTCGACGCGCACTCCCCATTCACGCAGCACCCGTTCGGCCAGGTGAGGCATGTCCAACAGCGTGGTCTCCGATTTGATCACGTAGTCGAGCGCGCCTGCCTTCAAAGCGTCGACCGCCACGCGTTCGTTGCCATGGCTCGTCATGATCATGACGGGCATGGTCAGGCGCGCGCCGCCAGGCGACAACAATTCCAGGCCCTCGCCATCCGGTAAGCGCCAATCGGAAATGATGAGGTGCGGCAAAACGGCCGGCGGAGCCAGGCACGCGCGCGCTTCCGACAAGGATTCGGCTATTTGCAGCTGGACCCGATCGCCGCGCGCCTCAAAGGCACGGCGCACCAGCTCGGCATGCGCCGGCTCATCTTCGACTAACAAGATCCGAATCGGTTCGTCGGTCATGCTGTCACGTTTCTGTCGATCAACCAGTCAGGCAGGCGGATTGGTATTCCAGCCCAACCAATAGAAACCTAAGTCTTCCATGAGTTCGCTAAACTCTTCGTAACCCACCGGTTTGACCAGATAGCTGTTGACGTGATGATCGTACGCCCGCGCCACGTCACGATCGGCCTCCGAGGTGGTGAGCACCACCACCGGGATATGCCGCAAATCCTCGGCCTCTTTGATGCGCCTCAACACTTCTAAGCCATCGACCCGTGGCAGCCGCAAATCCAACAGAATGACGTGGGGGCGCGGATTTTCTATCGGATCAGCATACGGGTCGCGATTGAACAGATAATCCAACGCGGCCTGTCCATCCAAAAAATGACGGATGCGGTTCGCCACACGGTGATCGGCCAGCGTGCGCATGACCAATTCAGCATGATCGGCATTATCTTCCACGAGCATCACTAAGACGGGCTCGCCGTTCATGGTTCGTCTCCTTAAAAAGTTCTTACGATCGCGATGAAGTTTCATAGATCTGTCTGTGCCGGCTGAGTTGAGGTCTGTCCGGCTAGCGTAAAACAAAAAGTTGTCCCAACTTGCGGAGCGAACGATTCGATCCACCGCGCCACGCACTTCGACGAGAGTCAGGCCGATGCCGCTTTGATCATCCAGTTCATTGAATGCAGAAACGTGCGCGCCAATTTCGCTGCGCGCCGCCACCAGGCCACTCCTGATTTTACCGCATTTGTCGGCCAAATTCTGAATGACTTCAACCAGCCGCACCCGATCGCCATCAACCGCAGGCAAACCGGCCGTTACGCCGCGCGCTTCCAGGCGACCACGCACTCAACCCAGTGCCTCCTGCACGAGGGCGGCCAACGGCGCGCGAATTAAAATCCTGCGGTAGGCGAAGGTGTCGGCAAGGTGAAATAAAAGGTCGAACCAGTGCCCGCGCCTTGCGATTCCACCCAGATGCGGCCGCCATGCACCTCGACAATGCGCTTGACCAGCGCCAACCCCACGCCGGTGCCATCGCTCGTGGCGTCTAATTTGTTGAACAGGCCAAACACGCGATCATGATACTGTGGATCAATCCCGCCGCCGTTGTCGCGCACAAACACGATCGGCTTCCCATCCCGATCGGTTCCCGCGTGCCCGATCGTGATGCGCGGCTCGGGCTGATCGCCCATGAATTTACAGGCATTATCGATCAGGTTCTGCACGACCTCGATCAAACGGGCGTGATCACCATGGACGACCGGCAGCGCTGAGGCAACCTCCAGCTGCACGCCATGGGCTTCAATCCGCCCGTGTACCAGTTCCAGCGCCTCGCGCACAACCACGGCCAGCGACACCGACTGTGGCGGATTCATAACACGCCCAATGCGCGACATCTCCAACAATTCGTTGAGCAAGCGCTGCATCTTATCCGTAGCCTCCACAATCCGCCGCATATCGGACCGGACGCGATCAGCCTGCCCGCCCGCAACATCCTTCTCTAACAGGCCCAGGAACCCGCGAATGGTAATCAGCGGCGCTTTCAGATCGTGCGACACGGTATAAGTGAAGCGCTCCAGTTCTTCATTCTTGTTCTGCAATTCGGTGATGAGATACTCACGCTCCTGCGCAGCCTTTTGTTGATCCGTAATGTCCCAGAAGATCCCCAACGTGCCGGCGATTTGCCCGGCGGCGTCATAGAGCGGAGCTTTGATGACCCGCACATAGAACTTGTCCTGCCCCAGCGGTTGATGCTCTTCGACAAGATCGATGATCTGACCGGATTCCATCACGCGGCGATCATCTTCCAGATATTTCTGGGCCAATTCGGGGGGATGCAATTCCCAATCGGTTTTGCCGACCAACGCCGCCAGTGTCGTACCTTGCAGGGCGCAGTAGCGCTGATTGGCGAACAGAAAGCGACCGGCGCTATCTTTGCTATACACATTCTGCGGCAGGCTCTCCAACAAAGAATGCAGCAGCATCTCCGATTCGTGCAGAGCCTGCTCGGCGCGGCGGCGATCGTCAATGTTGCGGGTAACGCCGATGATGCCCTGCGGCTCGCCGTTTTCATCGATCAACAAACGCGAGGCGACCTCGGTCCACACCAGGGTGCCATCGCGGCGGCGCTGTTCGATCTCCAGCTGCGTGGCTTGTGGTTCAACGTGTGGCGCTGCCGCGTGGTGATCCAGGGCGGCTTGCAGCGCCTGAAAAGCGGCCGCCAGCGCAGCAGGTGGCAGGAAATCTTTCGGGCTTAGGGTGGCCCATTCTTCCGGTTTCCAGCCATGCAATTTCTCGACCGAGGGGCTGACATAGGTGACGTGCATCCCCAGATCCATGCGCCAGATCACATCGCTGACATTGTCAGCCAGCAGCCGATAATGTTCTTCGCTTTGCCGCAAAACCTCGGCCACACGCTGGCGCTCTTCCACTTCTGCGCGCAGTTGTGCGGCCGTCGCCTGGGTGCGCGCCAGCGCGAGCTGCATTTGCGTATTGGACAACCACTGCACTAAGCTAAAGCCCAACAGCGCGCCAGAAAACGTGATGAAGCCCGGCAGCCAATCAACGAGCGGACCTCCATCGTGGATAACACCCAACCCCACATGCGCCACCAGTGACAAGATCAGCATGAACCACATGGCGCGGTTACCCAGCAGGATGGCGGCCAGCAGAATCGTGATGGCATAAAACATGACAAAACTCGTAGCCAGGCCCACGCTATCAGATCCATATAAACCCAGTCCAAACATCAGCGCGGGCGCAACGACACGGCCCACCCGCCACTGTCCCCGCCTCGCCAGCCACCAGCTTAACCAGACCGGTACATCGATCACCGCCATAATGACGATCGGAGTAAAATCGAAAAAGCCCGCCAAAGCACCCAGCCCGATCGGCAGGGAAAAAACCAGCAGCACAGCACTCATCATCGCCAGGATGGTCTGCGTCATGTATTGACGGCACGGCGTATCCTCATCGCCTGGGGGCAATGCTTCGGCCAGCTGGGGGCCCATCGTCTTAACCTGGTTCGACATGAATCCCTCCGCCCGATCAGATCGGCCGCGCGCTGTCGGACAACGTGAACAAGAACGTTGCGCCCGCGCCCAATTCCGACTCCACCCAGATTCTTCCACCATGCACCTCGACGATGCGCTTGACCAGTGCCAAGCCCACGCCGGTGCCATCACTCTTAGCCTCTAATTTATTGAATAGGCCAAACACGCGATCATGATACCGCGGATCGATCCCGCTGCCATTATCCTGTACAAACAGGATCGGCTTTTCCTCCCGATCGTTGCCACGCTGCCCGATCGTGATCTGCGGCTTCGCTTGATCGCCCATGAATTTGCAAGCATTGTCGACGAGGTTCTGCACCACTTCCACCAGCCGGGCATGATCGCCATACACCGTCGGTAAATCTGGAGCCACCTCCACCTGCACCCCGCGCGCCTCGATGCGGCCATGCACCAGCCGGAGGGCTTCCTGAACAATCGCTTCAAACGGCACGGCTTCCGGTGGATTCATCAACCGCCCGATCCGCGATAGCTCCAGCAGTTCATCCAACAAACGCCGCATCTTATCGGTGGCTTCCACGATGCGCGTCAGATCGGCCTCCATCCGATCGAAATTACCCGCCCGCGCGTCTTGCTCCACAAATCCCAGGAAACCGCGCACGGTGATCAGCGGCGCTTTCAAATCATGCGAGACGGTGTAGGTGAAGCGCTCCAGTTCGCCGTTGCGCGCTTCCAACTCGGCGATGAGGGTTTCACGTTCTTCATCGGCGCGTTGGCGCTGAATGGCGGCCCCCAGAATTCCCGCCGCGGCGAGGAGCGCATTGATCTGCACCTCCGACCAGGCCAGCTCGTTGACGCAATCATCGAAGCCAATAATGCCCCACCATTGTCCATTGGCGAAGACAGGAACATCCAGCAGCGTCTTAATGCCGCGCTGGTTTAAGGACTCAGACCCGTGTTCAGAAGAACCCCGGCTGCTGCTGTAAAACGGCTCGCCGCGCTTGAGCGGGCCGTACCAGTCATCCAGTTCAGGTTGATGTACGGCCACATTTTGCAAGCGGGGATCGCCGATTTCGGATTGAAAGCCGGGCATGGCCCACTCATAGCATTGAGAGGTGAGCAGCTCGCCGGCGGCGCTCAGGTGATTTTCAAAAACGTAAACGTGCGTGGCCTGGCTGGCCCCGCCCAGTTGCGCCAACACGGCTTGAATGTATTGTCTCCAATCGGTCGTCTCCAGCAACTGCCGCGCCATACGCGCCACCACCGCTAAAATCGCCTCGCTTTGGCGCAGCGCCGCCTCAACTTGCGTGCGTTCAAAGATCTCTTGTTGCAGCTGCGTGTTGGTGTCACTCAAGGCCTGGGTGCGCAGTTCGACCAGCGCTTCCAGTTGATCCTGCTGCTGCTGCAATTCTGCTTCGGCCTGACGCCGCTGCTCTAACAACATGACGCCCAACAGCGCGCTGCTCAACTGGCCGCGCAGGGCACCACACACAGTCGTCAATGGCGCCTCAACTTCAAACAGGACAAAGCCCAGCCGCTCTTCTTTGGAGTACAGAGCTTCGACGACCAAGTTATAGGGCGCGACACAGCGCAGCCGCGGCGGCGGCACCAATTGGCGGGCCTCAAAATTTTCACCGTGAGGTGGCAGTGGCTGGCGGCCTTGCGCGTCATAGGCCAGGATCAAACGCGCGGCGGCGGCGGGGTCGATGGGATTTTCAAAGAGCGACAAATAGCAGGCGGTAATTCCCAGGCGCGGTAATTCCCAGGCAATCACATCCAACACGTCAGTCAGGTTGAACGACGTGATCATCGCTTCGCCGATCTCCCGC
This sequence comes from Anaerolineae bacterium, assembly GCA_003154115.1. GTDB lineage: Bacteria > Chloroflexota > Anaerolineae > Fen-1058 > Fen-1058 > Fen-1058. The sequence continues at coordinate 7,485 of PMCF01000201.1, forward strand.
AGGATGGCGGCACGCTGCTCCGTCTGCACGTGCAGGCGCGCTTGCCACAGCCGCGCACTCTCGCCGATCAAAGCGCGGCCTTGCTGCCACAGATTTTCCGCCTGTGTCCGCTGCGTGCCGACGCCTAACCAGGGCAGCACCCGGGCGCGCAGCGTTGACAGGACGTTGTGCCATACACTTCCATCGTCGTCGGCCTGTTGGCTGCGTTGAATCAAATCGGCTAATGTCGCCAGAAAACCACCCGCTTGATCTTCTTCCAACTCGTCGACGAAAGCGTCAAAGAGCTGCTCCATCCAAGTGGCGGTGAGGTCAGCGGGCAGCAGTGAGGCCGCCTGGGTCAAGGCGGCGCAAATCGGTAGACGGTGCGCCGCCCAGGCTATTTCTTCCGGGGAGGCAGACAGCACGATCGGGCTGGCCGCTTGCGCTACGCTTTGTTCGAAACAGCCGCAGGACTGCCGCACGATCAACGTGCTGGGCATGATCACGCTCGGCACCAGGGCTGCGCCGCACAAACGATCCAACAACAGCTGCGCCGCCTGGCGTCCCTGCAAATACGCCGATTGCCGAACGGTCGTCAACGGCGGCAAACTGAAGCGGCTGGCTTCCGTATCGTCAAAGCCGGTCACCGCCATATCGCCGGGCACACGCCAGCCGCGCTGCTGCAACACGCTCAACGCACCCAGGGCCATCGAATCATTGGCGGCCGCCACGGCCTGACAGTTCACTTCGCGTCGATCGAGCAACTGCCGCATCGCCGCCACGCCGGACTCACGCGTGTAGTCGCCGGCCAGCACCAGATCGAGATCGAGCGTTATCCCATGTTCCTCCAACACTTGCCGGTAGGCGCTGAAACGATCTTCGGCCTCTTGCTGGCCGCGCGGCCCGCGCAGGAAGGCGATGCGCTGATAACCATGCACCTCCAGCAGATGACTCACAATCGCCTGCATTCCTTGCCGGCTATCCACCATGACCGACGGAATATCGGCCACCGACATCGCCACACTCACCAAGGGCAGCGGATCATACCGCCGGCAAAATTCCATCAAGTCCGTTACATTGACCGCGTGTCCCAGCGTGCCGCAGATGATCAAGCCATCGACACGCTCGGCGCTGACCAAGTCATACAGCACATTGCGTTGAGCCTCAAAACCATGATACGAGCGCAACGCGCCGCTGGTAAAACAAATCAAATTCGATCCCGCCGGCCGCGCCACATCGGAAATGCCGCGCAGCAGGGCGTTTTCGTATTTATCTTCGGCCGAACCAACCAACACCCCGATCGCCCAGGGGCGAGCCGTTGGCCGATCGGGGTTCAGCACAGTCTGCACATGATCGTCTTTCATAGTGACCACCGCATCAATTGGGTGTAGGCAGTGAAAAATAAAATGTACTGCCTTGATTCACGCCGGCCGATTCGACCCAGATGGCGCCACCGTGTACTTCCACGATGCGCTTCACTAAGGTCAAACCCACGCCGGTGCCTTCGCTCTGCGCATCCAGTTTATTGAACAGGCCGAAGACCCGCTCATGATCATTCGGATCGATGCCGATGCCGTTGTCTTGCACGAAGAAGATCGGCAGCCCCTCCCGATCGGCGTCCAGCGCCCCGATCGTAATCCGCGGTTCTGGTTGATCGCCCATGAATTTCACCGCGTTGTCGATGAGATTCTGCATGACTTCCACCAGCCGCGCGTAATCACCATACACCGTGGGCAGGTTCTCGGCAATCTCGACGTGGACACCGCGCGCCATGATCCGCCCCTGCACCAGTTCCACGGCCTCACGCGCCATCGCGTCAAAAGCAATTTCTCGCGGCGCGTTGGTGATGCGGCCGACGCGCGACAGGCTAAGCAGTTCGTCGAGCAGACGCTGCATACGCGTTGTGGCGTCGGCAATCCGGCCAATATCGGCGTGCAGTCGATCGAGATTGCCGGACGCCGCGTCTTTTTCCAAGAAGCCCAGGAAGCCGCGAATGGTAATGAGCGGGCTCTTCAGATCGTGCGAGACGGTATAGGTGAAGCGTTCCAGCTCGGCGTTTTTTTCTTCGAGCTCTTTGATCAGATTTTCGCGCTCGGCCTCGGCTTGCTGGCGTGTCGAAACATCGCGCGAACCGAACACGGCGCCGGCGAACTCACCGGCATTATCATAGAGCAGCTGAATCTCTGATTCGATCCAGAGATAATGACCGGCGGCGTGACGCTGCCGGTAGACCAGCCGAAGAGTTGGCGCGCGCAGGTTGGCGGCCATGATCGTTTGATGATAAAAGATGCGGCCATCCTCGGGGTGCAACACGTCCAGCAGACGTTGGCCCAGTAACTCGGTCGGGCGATAGCCCAATACCCGCTCGATCGACGGGCTGACATAGAGCACGCGGTACTGGGCATCCACCTGGCTGATGGTATCCACCATATTTTCGGTGATCAAGCGCAAACGAGATTCGCTGCGGCGCAGGGCTTCTTCAGCATTCTTGCGATCGGTCATGTCGATGGCAATCCCGATCAGCCCGGCAAACCGCTCGTCGGCTGCATAGCGCGGCACCACCGTATCCAACAGCCAGCGATACTGGCCGTCGGCGCGCCGCAACCGGTATTCGATGGTGAATTTCCGGCGGGCTTGCAAGGTCGATCGGAATTCATGGAGATACCGCTCCCGATCGGCCGGATGGATCTGCGCACTCCAGTCGTCGAGCGGCAGGGTGGGCACCTCGCCACGGAATTCGCGCCAGATGCGATTGAGGTATGTCGCCGTGCCGTGTTCATCGGTCATCGCCATGAACGCGGGAGCGTTGTCGGCCAGATGCCGGAACAGGGCTTCACTTTCCCGCATCGCCGCTTCAGCCTGTCGCCGCGCCGTGATATCGTGGGCAAAACCGGTCGTGCCAATGACCTGGCCCCGCGCGTCAAAGATGGGCGACTTGAACGTCTCGAACCAGCGTTCTTCTCCATCGGCGATAACGATCTCTTCCACCAGTTTTTGGGTGCGGCTCTCCATGACGGCGCGATCGTCGGCGCGATATTGTTCGGCCAGCTCAGGCGTGGTGATTTCCAGATCGGTTTTACCAATCAGGTCGCGCGCCTGCGCAGAACCAAAGGCTTGCGCCATCGTCTGGTTCAGAGCCAGGAAGCGGCCCTCGACATCTTTCAGCCAGACCCAATACGGGAAGTTATCGAAGATGGAGCGCAGGTAGGCCTCGCGCTGCTGCAGCGCGAGCTCGGCCTGCTTCCGATCCGTCACATCGCGCACCATCCCTAACACATCGCCTGGCAGCATTTTCACCAGGCGCGCTTCGAAATAACGCAGCTGCTCGCCTATCTGCAAAGGATACTCGTAGCTGCGCAGCTCGTCCCGTTCCAGCACCTGCCGGAAATTCAGGTCGAGTTGCTCCACCATGACCGACGGCAGTACCGCGGCGTAGGGTTTGCCAATGAACTCACTCGACAATATGAGCGCCGCAAAATCCTTGGCCGGGATGTATTCTTTGAAGACGCCGTTCGCATCGAACCGGAAGAACGCATCCGGGATGGCTTCCAACAGCGCGCGGGTTGTGGCTTCGCTCTCGCGCAGCGCCAGTTCCACTTGCTTGCGTTCGGTGATGTCTTGCAGGATGCCAATCGCGCCGCGCGGCTGACCCTGCTCGTCCACAACCTGGATCGAAGCATCCGTAATCCAGCGCTCCTGTTCGTCCGGCCGGCGAATCCGATAATCACAGCGCCACTCGGTGATGTGTCCGGCGCGCGTCTCCCGCACGGCTTCAGAATGCGACAGACCGTGTGCCTGACCCAATGGATAAGATTCCAGGATCAACGCGTCCCACGCCGCCGGCTGCATCTCGCCGGCTAACAGGCCGGTCATGGTCTGAATACCTTCGCCCATAAAGCGATAGGACTCGGTCGCATAATCGAGATAATAAGGCACCGCGCCGGCCACTGCGATGGCGCGCCGGTACAGCAGCTCGGATTCCTGCTGCTCGCGTTCGGCGTACTTCAGCTCAATCAGACTGCCCAACAACGAGCAATACACGGCTAAGACTTCTTGCTGGGCTTCATTAACGGGCGTGTGAGTAATGGCCGTATCGTTATACAACACGCCCATCACCCGATCGCGCGTGCGGATGAAAGTGGCGCCCACCCAGCCGGCGCCAAACACCTGAGGCACGTCGCCTTCCCAAAAAGCGTGCTCAGATTCGCTGAGGATCCACAACTGATCGGACGCCGCGTCCAACCCTTTCAGATTCATCGGAGCGAAATGAGCGTTCCGTTCATCGCTGGTGTGCCGTTGTAAATCGGTGCCATAGGTGCCGCGCAGCCAGCCCTGTTCATCAAGCGTAAACAAGCCACAGCGCTCCACCTCCAGCTTCTCACGGGCCAATTCCACCGCGCGTCGATACAACGTGTCCAGATCCGCGCAGCCGATTAGCTCATCAACCGACTCGATGACGGCGCGCAGTCCGCCGCTGATGGTCTTATCGCGCTGCTCGGCCAGCAAGCGATCGGTGACATCGCGCGACACACCGACCAGGCCGATGATGCGCCCAGTCACGCCCTTGAGCAGAACTTTGGAGGACGATAACCAGCGTGGGCGGCCATCCGCCGTGGGATTGTACTCCAGCCGATCGGTGATCGGCTCCCCGCTGGTCATCAAACGTTGCTCCTCGGTCAAAAAGAGTTGAGCCAATTCGTCGCTGAAGAAATCGGCATCGGTTTTGCCGATGGCGTCTTCCGGCGTATCAACGCCTAACAGCCGCGCCTGGGCTTGATTGACGCGGGTGAAACGCGAGGCCGTATCCTTGAAGTAGATCGTATCGGGGATGTTGTCCATCAAGCCTTGCAGCAAGTCGCGCTCACGCGCGAGGTTCGCCTCGGTGCGCTTGAGCTCGATCAGGCTGCCCAGCAGCGAGCCATAGACCGCCGCGACATCTTGCCGGGCCTCATCCAACGGCGCGTGGGCAATGGCCGCAGCGTTGTACAGCATCCCAATGTTTTGGCGGCGGCTGCGAATGGGTGTGGCGGCGATCCAGCCGGATTCCGGCAGGACTCGCGGCGTGCCGTCTTTCCAGTAAGTGAAGGGCTTCTGTAGAACTGACCACAACCGATCAGGGGCAGTGAAAACCTCCTGCCGCTCTGCCACCGGAACTCGCTCCAGACGCTCGTCGGTTGTTCGACCCTGTTCGTCGGTGCCATACGTGCCGATCAAATACTGCTGGTGCTCATCCAGCAAGTGCAGACCACACCGTTCCAGCCCGATTTTTTCGCGCCCCAACTCGACGCTGCGCCGATACAGCGTATCGAGATCGGCGCAATCCATGAGTTCTTGCGCCGCCTCAATCGCAGCCCGTAAGCCGGCGCCGATTTGGTGTTCACGCTCGATCGCCCGTTTGCGCTCGGCGATGTCACGCACCACCACCAGCAAGCGATCCTGCCCGTCAATGGCGGCCCGCCGCATGTTGACCTCTACCCAGAACAGGCGACCCTGCCGGTCTTTGGCCTGCCATTCAAAAATCTGTGGTTCGCCCCCGTCCGCTTTCTGCCACCAGCCGATCGCGTCTTGTTGCGTATAGGGCGCATAGCCGGCGCTCAAATCCTCAATGGCGAGCTGGCGGGCTTCCGCGCTGGTGTAGCCGAACATCTCGCACATTTTTTGATTCACATCTAGAATGTGACCATCGGTTAAATCTTGAACGAAGATCGCATCGTTGACCGAATCGAAAATAGCACGGAAGCGTTGTTCACTATTCCGCAGGGCCTCCACAGTTCGCAACCGCTCAGCCACTTCACGGCGAGCCTGTTGCAAGGCACGCTGCAAGCTGCGCAACGCCAGAGACAGCAACACCGCGGTCAGAAAAATATATAACGTCTGAGTTCCCCAATAACCGGCCAAACTAGAGCGCACCGGGCCGACTAAGGGAATACCTTGGGTTTCACACCAGAGGGCGAACAGACTTAGGAGAGAACTGCCGATCGCGATCAAGAGCGAGGCGCGCCAACCCAGCAACAGGCCCGCGCATAACACGATGATGATGAAACCACTGTTGGCGGGAGCACGCACGCCTCCGTTGAACATCAACGCCACGGCCAGAATGAGCCACACCCCGCCAATGAGCCCGAGCGTTGCCAGGCGCACATGCCCGCGTTGCAGGAGCAGCAACAGCCCACCCACCAAGATCAACAAGATCACCAGGTAAAGCACTACGCCTAGAGCCAGCTCGGCATTGAGCGCCATGGCGACCGCGTACAGCAGGGTTCCCGTCAAGATGGCCCACAGCAACACATGCAGCAGGCCGGCCTGTTGAGTTTTGGCCTCGTCGGAAAAACGAGGGGGTGAGACCAGCTGTTTCACATGGTTCAGCATAGAACAAGCTCCTCCACAACCGTGAATAGCGCGCAACTGCTCAGCCTCAGTCTTGGCAGCATGAGATTGCCTCGTCGCAAAAGGCGCTCCTCGCAATGACGGGCGAGTAGTTACAATAGCGCTTGGTCAAGCGGCAGGTGCAGTGTCAGACATTTGTTGATCGCTCTCGCCGGCAGCGAATTTAGTTGGGCGCATAGTGAGTATACTGCGAACGGTCATAGATTGCGGAAAAATCTGATCCGCGAATTGCGCGAATGTCCGCGAATTATTCGTGAAAATTCGCGGATCAAAAAGCGCAGTTTATGCCCGCGCACAGTATATATAACGAAAAGCGCGCTTACCTTAAGCGCGCTTGTGTTAAACGTGAGGCTCCTAATAGGTGTAAAACCCGCGTCCGCTCTTGCGCCCCAAGAGTCCGGCCGTGACCATCCGGCGTAATAACGGCGGCGCGGCATAGCGCGCATCCTTGAATTCTCCGTACATCGCATCGCCGATGAATAGGCACGTATCCAGCCCCACAAAATCGAGCAGCGTGAGCGGGCCCATCGGGTGGTTGAGGCCCAGCTTGATGCCAGTGTCGATGTCTTCCTTCGTCGCCACACCGTTCTCCAGCGCGCGGATCGCATCGAAGAGATAGGGCACCAGCAGCAGGTTGACGATGAAGCCCGGATTGTCTTTGGCAAACACCAGCTGCTTATTGAGCACTTGCCCCAACGCGCGCACCGCATCCAGCGTTTCATCGCTGGTCAACAAGCCGCGCACGATTTCGATCAAGGGCATGACGGGCACGGGATTGAAGAAGTGCAGCCCCACCACCCGATCGGGCCGCTGCGTGGCCGAGGCGATTTCGGTGATCGATAACGAGGACGTGTTAGAGGCCAGCAAGGCCTCCGGCTTGCAGATCACGTCGAGCTCGGTAAAGAGCGTCTTCTTCAACGCCATATTTTCGGTGGCCGCCTCAATCACCAGATCGCAATGAGCGAAGTCAGTCAGCTGGGTCGTGAAACTGATGCGCCCCAGCGCCGCGTCGGCTTCGGCCTGCGGCAGTTTGCCACGCTCTACGCCGCGCGCAAAGGAACGCTGTAGATAGGCTTTGCCGCGCTCGAGCAAGTCATCGTTGATCTCACGCGCCACTACCTGGCAACCCGCTCGCGCAAACGCCTCTGCGATGCCGCTGCCCATTTGTCCTATCCCGACAACGCCAACTGTTTGAAAAGTCATGCTGAAATCCCTCCAAATTTGGGCTAGATTCAAATGAATAAAAAGTGATGAGTGATGAGTGAAAACACTTACCACCTTTCACTCATCACTTTTCACTCTTCAATTTCCACTGCCAGCGCCACGGCCTCGCCGCCGCCCAGGCACAACGTCGCCAATCCGCGCCGCAGTCCGCGATCGTGCAGGGCATAGATCAACGTCGTCAACACGCGCGCGCCGCTGCATCCGATGGGATGGCCGAGCGCGATCGCGCCGCCATTGACGTTGACCTTCGTCCAGTCCCAGCGATGCCCGGCCTGTTCCACACCGCGCGCATCGGCGATGACCTGCGCCGCAAAGGCCTCGTTGATCTCGATCAGATCGAAATCGTCCATGGACCACTGAATTTTTTCAAGCAATTTCGGGATGGCGCGCGCGGGCGCGATGAACAACCATTGAGCAGGAACAGCGGCGTGAGTGTAACCGACAATGCGGGCCAGTGGCTTCACGCCCAACCGATCGGCTGTGGCGCGCCCCATGACGACGAGCGCCGCGGCGCCATCATTCATGCCAGGTGCGTTACCAGCGGTCACACCTCCACCGGCTTTGAAAGCCGGCTTTAGTTTAGCGAGGGCTTCCAGCGAAGTATCGCGGCGCGGGCCTTCATCCGTATCGACGAGCGTCACGCGCCCCTTGTCATCTCTAATTTCAACAGGGATGATCTCGCCCTTGAACTTTCCGGCATCGATCGCGGCGATGGCTTTTAGATGGCTCCCATAAGCCAATTCATCCATCTCTGCGCGGGTGACTTCAAACTTCTCTGCGATGAATTCCGCGGCGTCACCCATGCTTTGATTTTCGAGCGCGCACCACAGCCCGTCCAGCTGCAAGGCGTCGAGCACTTGCGTGTGTCCATACTTGTGGCCCGCTCGTTCTTCGGGCAGCAAGTACGGCGCATTGCTCATGCTCTCCATGCCGCCGGCCACGTAGAGGTTGCCATCACCCGCCTTGATCTGCGACGCGGCCAGCATCACGGCTTCCAGGCCGGAGCCGCACACTTTGTTGAGCGTCACCGCGCCGACGGAATCAGGCAGACCGGCCAGGATCACCGCTTGCCGCGCCGGGGCTTGACCTGCACCGGCCGTGACGACATGGCCCAACAGTACTTCATCGATTTGCGCGGCACTTTGCGCCGCGTCGATACCCGCGCGCTTGACGGCCTCCCGCACGGCGATCGCGCCGAGGCGCGTCGCCGGAAGTGAGGAGAGACCTCCCATGAACTTGCCCACGGGCGTGCGCGCTGCGCTGACAATCACCGGATCACGATCGGATTTAGCGAGCATGGATCCTCCTGGTCGTTAGTCGCTGGCAGTTGGTTGCTAGTTGTTGGCGGCTAGTCGCTAACCGTCGAACCTCTCAATGGCATTGATCATTGTTTATTGATCATTGCTAATTGATCAAAGGCTGGTCGCAGACGCGCGTACAAACTATCGAGGTTCTCCGGCAGCACGCGCGTCTCCGCCACGATCGGCATGAAATTGGTATCACCCTGCCAGCGCGGCACGATGTGAAAATGAAAGTGCTGATCGATGC
>PMCF01000169.1 GCA_003154115.1 Anaerolineae bacterium
ACAGAATCCGTTAGAGTCAGCAATTTCAAGACACGGCGGTGGAAACAGCGCTGCTCGACTTCTTGCAGCACGAACAGACCGGCCTCTTCAAAGGCCCCTACGTCCACGTGCGGCTACCCTTTCGCGCAGCCGATCCGGCCGAGCCAATTCCGTTGGACATTCGCCCGTCGTTCACGCCCTACGTTCATCAGCTGCGCGCCTTCCAACGCCTGTCTGCGCGCGATGGTCACGCGCCGCAGCCCACCATCATCACCACGGGCACCGGCTCCGGCAAGACCGAATGCTTCCTGTATCCCATCCTTGACTACTGCCTGGCCCAGCGCGGCGAGCTGGGCATCAAAGCCATCATCCTCTATCCCATGAACGCTCTCGCCTCCGATCAGGCGCAGCGCCTCGCCCGGATTCTGCATCGGGACGATCGGCTGCGCGGACAGATCACGGCGGGCATGTACATCGGCGGCGATGACGGCGAACTGCATCGCGCCCTGGGGCCGGACTTCCTCATCGACGACCGCGAGGTCTTGCGCAAGCATCCGCCTGACATCTTACTCACCAACTACAAGATGCTCGACTTCCTGCTGCTGCGTCCCGACGACAAAACCCTGTGGGCCGACAACATGCCGGAGACGCTGCACTATCTGGTGCTCGACGAACTGCACACCTACGACGGCGCACAGGGCTCGGACGTGGCCTGCCTGATCCGGCGTCTCACCGCGCGCCTCGGCACGCCCGATCGATTTCTCTGCCCCATCGGCACCTCGGCCACGGTGGTCAGCGATACCGGCGACACTGCCGCGGCTCTCATCGACTTTGCCGCGCAGATCTTCGGCCAGACGTTTGAGGCTGAATCTGTCATCGGTGAAGAACGCCGCACGCTGGATGATTTTCTGCCCGATCTGCCCACGCAAGATGATCTGCCAACCGATCAGGAGGCACTGACCGAACGCCTGGGCGAGACGTATGAAGCATATATTGCGCGGCAGTCGCAACTCTGGTTTGGTGCTCCACTCGATCAATTGGCTCTCACCCCCGCGCTGCGCCGGCACAGTTTTCTGCGCGCCTTGCTCGTCAGTGCGCGTGATGAGATCGTGCGGTGGGATGTGCTGCTCGATCGGCTGGCGCGCTGGGATGCCAGCCTCGCGGCGCACCCGATCGACGTGCAGCGCGCCATTGTGCAATCGTTTCTGGCGCTCATCTCCCACGCGCGCGTGCCGCAGGGTGATGACACACGGCCCTTCCTGACCTGTCAGGTGCAGTTGTGGGTGCGCGAGATGAGCCGCCTGATGCGCGAGGTCAGCGCCGAACCGCGCTTCTTCTGGCGCGACGATGTGCCGGCTCATTCCGAACGGCACGGCCTGCCCGCCTACTACTGTCGTGACTGCGGCCACACGGGCTGGCTGACGCTGCTGCGTGACGGCGATGACGTGCTCACCGACGATCACAAAAAAATCTACGATGCCTATTTCGATCATCACAAAAATGTGCGCTACGTCTACCCGGTAGACCCACAGGGTTTAGAAAACCCTGCGGGTCTGCTGCCCGATCGGATTTGCCCGCGCTGCCTGAGCGTGGGTTTTCACGAGCGCTGTCCAATCTGTGAACAACCGACTTTGCCGGTCAAGATTCATAAGCAGCTCAGCGAACCGCGCGGGACACAACCTCCGCGCGACTTGCAGCGTTGTCCACTGTGCGGCACCGATGGCGCTTTGAGCATTGTCGGCTCACAGGCGGCCAGCCTGTCGTCGGTCGCCATCAGTCATCTGTACACCTCGCCCCTAAATGACGACAAGAAGTTATTGGCCTTCACCGATTCGGTGCAAGACGCTTCACACCGCGCGGCGTTCTTCGGTGCGCGCACCTATCGCTTTAATTTGCGCACGGCCTTTCAAGCCACGCTCGTCGACGATACGCCCATCCGCCTGGATACATTCACCGATCGGGTGCTGGCACATTGGGCGCAGGTCTGGCAGCGCGTACCACACGGCGATCAAAAGCTGGCCGCCACGTTTATGCCGCCCGATCTGCATGATCTGGCTGCCTATCGCGAATTCATTGATGGTAAACCCGGTCGAGTGCCGCCCGATCTGGAGCGTGACTTGCGCACGCGCCTCTCATGGGAAGTATTGATGGAATACGGCTTCGCCGCGCGCGTGGGCCGGTCCCTCGAAAAATCAGGGAGTTCCACGGCTTATCTCGATGCCGATCGCTTGCGCGGCGTTGTCGAAAAGCTCGCGCTGATCCTGCCGGAAGAAATCGGCCTGCTCAAAGACCTTCAACCCGATGCTGTGCGGCACTTCGTCGTCGGTCTGCTGGAGCGCACGCGCACGCGCGGCGGTGTGGCGCATCCGCTGTTGCGGCACTATGCCGTCGATCAAGGCAACTGGTATCTGTTGACCAAGAAGATGCAGCCGCTGCTCTCGCCCTTCCACAAACGCTCGCCGCGCTTCCCGCGTTTCCTGACGGACAGCACCGAACACGACGTGTTCGATGTGTTCTTGACCAGTGGCACGCGCCGCACCTGGTACACCGATTGGGCGCAGCGCGCTTTGTCGAATTATCTGGGCACCGCCGACATCAACGAAGTCTATCGCGTGGTCATCAAGCAATTGGCCGACGCGGGTTTCTTACAGCGCTACCCTAAAGGCAACGCCACTGCTTACGGACTCGATCCGGCAGCGTTGTGGGTCACACGGCAGACCGCCGAAATGAAATGCGCCATGTGCGGTCATCAGCAACCGGTGGCGGCGTCCCATGTCGCCGAGTGGCTCGATCGGCCCTGCCTCAATTATCAATGTGCCGGGCGCTACCTGCTTGAGACCCGACCGGGGCAGCACTACTATCGCACGGTGTATCAACGCGGTCAGGTCGAACGGATCTTCGCGCACGAACATACGGGCTTGCTGGGCCGTCAGGCGCGTGAAGACGTCGAGACTCAATTCAAGCACCAGGCCACGGCCGATTCCGCCAATCTCCTGGCGGCCACGTCCACGTTAGAGATGGGCATCGACATCGGCGATCTCTCGGCCACGCTGGCGTGCTCCGTGCCGCCGGCCACGGCCAATTACTTGCAGCGCATCGGTCGCGCCGGCCGCAAGACCGGCAACTCGCTCGTCCTCACGCTGGCTAACGCGCAGCCTCACGACCTCTATTTTTTTGAAGAACCGTTGGAAATGATGGCGGGCAGCATCGTGCCGCCCGGCTGTTTCCTCGACGCGCCGGATATGCTCAAGCGTCAATTCCTGGCCTTCTGCATGGATACCTGGACGGCGACCGAAACCCGGACCGGCTTGCTGCCACGCAATGTGCAAAAGATGCTGGTGGGCTATCAACAGGGGGGCTTCCCCGAAAACCTGCTGCGCTACACTGAGCAGCGTAAAGCCACCTTGATCGAGCGCTTCCTCATGCTCTTTGGCGTGGTGATCTCGGTGGAGAACCAGGCTCGTCTGCGATCCTTTGTCGCGGGCACAGATCTGCCCGATCGGGTCCGGGCGGCCCTGGCGGATGTCGAACGCGAGCGCGAAGACTTGCGCGCGGCCCGGCGCATCTTCAAAGATCGGCGCGATCAGGTGTTGGCTGATCCGGCCCAGTATCAGAAGCCGCAAGAAGAAATCGCGCGGCTGGAACGCGAAATGAATCTATTGGTGCGTCTGATTCAAGTGTTGGAAGAGAAATACGTGCTCAACTTCTTTACCGATGCCGGTCTCTTGCCCAACTATGCTTTTCCTGAAACGGGCGTCCGCTTCAAGGCGGTCATTACCGGCCTGGATGATCTGCGCTCGGGTGGGCCGTCATACGAAGTCAAAGAATACCTGCGCGCCGCACCGCTCGCCATTCGTGAACTGGCGCCCTTCAATCGTTTCTATGCCGAGGGCCGCAAACTGACCGTCGATCATGTAGACGTTGGCGGCCGCGACAAAGCCGTTGAGCGCTGGCAGTTCTGCGATCAATGCGCCCATCTGGAACTCGTGCAGGCCAGCGCTTATCGCAAGACGTGCCCGGTCTGTGGTTCGCCCTTGTGGAGTGATCGCGGCCAGCAGCATGACATGGTGCGTTTCCGGCAGGCCTCAGCCTGGGTCGATCATTACGAAAGCCTCGTCGGCGATGACGCGGACGAGCGCGAGCGACAGTCCTATCAGCTAGGCCGGTACTTCGACATCCGCCCGGAGCATTCCGGCGGCGCGTATTTACTGCCTGCGCTGCCGTTCGGTCTTGAGTATCTCGATCAGGTGACCTTGCGTGAAATCAACTTCGGTCCGACGGACACGCCCGGCCGCAAGCTCAAGATCGCCGACGAGGAACGCCCCGAAGATGGCTTCAAGATCTGCCAGGATTGTGGTGTGGCGGTTAACTTACATCAAGATGTCGAGGCTGCTCCGCCCAAACATACTAGGAACTGCCTCGCCAAAACCAATCAACGTCCGCCGGACTGGCACAACCTCTATCTGTATCGCGAGGTGACCTCGGAAGCGCTGCGCCTGTTGTTGCCCGTTTCAACGGCGCTGGTTGAAGAGAAACTGGCGACGTTTGAAGCCTGCCTCGATCTGGGCTTGCGGCGCAAGTTCCGGGGCGATCCGGAGCACCTCAAGATTCTGCCTCACACCGAGCCGGCCCCGGACGGCACGCGGCGACGCTTCCTGATCATCTACGACACGGTACCCGGCGGCACCAGTTTTCTCAAAGACTTGGCGCGCCCCGACGTCTTCTTTGAAGTTCTGCAACTGGCCTTAGATGCGTTGCGGAGTTGTCGTTGCCGCCTCACGCCAGAAAAGCAGGCCTGTTTTCGCTGCCTGTATTCCTATCGGACGCAATACGATCTCAAGTTGATCTCGCGGCAGCTGGGTATTGAGATGCTGAGTGAGATCCTGGCGCAGCAAACCCAGTTGGAAACCATCCCCACTCTGTCAGCCGCGCACATCGATAGTCTCATCGAAAGTGAACTCGAGCAGCGCTTCGTCAATGTATTGGAGAAATACGCTCGGGAGAAGCGCCACTCCTGGGCGACCGTGATTCACAATGGCAAGCGGGCCTGGGAATTGAAGATCGGCGACGCGCGCTGGCTGATCGAACCGCAAGTGATGCTGGACGCGGCACAGCAGGTGTCGGTCGCCAGTAAAGCGGACTTCGTGTGTTGGCCCCAGGCGGGCGCGAACGCCAATCTGCGTCCTGTAGCCGTGTTTACCGACGGCTATGCTTACCATGTCTGTCCCAACGAGGCGCAGAGTCGTCTCGCCGACGATGTCCGCAAACGACGAGCCATCATCGACTCAGGGCAATTTGTGTTGTGGTCGATCACCTGGGATGATGTCAAAGAGTTTGAAGATCAGACGGTGTTTCCGCTGCATCTCTTTGCCAGCCAGCAACGTCACTTCGATAGTGTGGCGCGCGAATCGCGTACGCCGCTGTCGGCCAAGCTCATGCGTGAGAATGCGATCGTGCAATTACTGGAATATCTGGCTTATTCCGATCGCTCAGCCTGGCAGCAGACGATCTTCCGGCTCACCGTAGCCAGTTTGTTGCCGCCGCGTCCGCCCATCGACGCTGGTTTCCTCGTCGCCTTGGCCGTTGCTTTACAGACGCAACCACGCCTGCCTGATTTGTCGATTCCAGCGCCGGCGCCAGCGGGCCATCAATTTTACAGCATCTCCGAACCGTACGACCTGCGCTTGCTCATTCATACCCACGAGGGCGCGTTGCGCGATCCACAGCAGATCAGTGTTACCTTGCGGCTGGATGATGGCTTTGACCAACGGGTCGAAAATGATTTTCGCACAGCGTGGCGGCAATTCCTGCTGTTAGCGAATCTATATCAGTTCTTGCCCGGCTTCGTGCCGGTAACAACGGAATATGTGGAACAGTTTGGCACGCTGCCGGTTGAGCCGGCAATCACTGCGGCGACCGGGCCGCTCTCGGTCGACTGGCAGGCCGCTTTCACTTATGCCGCGTCGTCCTGTGTTGACCTGCTGCGGGTCTGCCAGGAAGCCCAGTTGCCCGCCCCAATCGTCGGCTACGAATTACCCGATGCCGCCGGTCGCGTTTCGGCCACGGCAGAACTGGCGTGGGAAGATCGTCGAGTGGCGATCTTCTTGCCCGATCATGCTATCGAACGTGAGCTATTCGAGCAAGCCGGCTGGCGGACCTTCGAGTCTGAGCAGCCACCGGTTGTCGTTCAAGCCCTTATCTGATGAGGTCGTTATGCCCCTGCCCAAGGTTGCTATTTCCAGTGACTTTCTGACCGCGTTCGCGCTGATCCCCAAAGCGCAGCAGAAAAAAGTGCGTGAGTTCATCACGCGTTTTCAGGCCAATCCCCTGGCGGCCGCCATCCACTACGAGCCGCTGCACGAAGCGCGCGATACACGCGTCCGCTCGGTACGGATCGATCTCGCCTACCGCACTATTGTGCTCCAGCCGCAACAGGGGGATGTCTTTCTGCTGGCCTGGGTCGATCATCATGACGAAGCCATGGCCTGGGCGCGCCACAAAGTGTTTGAAGTCAATGCGACAACCGGTGCGTTACAAATCATTGATGTAGCCTTTGTCGAAAGTGCTCCCCGGGTGACTCCGCCCACGGTGAAGCCGCTAGAAGCTTATGGCCCGTTTGAAACGTTCCAGGACGGCGACTTGCTGCGCACCGGACTGCCGCGGCCGCTATTGCCTGCGGTACGCGCTTTGAAATCCCCGGAAGAACTGGAAGATCTAAAGCCCCATCTGCCTGAAGAAGCCTACGAGGCCCTCTACTGGATTGCGAATCTGGGTTACTCAGTCGATCAAGCCCTGGCCGAAGTGACACCGCGGCCTGTTGTCGATGCCGTGAATGTCAACGACATCGCCGCCGCCCTTGATCATCCTGACAGCCGCCGCCGCTTTGTGGTCGTCAAGAGTGCCGACGAACTGATCGAGATGCTGAACGCGCCGCTGGCGAAATGGCGTGTCTTCCTGCATCCCAGCCAGGCCGATCTCGTGCGTCGCAATTTCAATGGACCGGCGCGCGTGCTTGGCGGAGCAGGCACAGGCAAGACCGTCGTCGCCATGCACCGCGCCAAATATCTGGCGGCTGAAGTCTTCACCCGGCCTACCGATCGGATTCTCTTTACCACCTTCACGCGGAACCTGGCCGCCAATATTCAGAGCAACCTCAAGAGTCTCTGCGGTTCTGAACTGGAACGCATCGAAGTCATCAACCTGCACGCCTGGGCCTTTGACTTCTTGAAATCACAGGGGATCACACCCGCGATGGCTTCTGACGATGAAATCGCCGCCTGCTGGCAAAATGCTTTCAGCGCGGTCGGAACGGGCGAATGGCCGGAGAGTTTCTTCCCGCATGAATGGGCGCGCGTCGTGCAGGACCAGGGCCTGACCAGCAAAGAAGACTACTTGCAGGCCTCGCGCGCCGGGCAAAGCATCAGGCTGAGTCGCCCCCAGCGGGCCGTGGTCTGGGAAGTGTTTGACGAGTATCGCCGCCAGATGGCGGCGCTGAGCAAAATGGATTGGACTGACCTGATTCGTCAGACTCGCCTGTACTTGCAGCAAAACCACGCCGTGCTGCCCTATCGTGCCGTAGTTGTCGATGAAACTCAGGATTGGCACCCGGAAGATTTGCGCCTGATTCGTCAGCTGGTGCCGGAAGGCCCGAACGATCTATTCCTGGTCGGCGACGCTCATCAGCGCATTTACGGCCGGCCGGTAGTGCTGGGGCAGTGCGGCATCAACGTGCGGGGCCGCTCGCGGAAGTTGCGCATCAACTATCGTACGACCGAAGAAATCCGTGACTGGGCGATGGAGATGTTGACCGGGCAGACGTTTGACGATTTGGATGGCGCATCTGATTTGGGCACTGAGTATCGATCGCTATTGCATGGCGCGGCACCGTTGGTTCAGCATTTCAAGTCGCTGTCCGACGAGCAGGCTTTCATCCTCACGCATATTCAATCTCTGCTCAACGACGTTTTCTGAGAAACAAAGAGCCAATCGTGCAAATAAGGCCTCTGCTGTATGGCTCACTCTAAGCGGGTGAAAGGTTGTACCCCAGTTGCGCGGCTTGGCGTTTAAGTCGGCTCACCTCTCGCTCGCGTCGTTTGCGTTCCGCTTCTTCAACTGTATCCGCATCATAGGGAACCTGATGCTTGAGCATGAAGTATACCGCTCGGGCGATCTTATGCGCGGTGGCGACGATCGCGACTTGATGTCCATATTGAGCCCGCTTGCGCCGGTAAAACGCGCCATAGGCGTTGTCGCTGCGGCTGACCGACTCTGCGGCTTGCCGGAAGGCTTGGCGGGCCCGATTATTCGATTTCAGGGTGCGACTGCGCAACACGACACCACCCGAAATATCATTATGCGGGGCCAGGCCTAGCCAGGAGGCGAAATGCTTGACGGTAGGCCAGGCCGACATATCGGTGCCAATCTCAGACAGAATGATTTGGACGGCCCGTGACTACTCAGCCCGTTGTTCCTGC
>PMCF01000191.1 GCA_003154115.1 Anaerolineae bacterium
TATATGTTAATTTTGCACCTGTTGCTAATATACCTATCTGAGCTTTGTTTCCTTGTGGCGCCAGTTTCTCGACTTTCTTCCACGATTTATCGGCTCTGTCCAACGTCTCTTTGCCGCTCGGCTGAAGGGTGGGACCTGGCCTCGCGTCGGTATTGAGCCGCCCACTTTGCTTATCCTGCTCCGGGCGCAGCAGGCGCTTCGCGCCTATCGCGGTGATGTTGTAAGAGACCTGCACACAGTAGTGACCGGACACCAGCGGCATGAAGTCAGCTGTTAACGTGATGGTGCTGCTGGCCGGAATCATTTGCCCGACAATGCTTTTGATCGGGCCAAAGGCCAGGCCCACGCTCGACTGCACGAAGGCGAAGTCTACATCGACTGTGATCGGCACCGTCAGCGGATTGGTCAACTTCGCGTGAATGGTCGACGTGATGCCAGTTGTGGTCGGCAGGGGGGGCAGGTTGAGATCGTTGTTGACGTAGGGCGCGGCCGAATCGGGAAACAGATCAGTGACGGTGATCGGCGGCGTGAAGGTGATCTTTGCCGTCGGTTGCGCTGCACCTTCACAGGCCACGAGCGCATCCAACGTCAGCGACACATCGGCATCGCCGGTTGTGTGCGAGATAACATACGCTAACGCGTGACCGGTGACATCAGTCAGGCCGCCATCGGCGACGGTGCCCAACGTCGAATGCAGATGCGTCGTGCGTCCCACGATGGGTGTGCCGTTGCCATCCCGCACGGTAATATCGAAATAGACGCGCGTCGCGTCGTCGGCCGGCGCGAACCAGCGGCGCGGCGTCAACGTCAATTGCGGCGCATTGCTCAACGGAAATTCCGCGTTGAGATTAGTGCTGGTCAATACCGGCTTGAACGACACACCATTCGTGACCTTGTCGCCTTGACCGGCGCTGCAGCCCACCACATCGGATTGGGGGCCGCTGGGATCGCCCCACCAATCATTAGTGGCTAGTACTGCGTTTGTTGGCGTACCGTTATAAATCCCATGCGTCGTCGTGACGACCAAACTGCTGCTAATAATCTGGCTGTTCAAAATCGCGCCGCTGCCTCTGGAGCCGAACTGAAGGCCGTCTTTGGCGCTGTAACGCACAATGCTATGCCGCGCGATGAGTTGTCCATTGCGGACAACGATATTCGCGCCGCCAATGTCGCCGCCGCCGTATTCGATCGTGGCATAGTTTAGTTGAGCCACCGCGTTCTGTGTGCCGCCATCGATCACGAGGCCGCGCCAGCCGCCCGGTGTTGGATTTTGCGCGGTTAGGGTGATCGGTTGATCGGGCAGGCCGATAGCCGCCAGCCGTCCGCCGATGTTGAGCGAACTGTTCGACGTGAATTGCAGATCGACGCCGGGATCGATCGTCAACACGTCCCCCGTCTGATTGATGACCTGATCGTTGATAACATATGGAATACCCGGATTGGCCCACCGATGCGAGCCGTTGAGATAAGTCGAAACATTGGCGAGGTAAACGCCATCAATGCCATTGCCGAGGGCGCTTAGATCCGTCATCAGCAGATCGGCAGCTTGCGGATTCACCGCGATCGCGGCGCGGCCATTGCCGACGAAGTTCGTGGTGTGAATGTCGAAGCGCGTACGATTCGTGAGATAGAGTCCATCGCCCGCGCCGTTACGCACGAGACTGTGCGTGATCGTCACTACCGCCCGATCGGCATACAGCTGCGTGCCGGACGAATTGTTGATGCCGCCATAATCGAGCGTGACGTAGCTAAGATTGGCGAGCGCAGGTGTGATCACATTGTCCACATACAAACCCGCCCATGATCCCGGCGTCGTGACGACACCCGTAAACGTGACGGGTTGTGTCACTGTACCGATCGCGCTCAACGCCCCTTGCACGGTAAGCTTGTTGCTGAGGCTGTTCTCGAACTGCACGGTTACGCCCGGCTCAATCGTCAACGTGGTCGTTGGCCCGATGGTGGCGCCGCCAACGCAGACATCATATGGGCTGTTGGCTAGAGTCCAGGTGGTAGTGCTAATCGCACCGCAGACGTTGGTGGTGTTGGCAGCTGCTTGCGTGGGAGTGTGGCGTCCGAACAACAGCCATGCTGTCAGGACTACGGCACACCCGATCAAAGTGGTTATGCGATTCATCGCTTACTCCTCCCTTGGACGTGGCGAGAATCCTATTCAGTTGAAAGGTCAACGACAATTACATGGAGCTGCGGAACGGGCTGACTTGGCTATTGAAATTATACCTCACAAGATTGCACGTCAAATCGCTTTGGCGGGGACAAGCGTGATCCATGGCTTTACATCGGTGCTATACTTGATACCAGGTCGAGCGAAGGCGACCACTCTCAAGGTCGCGGAGATGTTATCATGTCCCTAAAGAACGTAGGACCATCCGGCAAGGAGATGGCCCATGGCGCCCGACACCTGGCCGATCGGGTTGGGATACGAACCCTGGGTGGAAGAGGTCTGGGCGAACCTTTTGAGCAACGCGCTTAAATATGCGGGCCGGCCAGTGAGCATCGAACTAGGGGGCGAGCTGCAACCCGACGGCCTGGTGTGTTTCTGGATTCGCGACAATGGCTCGGGAATTGCGCCCGCTGATCAGGCGCGTCTGTTTGAGGCCTTCTATCGGGTGCACACGAATCAGAGCAATGGACATGGCTTGGGTCTGGCGATCGTCAAGCGCATCGTCGAGCGGTTGGGCGGCGAGGTCAGTGTGCAGAGCAGCGGTGTGCGGGTGAGGGCAGCCTCTTCAGTTTCACCTTGCCGGCGGCGTGATCGCGCGTGTGGTTCTCCGCGCCATGAGGTTGTGCTATACTGATTAGCGGATGAGTGACATACCTCATTCAGTGTTTGATTTGCTCCATTGATGCACACCCTCACAGGAGCGCTGCGTATGTGCCGAAGCATTAAGCAACTCCGCCAGCCCGATCGTCCCACGACCGATCAAGAGATTGAAGCTGCTGCCCTACAATTCGTCCGCAAGATCAGCGGCTACCGTGTTCCATCACGCGCCAATGAAGAGACCTTTAACCGCGCCGTGGCTGAAGTGGCGGCCGCCACCCGCCAGTTGCTGGAGAGCCTCGCCGTGAAGTGAAGGAGTCGCATGGATTCGTTCCTCGTGTTTGTTATCGTCGTCATCGTGTGGGGCCGCGCAGCGTCTCGCCTCAGATCGTGTTGTCTTTTCTGGGGCCGATCTTATTGATCGTGGCGCTCATACTTCCCAAGAGATCTTAAGGAGGCTTAACATGCGTGAGGTGGTTATTGTGGAAGCCGTGCGCGCTCCCGTGGGAAAACGCAATGGTTCATTAAGCGGTTTACTGCCCGTGCATTTGGCCGCGCACGTGTTGCGGGCCGTGCTTGAGCGGACCAAGATCGATCCGGCGTTGGTGGAAGATGTGATCTTCGGCTGTGTGACGCCGCTGGGCGAACAGGGCGCCAACATCGCACGTTTGGCCGCGTTGCAAGCCGGACTGCCCGTCACCGTGCCGGGAGTGACCCTCAATCGCATGTGCGGTTCCAGCCAGCAAGCTATTCACTTTGCGGCGCAGGCGATTGCAGCCGGCGATATGGAGGTGGTCATCGCGGGTGGCATCGAGATGATGAGCCGCCTGCCGATCGGCAGCGATTGGCCCAAAGAGTGGCCGCCCGACTTCCCCTATCCGCTGGTGCATCAAGGCGTCTCAGCCGAGATGATTGCGGCGCAGTGGGGTCTCACACGGGAGCAGCTCGATCGCTTTGCGTATGAGAGTCACGTCAAAGCGGCGGCGGCCACGCGGCGCGGCGACTTCGCGCCAGAGATCAGCCCGATCGAATTCACGTCACCCGACGGATCACGCGCGACTCTCAACTACGATGAAGGCATCCGCTTTGAACCGAACCTGGAGAAGATGGCGTTCTTGCAGCCCGCCTTCAAGCCGGACGGCGTCATCACCGCAGGCAACGCCAGCCAGATCAGTGATGGTGCGGCGGCCGTGCTGCTGATGTCGCTCGATAAAGCGATCGAGTTGGGGCACAAGCCGCGCGCGCGTTTTGCCGCCCGATCGGTGGTGGGCAGCGATCCGGTGATCATGCTGACGGGGCCGATTCCGGCTACGCAGCAAGCACTCCGGCGTGCCGGGCTGACGATCGATCAGATCGCTGCGATCGAGATCAATGAGGCCTTCGCGTCGGTAGTGCTGGCGTGGCAGACTGAAATCGGGCCCGATCCGGCGCGAGTGAATCCCAACGGCGGCGCCATTGCCCTGGGACATCCACTCGGCGCAACGGGCGCGATCTTGATGACCAAGCTGCTGCATCATCTGGAGCACACGGGCGGACGTTACGGCTTGCAGACCATGTGCATCGGTCATGGCATGGCCACGGCGACCATCATCGAACGCCTATAGATTCCCGGCCATGCTATACTGATAAGAGAAACATGGCTCATGTGGTCTTGGAGGTGAAGTGCTCCCGCTGGATTGCTAAATCCAGCGGCGGACACTTGCACCCACTGCGTGCAGTGCGGTGTGTGACCACGCGGAGCGGCCGGGAGCATCACCTTAACCCCAACATGAGCGGAAACTTAACCACGGTGTAAGGACGCGTCAATGGATGCGATGGAGTCTGCCGATTTGCAGGCGACATCTGAAATAACAGAATTACGCGCGCAAATAGCCGGACTTGAAGAGAGCCTGAGCCGCCGCACGCGCGAAATGGTAGCGCTGCATGAGATCTCACTGGAGATCAATCGGCAGCCGAATCTGGCTGCCTTGTTGCAGGCCATCGTGGAGAAGGCCGCGGGCTTACTCAATGCGCGCATGGGTGGTCTGTATCTGATACAGCCTGATGGCGAAACCCTCAAATTGACGGTCGGCCACAATTTGCCGGAGGGTTCGCTCGGGATCACTCTGAAGTTGGGAGAAGGATTATCGGGGCGCGTGGCCCAAACCGGCCAATTGCTGGTGGTGCCCGATTATCGTGTGTGGGAAGGCCGTGCCAGGGTCTACGAGGGCACCCCCTTTCGCCGTGTAGTCGGTGTTCCGTTGAAGCGGGGCGACAAGATCATCGGCGTGATTAACGTTTCCGATGATCACCGCAGCGGCTGGTTCGACGACGCAGAAATCCGCTTGGTCAGCCTGTTTGCCGATCAGGCTGCTATCGTGGTAGACAAGGTCCGCCTGTGGGAAGAAGCTCAGCATGATATTGCCGAGCGACAGCGCGCCGAACAAATTCAATCTTCGCTGTACCGCATCTCTGAAGCGGTTCATACCGCACGAAGCCTGGACGAGCTCTATCGATCGATTCATACCATCATTGCCGATTTGATGCCGGCCCACAACTTCGGCATTGCGCTGTATGACGCAACCAGCGATATGATTCGTTTCCCGTACTTTATCGATGAGAGTTATCTACGGACTGCGCCGCCGCCGCGCCGGCGCAGCCATGGTTTGGTGGAATATGTGCTGCGCACCGGCGAGCCGCTGCTAGGCTCGACAGACGAAATCAAGGCTTTGTTGGCGCGTGAGCAGTTGCAGCCAGGCGGCGCGGCGGCTGTGAGCTGGCTGGGGGTGCCGCTCAAGTGGCAGGGTAAGACGATCGGCGTTGCGATCGTGCAGACGTATACTCCCGGCGAACACTTAACCGAGGAGCATGAGCACATCTTGACGTTTGTCTCCACGCAAATTGTGATGGCGATCCAGCGCAAACAAGTCGAGCGACTGCAGGCTTCCCTCTATCGCATTTCTGAAGCGGCACTGACCTCACCCACGCTGGACGAATTGTACCGCTCGATTCACGGCATTATTAGCGCCCTGATGCCGGCGCAAAACTTCTACATCGCGCTGTATGACGGCGCCACGGATACACTCAGTTTTCCCTATTTCAAAGATGAAGCGGAACCCGAGTGGCCCGTGCCGGCGCGTCAACATGGGACGGGCCTGACGGAATACGTGCTGCGTCTGGGTGAGCCGTGGTTGGGCAACACCGCCATGATTAGTGACTTGCTTGCGCAAGGGGTGGTCGACCGCGAGCCGGTAGGGCCGCTGGCCGTTGATTGGTTGGGCGTGCCGCTGAAAGCCGAGGACAAGATCATTGGCCTGATTGCAGTGCAGAGCTACTCGGATCATATCCGCTTGACCGATGAACACAAGGACCTGCTGGTGTTTGTCTCGGCGCAAGTGGCGATGGCCATTCAGCGTAAGCGGGCTGAAGAAGCCTTGCATGACAGCGAACAGCGCTATCACGATTTGTTCGACGGGGCGCGGCGGCAGGCGCAGGAACTGGCGCTGCTCGATCGGGTCCGCACGGCGCTGACGCGTGAACTGGATCTTGACGCACTCTTTCGCACGGTGGTCACGGCCATCGCCGAGACCTTCGGTTACGCTCTGGTCAGCCTGTATCTCCTCGATGGGGATGAGTTGGTGCAGCAACATCAGATCGGCTATGACTATGGGCTCGATCGGATTTCGATCGCCTCGGGCGTTACCGGCCGGGTGGTGCGCACGGGGCAGGCGGTCTTTCTAGAAGATGTGCGGACCGATCCGACGTTCCTCATGGCGATGGATGGGATTGTGTCGGAAGTGTGTGTGCCGCTGTTGGATCAAGGCCAGGTGGTCGGCATACTCAACGTCGAAAGCATACACGGCGTGAAGCTGACTGAGGCCGACCTGCGCCTGATGACGGCCTTAAGCGAGCACATTGGACTGGCGATCAGCCGCGCCCGGCTTTACACCCAGGCCCGCGAGAATGCGGCCCGGCTCACCGCCGCCTTTGAAAGTTTGCCCTTCGATTTCTGGGTGACCGATCGGGCGGGTCGCTATGTCATGCAGAACTCGCGCCACGTGCGCAAGTGGGGCAATCGGATTGGGCAGTACTTCGCGGAAACTCACATCAATGAGACCATCCTGCGCCACTGGCACGCGCAGCATGAACGTGTCCTGTCCGGCGAGATGTTTGATGCCGAGACACGCTATGACGACGAAGCTGAACCGCGCTGGTACTATGAAATTGTCGCGCCGGTGCGCAACGGCGATCGCATCGACGGAACGCTGGGCGTCAGCGTCGACGTGACCGATCGGCATCGCGCTGAAGAAGCGCTGCGTGATTCGGAAGAACGCTATCGGCTGCTGTTCGAGAACAATCCGCATCCGATGTGGGCCTATGATCTGGAGACGCTGGCCTTTCTGGCGGTGAATGACGCCGCGCTTGAGCACTATGGTTATTCGCGCGAAGAATTCTTGCACATGACCATTGCCGACATCCGTCCGTCGGAAGATGTGTCGGCCCTGCTGGCCAGTATGGCCCGCACGACTGAGACGGTCAACCTGTGTGGGGTGTGGCGGCACCGCAAAAAAGACGGAACGCTCATCGATGTAGAAATCTCCTCCCACACGCTCACCCTTGATGGGCGACCGGCGCGAATTGTTTTAGCGACCGACGTCACCGAACATCGCCGGGCTGAAGAAGCTTTGCGGCGCGCCCAGAAGATGGAAAGCCTGGGCGTCTTGGCGGGGGGCATTGCCCACGATTTCAATAACCTGCTGGTGGCCATGCTGGGGCAAACCTCGCTGGCTTTAGGGCAGCTGCCAGCCGGCAGTCCGGCCCGCCAGCCGATCGAGAAAGCCGTATCGGCCGCGCGCCGTGCGGCTGATCTTACCCGGCAGCTCTTGGCCTATTCCGGCCGCGGTCAGTTTGAACGGCGACCCATTCAATTGAACCACCTCATCCAGGAAAACCTACATTTATTTGAAGTGGCGGTGCCCAAAAACGTGCTGCTGCGATCCGAACTTACCGATCCGCTGCCCCTCATCATGGGCGATGCCGGTCAAATTCAACAAGTGGTGATGAACCTGATCATCAACGCGGCCGAAGCGATTGGCCAGGCGGCAGGCCAGGTGGTGGTTCGCACCCGACCCTATCTCCTGACGCCCGACAAGGCTGCCTTATGGCAGCTGGATGAGGCGAATCTTACCCCCTCACCGTATGTGCTCCTCGAAGTGGAAGACAATGGCTGTGGCATGGACCAGGAAACCTCGTCCAAAATCTTCGATCCATTTTTTTCCACCAAATTCACCGGGCGTGGTTTGGGGTTGGCCGCCGTGCTGGGCATTGTGCGGGGGCATGACGGCGGGCTGCGGGTCAAGAGTGAATTGAACGTCGGCACCCTCTTTGAGCTGGTCTTCCCCAGCGAAGATGTCACCACCTCGGAAACGCTTGCTCCAGCAATTGTTCAGGAGGCCGATATGCTTCGTCAGCGGATCCTGGTTATTGACGACGAAGAGCCTGTGCGCGACGCTGTAACTGATATTCTGGATTTGGAAGGACTGTCTGTGTTGACCGCGCCCGACGGCCAAACCGGCATCGAACTTTATCGTGCCCGCCAGGCGGAAATCGATTTGATCATCCTGGACTTATCCATGCCCGGGCTGACCGGCGAAGAGACCTTCCGCGAACTGCGTCAGATCAATCCGCAGGTGCGCATTATGCTGTCGTCGGGTTACAGTCACGATGAAGTGATCTCACGCTTTGCCGGGCAGCGTGAAGTGGCCTTCATCCAAAAACCGTATGATGCCGGTCAACTGGTGGCAGAAGTGAAACGCCAATTAGCGCTGCCGCAGAGTTAGGCGGGGCCGGGACACTAAAGCGAATTTCGGCTCTCCAGACTTGAGCGGGATTATCGTCAAATGCTCCCGGCGGATGGGTACATCCGCCGCTCTTAAACGCTGGATGTACCCATCCAGCGGGAGCACGGCGTAAATCAAAACGGGAAGCGATCTAAGGGAGGTTATACCATGGCTGCTGAAATCTTTACCGGAGTAGATGCCGCGTGGCTGCACATCGATCGCTCCACCAATCTGGCGATGATCACCGGGGTGATGGTGCTTGACACCCCGCTCGAGCGCGCCCGCCTCATCGAGCTGATTCACCACCGCTTGCTGATCTACGATCGCTTCCGGCAGCGTGTGCGTGAACCTTTGCTGGGGCTGGGTCTGCCGCGCTGGGAATTCGATCCGCACTTTGACATGGACTACCACGTGCCGCGCGTGCAGCTGCCCGCGCCCGGCGGACAGGTCGAGCTGCAACAGCTGGTCGGCGATTTGATGAGTCAGCCGTTCGATATGCATCATCCGCTGTGGCAGTTTTACTACGTTGAAAATTATCAGGGCGGCTGCGCCATCGTGCCGCGTCTGCATCACTGCATTGCCGATGGCCTGGCGTTGGTGCAGGTTTTGTTGTCGCTGACGGACGCCCAGCCGGATGCTGCGCTGGCGCGGCCTGCGCGAGCCGATCGGGCCCAGGCCAACCGATCGGGCTTTCACCCCCTGCGCCCCTTCACCCAATTGATCGATACCGCTTCGGCGGCGGCCCGCCTCGTCACGCGCGAAGCCATGCTCAATATTTCCGAACCGGCGCGAATAACTCAGGCTGTAAGCCTCGGTGCCCTGACCGTCAACGCGGCGAGTAAACTGCTGCTGACCAGCCCCGATCAAAAAACGATCATCAATGGCAAGTGCGGCGTGGAGAAACGGGCGGCCTGGTCGGCGCCGATTCCGTTGGGCGATGTGGTGCGGTTGGGACGCATCTTGCGCGGCACGGTCAACGACGTGTTGTTGACGGCAGCGGCCGGCGCATTGCGACGGTATATGGAAGGGCGCGGGCAGGATGTGACCGGCGTGAACGTGCGCGCCATGGTGCCGGTCAGCGTGCGGGCCGGGCGTGACCTCGATCGACTGGGCAATCAATTCGGGTTGATTCTCTTATCGTTGCCGGTGGGTGTGCGCGATGTAACGAAACGGCTGCAGGTGCTCAAACAGCGCATGGATGATATCAAAGGGACGCCCGAGGCGTGGGTGGCGTTCGGCGTGCTCACCGCCTTAGGCTTGACGCCGAAACAGATCGAAAAAATCATCATCGATTTTTTTGCTGCCAAAGTTTCGGCGGTGATGACCAACGTGCCCGGCCCGCGCAAGCCGATCTATCTGGCGGGTCAGCGCCTGCGCAGCCTCATGTTCTGGGTGCCGCGCTCCGGCGATATTGGCCTGGGGCTTAGCATTCTGAGCTATGCGGGCGAGGTCAGCATCGGCGTTGCGACGGATGCGGGTTTGATGCCTGATCCGCAGGCGATTGTCGACGAGTTTCAAGCTGAGCTGGCCGACATGTTGCGGCTGGCTGCTCCCACCCGATCGACCCTCGCGCTTACCAAGGCCCCTCCAGCCAATGGTCATTCGGCCACCGGCCGCTGTCACGCCTTAACCAAAGCGGGTCAGCCGTGCCGCAATCGCGCGCTGCCGAATTCGGAATATTGCGGCGTACATGCCAAACAGCTGCAACCGTCGGGTTAAAGGCGGCACAGCCGCGCAGAAAGCGACGCTGACCGACCTCAACGCGTGGGTCAGTCGCTTCACGGGCATCGTCGTGCCCGCGCTGAAAGATCGGCCTGAGCTGCTGGCGAAGCTGGGCCTCAAGCCACGGGGCGGGAAGCGGTAGAAGGAAGGGAAAGACCTGGCAGGTTTCGATCGTCAGGAAAGCACAGCCAGATGATCGATCAGATTGATCATCACGGCGAGCCTGATCGTCAATGGAAACCTGCCAGGTCTGAAGTGTTTGGTGCTTGACCGGCGGGGCAACTATGTTGTATGCTGATGGCAACGACGCTGGAATTCGTGTACACGAATCGGGATAATCAGTAGTTGGGCGGCTGAATTATTGACAATGATTAATGACAGCCGAATCTGGATATAGAATACAAAAACGGAGGTAATGGTCATGACTATTCTCACTCGGCAAGAATTTCTAAATATTCTTCAAGGGGATTGGGCAACATACGTGCAACGATTTCAATGTTTATCACCTGATACCCAATCTGCCTTTCTAGTAAGCCAAGGATATGCCCGGTTTGCCGATTTGCTTTCCCATATTATTGCATGGTTTGAAGTTGGCTATCATGCTGTCGAAAGATATTTAACTGATCCACAATCCCAACCAAGAGAATACGATGTGGATGCTTTTAATGCTGAAGCAGTTGCAAAAGTAAGAGGGTTTGATGAAGATAATGTTATTGAATCCTTTGAAAAGATGCGGAACTTTATGCTTGAATTCGTGAAAGCGTTACCTGACACTGCCTTTGAAGATGAGAGGGTGGTCAATCAATTAAACATGGAATTGGTCGGGCACTTAAGCGGCCATAATATTCCGGAAAGGGAATAAGAGTTGAAGAAACCGCCGCCCAACACGGCTGGCCCCCGACCTGCTGAAGCTGCGTTAATTGAGCGTCGTTTTTGACCATTGTCGCCGTGGTCGGTGGTCGGCTGACGCCGCGGGCGTTGTGCGCCAAGCTAACTTGGTGC
>PMCF01000443.1 GCA_003154115.1 Anaerolineae bacterium
GAAATCCGTTATGCCTGAGTAGTCACAATCTCAAAACAGTAAGGTTACAGAGATACGGAGAATACAGGGTCATGCCACCTATTCAACAATCTACTTCTGATCTACTAGCATGGTATAACGAGCGCGCCCGGCCCTTCCTCGAAAGCGTCCTGCCCATTGATCGGATTAATGATTTCGATCGGAACCGGGAACGATTACAGAAGCGCCTGGCGACCCTCAATGATGAGCTGGCTGCCTGCTTTCTCGGCAGTTCAGGCGTTGGCAAGAGTACTTTGCTTAACGCCATCCTGGATAGCCAGCAGGCTGTGGTGCCATCTGGTGGAATCGGACCGCTAACAGCCCAAGCTGTGATTGTGAAATACGCTGAGCGCCCCAGATTGGAAATTGAATATCACGGCGTTGGTGTATTGCTGAAAACGATTTTTGGGTTGCAGCAGATGTACAAGACTGAATTAGGCGAGCTGAACCCAGCGGATATTGAAGCTGCCTTATCAGCCGGACTGGATCAGGCCGATCTTCCAACCGATAGCAAAGACTCGTTAGCTGACGATATCGAGCAATCTGAATCACTCGACTTGCGCCAAGAATGGCGCCGCCGGGCGCAATTGCTAATTGCCGGCAATCAGGATCAAGAACGTGAACTCAAGTATCTGGTTGATTCTCTCCGGCAAGCGGCTAGCAAAGATCGGGTTTATGGAACATTACCACTAGATGCTGATCTGGCACGGATCAGAAGAATTCAGACTTTATTGGAGCGGACTCGACCTGGCGAGGCGATGGCGATTGAACGAGAGTCAAACGATACGGCTTTTACGCGGGCCGTGCAAGACCATGCGACTGGCTATCTGGCACCTTTGATCAAGAAGCTCACTATCCATTGGCCGGCGGAAATATTAAAGACCGGCCTGACCTTGGTAGATTTGCCCGGAGTTGGAGTGCTCAGCGATCTTCACAAGGACATTACACGAGAGTGGATGCGCACACGCGCGCGAGCACTGGTGCTGGTAGTGGATCATCGCGGTATCACTGAGTCAGTGGCACAGGCTTTGCGCAAAACTGAATTCTTGAATTCGCTGCTGTATTCAGTTGATGAGCCGGATGACAACCCCATTGTTATCGTGGCGGTTACCCGAATCGACGATGTGGCTAATTCCAGATTTCAGCAGGATCGCTCGCAGCGCAAGTATGAGCACTTCGCCGCTTCTCGCGAGGAAGCAAAAATACAGATGCGCCAGCAGCTGCAACATCGGCTGGAAGATATCTGGCTTAGAGGGCCTGAAGCAACCGAATCGCGCCGTCAAGTTGTGCATAATCTGTTGAGTACCTTGCAAGTGCATCCACTGTCTGCGCCAGAATATGTGCGCCTCGCGCTAGCCGATCAAGACGATCAGTCTTTTTTGCGCGATCCTGAGCAGTCTGGGGTACCCGCCTTGATCCGCAGCCTACAGCAGCAGTCGCAGCAGCGCAAAAGGCGTGTTCTAACGCGGTTGTATGAAGACGGACTGAATTTCCAGAATCACCTTACAGCCACACTTGATCTGGTCCAGGCCCAATGGGAAGAACAGTCGCGCACAGATGAAGAGATAGCGAGGTTGAAGGAAGAACTAGACCGTTTTTTAGTCGCCCCGAGCAAGGAGTTTCACCAGCGGCAGGGCGCTTACCGCGAGTTTCTCAAGACGGGCGTGCCACAACGCATTAAAGATCTCGTCGGAACCTCGACCGCTCAAGCCAGCCAGGATATCGAAAGCTATCTGGTCGGGCTCGGTGAAGCGCACTGGCAGACGCTGCGGGCCTCCGTGCGTCGGGGCGGACGGTATTCGGGTGCACGCGACATCAATTTGCCTAAAGAGTTCACCCTCCGCTTCGAAGAGCCCATTGCCGATGCCTGGCGCAAGAACATCCTGCAGGACGTGCGTACCCGGACCAAGGATTACAGCCAGGACTGTGTGAGTCTGGCAGGCGAGTTAACTGACTGGGCCGTGTCGCAGGGCGCTCGTGTACAAACCAAGGCGGTCAAGGCACAGCATGAAGCGTTAAAGGCTAGTGCCAAGAAATTTGAATCCATTGGCCGTGAAATGACGAAAGAGATGCGCGACGAAGTCCGCGACCGCCTGACTGAAGTGGTTGAAGGAAAAGTCAGCAAGGCCTGTAATGAATTTGTTGATCAGAATTTGCATGTAGGGCGGGGCGTAAAGAGTCGCATCCTGATGCTCTACCATGAATTGGCGCACGAAGTCGCCGGTGCGGCCAAGCCCCCCGCCCAGCGGCTGCTGCAAAAAGTATATGACGGAGCTGCTGAGGAAATCCGAGAGGCCTTGGCCGATTTTCAAGATCCGTTGACGCCACTGGCGGAAACGATTGTCGCTTCCGAGAAGGTGCGCCTGGCACGTCAGGATGCCAGACGACGTGAGGAAGTTCTGTCGAATGTTGGAGCTATGCGCAGTGCCTTGCCGGCGCTACCTGCGAGTTTTTCAGGCGAAGAGTAGGGTTCAATGTCCGATACCTATCTATATCTGAAGCCAGATTCGCCCTTTCCGAGTGCCCTGCTTAGAGAAGAAATCGATGAATGGGGCTACCGCACTTTGACTTTGGTCGAACCACCGCGGCGGCTCTGGGGTGACATGGAAAATACCGAAGCGGTAGTTGAAACCGGTCTGGATTACCGCCGTGCAACGCCCATTGTTACTCCCGGCCAGTTGCTCCAGTCGCCCCCCGACGATGTGAGCTGGCAATCGATGTCACGCCGCAGTCTGATCCGTTTGAACGCCTACTACTTGATTGCCGAAGACCCGCAACGTCGCCTGGATGCGCGGCCCGTTGAAACGCTTTCACATCAGGTTAGCCTGGTCAGGCACGTCCTCCGAAGTGATACTCTGGATCGGCTGCTGATCGCTGACGAGGTCGGTCTGGGCAAAACGATCGAAGTGGGCTTATTGCTCAAGGAACTCCTGACGCAGACTCCCGGTCTGCGGGTCTTGTATTTTGCGCCGGCTCGTCTGGTGAACAACGTTCAGCGTGAATTTGATCGTTTGGGACTGCGCTTTCGTCAATGGTCGGCGCAAAGCACTGATGCTCGCCTGGAGTCGGATACACGCATCATTGCGAGCGTCCACCGAGCCGTTCATATTCAAAATCGCCAGAGGGTGCTGGCGACGCCGCCGTGGGATGTGGTCATTGTCGATGAATGCCATCACTTGTCGGCCTGGTCGCCGGATGCCGGTGATCCCAAACAAGCCTACAGCCTGGTCAAGAAACTGATTGAAAAGCAATCTGATCAAGCGCGCGTGATCTTGATGAGTGGCACGCCGCATCAAGGTCATGCTGTGCGTTTTGAGAATCTCTTGCACTTGCTACAACGACCCACTGAAGCGATTAGCGATCTATCAGGGCGTGTCATCTACCGCACTAAAGACGATATTACGGGCTGGGATGGTCATCCGCTATTCCCCAGCCGCCAGGTGAATCCGCCGCTGGTAATCGATCTGGGGCCGGAACACCGGCGTTGGATTCAAGCCATCCATGATTTTTATCGTCCTTCTGATGCGGCTCAAATGAACGAATCACGTCAGCGGGCGGCCGGTTGGCGCTGTGCCCAGGCAATGCAATGGGCAACGTCCAGTCCGCAGGCCGGTCTGGGTTATCTGGCGCGCCAGGCCGTGCGCGCCGGTTGGACATTGAAGAACCAAACCCTAACCGAAGCACTGGCCGCCATGCGCCCCTATCGATTAGGTCCGGTCGATGAGCCGCTGGATGCACTTTTGAGCCGGATCCAACGCGAAGTTGATCGCCAGCAGCAAGATGCCGATGTGGATGACATTGAAGAGTATGGGGATGCGGGTGCTGAGTGGTTTGAGCGCGCCGAATTGGAAAGCCTGCTCCAACAAGGTATTCGTCTGGTCAAGAACACCGGTGATGATAAATGGAATGAGATCTACCGGGCGTTGCTGACTGATATTAACGGAGAGAAAGCTGTCCTTTTTGCGCAGCCCATCGAGACAGTCACGGCGTTAGCGCGTTTTCTGGAGAAGAAGACTGGCGCAAAACCTGCATTAATTATCGGCGGTCAAAGCGACGCCGAGCGTGAGCAGGAAGTCAATCGCTTCTGGGATGTGCGCGGACCACAATTCCTGGTGTCGTCACGTGCCGGCGGTGAAGGCATTAACTTGCAAGTGGCGCACCGCTTGATTCATATCGATGTACCGTGGAACCCGATGGACCTGGAACAGCGCGTGGGCCGCGTCCATCGCTTCGGCTCGCGCGAAACCATCATCGTGGACACGGTGGTGGTCAAAGATAGTCGTGAGGCAGATGCGTACAGCAGGGCGCGGCAGAGACTTCAATTGATTGCCGCCACGCTCGTCGAGAAAGAACGCTTTGAGTCGGTCTTTTCGCGTGTGATGGCGTTGGTGTCGCAGGAAGAACTACAAGCGCTATTGTTGAATGCTCCCGCTGCACCGCTCAGTGCGGCCGATCAGCAAACGCTGGCCGATATGGTGCAACGTGGTTTTCAAGATTGGAAGAACTTTCACGACAAGTACAGCACGGAACAAAAAGCGATCGAACAGCAGAACGCTGGCCTGGCCACGTGGGACGATGTTGTTTTCTTTATGGAGAAGCACGGCGGTGCAAAACGGCAGTCCGGTTACACCCAGCAGCATTTCCGGCGTACCGGGAAGACTGTGCAACGCGTGGAAGACGAAGCGCTCGTGCTCAACCTGAAGGACGACCAGGATTACATCGTATCTGAGAGTATCGATGTTCTGGTATACGGTCCGGACGGACCAGTGACCCGCCGCTTAGGATTAAATGTTGGGCCGGTGGCTGAAACGTTGCGCAAGTACGCTTTTCCCGATCAGCCTTCTGGCGCCGCCTATTTGCGCTGGCCGGGTGATCAGCCGTTGCCAGCAGCAACCTTCAGTTTTCCGTTTGGGGTGTTAGCCCTGGCGCGACAAACCGTGCAGAGTGACAAACGAGGCGGCTGGCTGGAAATGGGCACGTCATTGCACGTCTTCTTGATTCAGAACAGCGAAACCCAGAACGCTGAGCTAAGCGAAGTGAATGAGCCGCTGAAAGGCGATCTATTGCGCGCCCTGTTTCGCGCGATTATTCCCACCAGAATCGAAGAAGCACCTGAGCTGGTCAGACTGCTTGGCGAGCGCGAGAAAGAAGTCATTGAAAATCTGCGGCGGCCAACAGAGACGGAATTGGCAACGATGATCCGTCACGCGGTTACACCACTTTTGGCTGGCATCGTACTACAGTGAATAAGCCGAAGGCCAGGCTTTGATTACAGCAGGTCAGGTACATCAGGGACAGATGAACTCGATTTGTTGAACAATGGCATCAAGCGTCTGGAAAGTATAGCGAATCAGTATGCGTTAGAGTTTTTAAGGTTCATTTTCTTGGCATTGACGACGTACTCCTAAGGCAGTCTCTGTTTCCGGCCATTGATATGACTTTCAAGGAATCAAAGCATGGATAATCCTTTTTTTAGTCACCCTATTCTCAACTCCCCGTACAAATATCCTTTGAGGTACTGGGAGTTGGATAAAGATGGGCAGCCTACACAGCAAATCATTGAATACCGCCGCGGTGCAGAGTTCATCACGCCCATTCCAAAACCGAGGAAGCGGAAGTCGGACAATCCAGCCGGCACTCAAATGCCAATGGTCATGGATGAAGGCAAGGGACTGTCCACCAGCGACCAGCAGTATGACACCACCGGCAATATTAATCTGGTCAGAAATTACGTTGATCAGTGGCGTATGATCCCGAATCCAAATGACTGGAAGGTGACGCCGGAAACCGCGCGATTGCTACAGCATTGGAGACATCATCAATTTGCTGACATTCGGCCTTTCTTCTGCCAGGTGGAGGCGGCGGAAACCTTGATCTGGTTGACGGAAGTCGCGCCGAAAGGTGGCAAGCGTGAGAAAGAACTTTTGGAGCGCCTGGCCAGCGCAAGCGATGAAGCCAACCCCGGTCTTGAGCGCATCGCGCTGAAGATGGCAACCGGCTCAGGGAAGACGACTGTGATGGCGATGATCATCGCCTGGCAGACGATCAATGATTTGCGCTATCCAACCAGCAAAAAATTCACGCGGGGATTCCTGGTGGTGACACCCGGCATTACCATCCGTGACCGGCTGCGGGTGTTACAACCCAACGATCCATACAGTTATTACGCCAGCCGTGAACTTGTGCCGGCTGATCTTCTACCGGAACTGGGCAAAGCAAAAATTGTCATTACCAATTACCACGCCTTCAAACTACGCGAGCGTATTCCGCTTTCCAAAGGCGGGCGTTCTTTGTTGCAGGGACGCGGCGAAGAGTTGAACACGCTGGAAACGGAAGGGCAAATGCTCCAGCGGGTGATGCCGGAATTGATGGGCATGAAAAACATCCTGGCCATCAATGACGAAGCCCATCACTGTTACCGCGAAAAGCCTGAGAAGGAAGAGGCTGAGGATTTGACAGGCGATGACCGCGAAGAAGCCGAAGCCAACAATGAGGCGGCCCGCTTGTGGATCAGCGGTCTTGAGATCGTGAGCGAGAAGCTCGGACTGGCGCAGGTGGTCGATCTTTCGGCAACACCGTTCTTCCTGAAAGGCTCGGGCTACGCCGAAGGGACGATTTTTCCCTGGACGATGAGTGACTTCTCGTTGATGGATGCAATCGAATGTGGCATCGTGAAGCTGCCGCGCGTACCCGTCGCGGATAATATCCCCGGCGGCGAGATGCCCAAGTTCCGCAATATCTGGGAGAACGTCCGCGCGAAGATGCCCAAAAAGGGGCGTGGAAAAGCCAAGAACCTCGACCCGCTCAGTTTGCCGGTCGAACTTCAGACGGCGTTTGAAGCGTTGTATGGTCATTACCAAAAGACTTATGATCTCTGGAAACAGGCGGGCATCAGCACACCCCCCTGCTTTATCATCGTCTGCCAGAACACCTCCATTTCGAAACTGGTGTATGACTTTATTTCAGGGTTTCAACGTGAAAATGAGGATGGCACATCCACTTTGGTGCCGGGACGTTTGGAATTGTTCCGCAATTATGATGAATATGGCAATCCTCTGGCGCGCCCCAACACCCTTTTGATCGACAGCGAGCAGTTGGAGTCGGGCGAAGCGCTCGACCAAAACTTCCGTCAGATGGCCACGGACGAGATCGAACGTTTTCGGCGCGAGATCATCCAGCGCACCGGTGACCAGCGTCAGGCGGATAACATCACGGATCAGGACTTGCTGCGCGAGGTGATGAATACAGTCGGCAAACTAGGCCGGTTGGGCGAATCGATCCGCTGTGTGGTTTCGGTCTCGATGCTGACCGAAGGCTGGGATGCCAACACCGTTACCCACATTCTCGGTATCCGCGCCTTTGGCACGCAATTGTTGTGCGAGCAGGTGGTCGGACGCGCGCTGCGCAGACAATCCTATGATCTGAACGAGAATGGTTTGTTCGATGTCGAATATGCCGATATCCTCGGCATTCCCTTCGATTTCACCGCCAAGCCGGTTATCTCCAAACCGCAAACGCCGCGCGAGAGTGTGCACGTTCACGCCATGCGACCGGAGCGCGATGAGCTGGAGATTCAATTTCCGCGCGTGGCTGGTTATCGCGTAGAGTTGCCGAATGAACGCCTCGAAGCGGAATTCAATGAAGATTCGATCCTGGAGTTGACCCCGGATCTGGTGGGGCCATCGATCACCACGAACGCGGGCATTATCGGCGAAGGCGTGGACTTGAGCCTGAAACATCTCGAAGATATGCGCCACTCGACGCTGATCTTCCACCTGACCTCGCGGCTGCTTTACAATCACTACCGCGACCCGGACAAGGAGCCGGAATACCATTTGTTCGGGCAGCTCAAGCGCATCACCAAGCAATGGTTGGAGAGCTATCTGGTCTGCAAGGGCGGGACGTATCCGGCGCAGTTGATCTATCAGGAACTGGCGGATATGGCTTGCTCCCGCATTCATGCCGGGATCACGCGCCACTTCGAGGGCGAACAGCCCATCCGCGCGGTGCCTGATCCGTACAATCCGACCGGCTCCAGTATGCACGTCAACTTCTACACGTCCAAAGCCAGCCGCTGGCAGACCGACTCGCGCAAGTGCCATGTCAACTGGGCAATCCTGGACAGTGACTGGGAAGGGGAGTTCTGCCGCGTGGTGGAATCACATCCCCGTGTGCGGGCGTATGTCAAAAATCAAGGTCTGGGACTTGAAGTGCCTTACCGTTACGGCTCCAGCATGCGCAAGTACATCCCGGATTTTATTGTGCAGGTGGATGACGGACATGAAGATCCATTGAACCTAATCGTGGAGATCAAAGGCTATCGCGGCGAGGATGCCAAAGAAAAGAAGTCCACAATGGATACCTACTGGGTTCCCGGTGTCAATCACCTCGGCACGTATGGACGCTGGGCTTTCGCCGAGTTCACTGAGGTTTATCAGATCGAGACTGACTTCGCCGCCAAGGTCGAAAGCGGGTTCAACAAGATGATCACCACCTGCTCCAAGGAGATTTAAGCCAATGTCAAAGACCGCCTTCAAAACTAATCCGGTTGCTCTGGAATCGCTGCTTCGTCAATGCGGTGCCGGTAAAATTCAATTGCCGGACTTTCAGCGCAGTTGGGTATGGGCAGAAGACAGAATCCTGAGCCTCATCGCCTCAATCTCCAGTGCTTTTCCTATCGGCGCATTGATGACGCTGGAATCCAAACCTGGCGTAACGATCTTTGCTCGACGACCTGTTCAAGGCGCCCCAATCGCGGCTATGGAGACGACGCCTGAAGAACTTTTGCTGGATGGCCAGCAACGGATGACTTCTCTTTACCAGGCGTGCTTGAGACGGGAAGTTGTCGAAACGATCACGCCGAAGAACAAAATGGTGAAACGTTGGTTCTACATCGACATTCTTAAGGCATTGAAACCGGATGACGGTCGCGACGAAGCCATCTTCTCCGTCCCTGAAGACCGCCGTATCAAGACCAATTTCGATAGAAACATTCTGCTCGACCTATCCCAGCCTCAGTATGAGTTCGAGAAGTTGATGTTCCCGCTGAATCGGGTGTTCGATTGGGACGAATGGCAGGAGAGTTTTGGGGATTACTGGATCGCCAAAGGGGAGGTCGCCAAACGCGATATCTTCAAGAAGTTCAAGAACGAGGTCTTGGTGAATTTCAATGACTATCAAGTGCCGGTCATCACGCTCGCTCACGACACTTCGCATGAAGCGGTCTGCCTCGTGTTTGAAAAGGTAAACACCGGCGGCAAGGCGCTCGACGCGTTTGAACTGCTAACTGCCATGTATGCCGCACGCGGGCACAAACTCCGGGATGACTGGCTTGGTGCTGATGGCAAAAA
This sequence comes from Anaerolineae bacterium, assembly GCA_003154115.1. GTDB lineage: Bacteria > Chloroflexota > Anaerolineae > Fen-1058 > Fen-1058 > Fen-1058. The sequence continues at coordinate 9,369 of PMCF01000443.1, forward strand.
GGGGATGCAGGCTCGCCTAGCCGAATTTGGTCGCGCTGCCGATCAGACAGTCGGCGTGCTTTCAAAAGTAGCAAGCACCGACGTTCTTCAGGCTATTGCTTTGCGCCACACAAAGAAAGTCAGGGCCGATAAGGCCGCTAGCGGTGTAAGTGAAAACGATCTTCCCGCAGTGCGTGCCACTCGTCAGTCATTGCTGGATTTGCCGCTGGAAGCCTACCTCGCCTACCGTGACGGCGTAGAGGCTGGCTACAAGAGAGCCGCGAAATTTCTCCGGCAGCAGAACATCCACCGCGTCATTGATCTTCCCTACCAGACACAATTGGTGCCGCTCGCCGCGATCTTTGCCGAGATTGGCGACAAGGCGGACCACGCCGGGCACATGAACAAGATCGCCCGGTGGTTCTGGTGCGGAATCTTTGGCGAACTATACGGGGGGGCTATCGAAAGCCGATTTGCGAAGGATATTGTCGAAGTTCCAGCGTGGCTCGATGGCGGACCTGAGCCTTCGACAGTTAGTGAAGGTGTCTTTCGTGCGGATCGCCTGCTGACGATGCGCACCCGTCTCTCTGCCGCCTATAAGGGCATCCATGCCCTGCTCATGCGGGAAGGGGCAAAAGACTTCCGCAGCGGCCAGGGTTACGACCTGACAGTGTTCTTTGATGAAGGCGTGGATATTCACCACATCTTTCCGCAAGACTGGTGCGCGGCACAGAAGATCGATGTGAAGATCTACGACAGTGTCATAAACAAAACACCGCTCAGCTACCGCACCAACCGAATCATCGGGGGCGTCGCTCCATCCAAGTATTTGGCGAAACTGGAGATTGGGAAGAAGAATGCCGATGGTCAGATCGAGAACCCGCCAATCGCCCCGGCTGTGCTCGACAGCTATCTCACCTCGCACTGCATTTCGCCAATCCACCTGCGCGCTGACGACTTTGAGTCTTTCATGAAAGAGCGGCGCAAGGCCCTACTGACACTAATTGGCAACGCAACCGGTCATCCGGTCGCCGATGCGGTAGAGGCACCTGAAGAAGGTGAAGAGATCAGTGAAGACGTTGCCCGCGACAGCGGCATCTCAATCGCAACTACATAACATCATGGCCAAGAAAACTACAAAAGCAAAATCACAGAAATCTATCGAGTCCATCAAACACAAAGATGCCTCGCGTAAGCACATTCCAACCGCCGAGTACCAATCGGTTTTGAGTGACGAACAGCAGACGCCGATTCAAGTGGCGTATGCGCGCCGCAACCCTGACCTCGACCCGCAGTTGGTCTGGCGCGGCAAGGTTATGCAGGATTGGTCTGGCCTGGTGGTGCAGGCTCCGCCGATCTACATTCAGGAGAAGGTGCACCCCAAAGTCCTCATTGACGACCTGCGTAAACAAACGGAGCAACAGGAGAAGGCCGGAAAAACCGAGCAATTCGATATGTTCGCCGATTTCAACGGCTTGCCCAACGAAGCCGCCAAGACCGAGTTCTACCAGCACGACGCCAACTGGAGCAATCGCATGATCTTGGGCGACAGCCTGCAGGTGATGGCTTCTTTGGCAGAACGTGAAGGGCTGCGCGGTAAGGTGCAATGCATCTACATTGACCCGCCTTACGGCATCAAGTTCAACTCTAATTTTCAATGGTCTACTACAAGTCGATCCGTTACTGATGGTAAAGCCGATCACATCACTCGTGAGCCAGAGCAGGTGAAAGCCTTCCGTGACACCTGGCGCGATGGAATCCACAGCTACCTTACTTACCTTCGTGACCGACTCACTGTTGCCCGTGACCTACTCACCGAATCAGGGTCAATCTTCGTCCAGATTGGTGACGAGAATGTCCACCGCGTCCGGGCGCTGATGGATGAGGTGTTTGGTGAGCAAGGCTTCATTGCGATTATTACATTGTAGAAAACTGGTGGCACATCAGGAAAATTTCTGAAATCCGTGGGAGACTACGTTCTCTTTTACGGTAAGGATACGAATCACACAAAATATCGGCAGTTGTTCGACGAGAAGGTGGCTGGGGATGAATCAAATCCGACCAAACGATATGACCAACTTCAAGTCGAGACAGGAGAGACAAGAGCACTGACACGCGATGAAAAGAGAGGTGTTTCATCAATTCCACCGGGCGCTAGGCAATTTCAGCTCACTGATCTAACTTCCAATACTGGGGGTGGCAAGAGTTCCGAAGGCTATACGTTTAGAGGTCGCGACTACGTGCCTCCTTATGGTAGAGGGTGGTCAACGGGCGAGCAAGGTAGAGCGCGGCTTAATCGAGCAAATCGCGTCGTATCGACTGGCGCGCGTCTCATGTTCCGACGGTTCCTCGATGACTTCCCTGCTTTTACATTGAGCAATATCTGGAGTGATGCTGCAATAACTCCCGATATGCGATATGTCGTTCAGACGCATCCAACCGTCATCGAACGATGCGTGTTAATGACTACTGACCCCGGCGATCTCGTGCTGGACCCAACCTGCGGTTCCGGGACCACCGCCACCGTCGCTGAACAATGGGGCCGTCGTTGGATTACGATTGACACGTCCCGAGTAGCGCTTGCATTGGCACGCATCCGCATCATGGGCGCTCGTTATCTATTCTATCTATTGAAAGATAGCCGTGATGGTCAGATCAAAGAAGCCGAGATTGGAAGAATTATTCCTTCCACCGAACCTACCTACGGTAATATTCGCCAAGGTTTTGTCTATGAGCGTGTGCCGCACGTCACATTGAAATCCATCGCCAATAATGCTGAAATTGATGTCATCTATGATGCGTATCAAGAAAAAATGGAACCTGTGCGCGCGCAACTTAACAAGGCGGTGAAGAAAACCTGGGAAGAATGGCAGATTCCGCACGAAGCAGAAGAAGGCTGGTCATCAGAAGCCAAAGACCTGCACGCTCAATGGTGGCAGTTACGCACCGCTCGCCAAAAAGAAATTGATGCATCCATCGCTGCCAAAGCTGAGCCTGAATATCTGTACGACAAACCGTATGAAGATAATAAGAAGGTGCGCGTGGCGGGGCCGTTCACGGTCGAGAGTCTTTCGCCGCACCGCACGCTGGGCGTGGATGAAAATGACGAATTGATCGACGCCGTTGCCGAAGGCAAAGCGGGTTGCGCTCCTGGTCAGAGCTTCGAGCAGATGATCCTTGAAAACCTCAAAACCGCCGGAGTACAGCAGGCGCACAAAGAAGACAAGATCGACTTCTTCTCGCTCACGCCCTGGCCCGGCCATTACATCTGCGCTGAAGGGCGCTACTTTGAGGGGGACGAAGAAAAAGGGAAAGAGAAGCGCGCGGGCATCTTCATCGGCCCAGAATTCGGTACAGTCTCACGTCCCGACCTGGTCGCCGCCGCGCGAGAAGCAGGTGACGCTGGTTTCGAAGTGCTGGTCGCCTGCGCCTTCAACTATGACGCCCGCTCCACCGAATTCAGCAAATTGGGTGCCATCCCCGTGCTCAAAGCGCGCATGAATGCCGACCTTCACATGGCGGACGATCTGAAAAACACCGGCAAGGGCAACCTCTT